>NZ_JBEYVP010000013.1:0-232955 GCF_040644035.1 Streptomyces sp. NPDC047042 | reverse complement strand
CCCGGGGGGGCCGGCCCCCCCCCCCTGCGGGGGGCGGGGCGCAGCCCCAGGCGGGGTCGGGGCGCAGCCCCAGGCGGGGTCGGGGGCGGCGCGGGGACCGCGGCCGCCCCCGATGGGCTAGCGCTGGCGCCCCCGCTTCGCCTCCATCGCCGCCTTCCCCTCCGCCCCCTTCTTCTTCCAGTCCTTCCGGATTTCCGCCCGCAGCCGCGCGTCCGTCTTGGCCACGATGTACTGGTTCTCCCTCAGCAGCTTGCGGTAGCTGTCGAGGCGCCGATGGGACAGCGTCCCCGAGTCCACCGCCTCCAGCACCGCGCACCCGGGCTCCGCCGTGTGGGCGCAGTCCTGGAAGCGGCAGTCGGCGGCCAGTTCCTCGATCTCGGCGAAGACCTGCCCGACGCCGGTACCGGCGTCCCAGAGGCCGACACCGCGCAGCCCCGGGGTGTCGATGAGAACACCCCCGCCGGGCAGGGCGAGCAGGTTGCGGGTGGTCGTGGTGTGCCGGCCCTTGCCGTCGACCTCCCGGATGGCCTGGACCTCCATGACGTCCACGCCGAGCAGTGCGTTGGCGAGCGTCGACTTGCCCGCACCGGACTGCCCGAGCAGCACGGCCGTGCCGTCCGAGACGACCGCCGCGAGGACGTCGACGCCGTCCCCGTTGGCGGCGCTGACGGTGAGCACCGGCACGCCTGGCGCGGTGGCCTCCACGTCCTGGACGAGGTACGAGAGTGTCGTCGCGTCCGGTACGAGGTCGGCCTTGGTGAGCACCACGACGGGCTGCGCGCCCGATTCCCAGGCCAGCGCCAGGAACCGTTCGACGCGGCCGAGGTCGAGTTCGACGGCCAGTGACACGGCGACGATGGCGTGGTCGACGTTGGCGGCGAGGATCTGGCCCTCTGAGCGCTTGGACGAGGTCGACCGCACGAACGCGCTGCGGCGCGGCAAGTACGTACGGACGTAGCGGGGATCACCGGCCGGTTCGATCACGGCCCAGTCGCCGGTGCAGATGACCCGCAGGGGGTCGTGCGGGGTGACGAACGCGGTGTCGGCGCGCAGCACCCCGTCGGCGGTGGCGACGTCGCACTGGCCCCGGTCGACGCGGATCACCCGGCCGACGAGCAGCCCTTCGGACGCGTACGGGGCGAATTCGGCGGCCCATGCGTCGTCCCAGCCGTAGGGGGCCAGAGAGCGCGACAAAGTAGAAGAAGTCGGAGTAGAACGAGAAGGGGAAGCGGACGGGAGATTCAAGGGGGACCCTTCAGGGGGTGGCCCCGGCCCACACGTAGGCTCAGCCGGAGGCCACAGAGGTGGAGTGGACGAACTTCTGGTTGGGGGCAACGCCCATCACAGAGACAGCCATCGGTCACACCTCCCGTTTCTCACTCAGCTGATGGCGGCGGTCAGCGACCGCCGCGTGAAGCGCTGCTCACTGTAGAGCGGTACGCAGCCCAGTGCCACCGAATTTCGCCACCGGGGCCCGTGCCACGATGAGACCATGACAACCCCCCGTCTCACCGAACTGGCCGAGCGCGCCCAGAAACACGTCGCCGACGACCTCCCCGAATCGGATGTGCTCGCTCCCGGAAGCGTCTGGAATCTCTCGCAGACCCTCCAGCACTGTGCCCAGACCGTCCGCTACTCGGTCGCCGGATACCCCCGTCTGAAACCGCCGCTCTATCGGGCAACCGTGGGAGCGCTGGCGAAGCGGGCCTTTCTGGGCCGGGACCGGATGCGCCACCCGCTCGGCGCGGTGATCGACGGCGCCCCGCAACTCGACCGGGACCTTCCGCCGGCCGCAGCCGTCGCTCAACTCGCCGAAGCCGTGGCCCAGTTCACGGAGCACACGGGAACACATGCCCCGCATCCGGCATACGGACCGTGCACCCACGACGAGTTCGCGCGGCTGCACGCGATGCACCTGGCCGAGCACCTGCCCGGGCTGGCCCACGACTGACGGAGGGTCACGCAGGACCCCGTTCTCACTCGTCGTCACCCGGCACGGAAACGCTCTCGCTGAAAGCACTTTCGCCGCGCTCACCCACCGGCTCCGCACACCAATCGGTTTCGGCTGAACAACTGGGGCCCCGTCAGCCGTAACTGATCGGTGAGGCGGTGGGGACCGCCCCGAGCGAAGGAGCGACACCATGATGGCGACCGCGCAGATCGGCGTCACCGGCCTTGCGGTGATGGGCCGGAACCTGGCCCGGAACTTCGCCCGGCACGGTTACACCGTGGCCCTCCACAACCGGACCCCCGCCAGGACCAAGGCGCTGATCGAGGACTTCGGGCACGAGGGCGACTTCGTGGCCGCCGAGACGGCGGAGCAGTTCGTGGCGGCCCTGGAGCGTCCCCGTCGCCTCATGATCATGGTTCAGGCGGGGGCGGCCACGGACGCGGTGATCGACGAGTTCGCGGCGCTCCTGGAGCCCGGCGACATGATCATCGACGGCGGCAACGCCCACTTCGCCGACACCCGCCGCCGGGAACAGGCGCTGCGCGGGCTGGGTATCCACTTCGTGGGGGTGGGCGTCTCGGGCGGTGAGGAAGGCGCCCTGAACGGGCCGAGCATCATGCCCGGCGGCTCCGCGGGGGCGTACGCGGCGCTCGGGCCGATGTTCGAGACGATCAGCGCCAAGGTGGACGGCGAGCCCTGCGTCACCCACGTCGGCACGGACGGCGCCGGGCACTTCGTGAAGATGGTGCACAACGGCATCGAGTACGCCGACATGCAGCTGATCGGCGAGGCCTACCATCTGCTGCGGCAGGTCGGCGGTTACGAGCCCGCGCGGATCGCCGAGGTGTTCCGGCAGTGGAACAAGGGGCGTCTCGACTCGTATCTGATGGAGATCACCGCCGAGGTGCTCGCCCACACCGACTCCGCCACCGGCAACCCCTTCGTGGACGTGGTGGCCGACGCCGCCGGGCAGAAGGGCACCGGCCGCTGGACCGTACGTACGGCCCTGGAACTCGGTTCGCCGGTCACCGCCATCGCGCAGGCCACGTTCGCCCGTGCCGCCTCGGGCCAGCGGGCCCTGCGCGCCGCGTACCAGCAGCTGCCCGGCGGGAGCAGCTGGGACCTCACCGCGTACGAGGCGGAGCGGTTCGCCTGCCTGGTCGAGCACGCCCTGTACGCGTCGAAGCTCATCGCCTACGACCAGGGCTGGAAGATGATCCTGGACGCGTCGGCGGAGTACGGCTGGGACATCGACCTCGGCGCGATAGCGAAGATCTGGCGCGGTGGCTGCATCATCCGCGCCGCCTTCCTCGACCGGATCCGCGCCGCCTACGCCGTCGATCCCTGCCGGGTCACCCTGCTCACCGAGGAGGGGTTCACGGCCGAGATCGCCGACGCGCAGGTCCCGTGGCGCGAGGTCGTCGCGACGGCCGCCCGGCACGGTGTCCCGGTCCCGACGTTCTCCGCCGCCCTGTCGTACTACGACACCCTGCGCGCCGAGCGCCTGCCGGCCGCCCTCACCCAGGGCCAGCGCGACTACTTCGGCGCCCACACCTACCGGCGCACCGACCGCGAGGGCCGCTTCCACACCCTCTGGGAGCGGGCCGACCGGAGTGAGACCGAGGTGATCTGACCTCGCTCCGCGTGATCCTCCGGCCGTTCACGGCACCCCGTGCCCCGCGTGGGGTGGGTCAGGTCGTGCTCGTGCAGGGGCTGCCGTTCACCGTGAAGTCGAACGGGAGCTCGTTGTCGCCGTCGCGGCCGGCGAGGAACCCGAGGGAGACCGTGCCGCCCGCCGCGACCGCCCTGTTGTAGTCGGCGGCGGTGGCCGTGACGCGGTCGCCGTCCTGCCTGAAGTTCGCGTCCCACATCTGGCTGACCCGCTGGCCGTTGTGGAAGCTCCAGGCGATGCTCCAGCCGTCGAGGGCCTTCGTGGTGGTGACGCTGATGGTGGCCTGGAAGCCGTCGGGCCATTCGTTGACGAGGTCGAAGTCGACGTCGCAGGACACCGGGGCGCTCTTGGCGGGGCTCGGCGTGGGTTTCTCACGGGGCTCGGTGGACGAGGAGGTGCCCTGGGGCTCCGTGTCGGGCTTGTCGTTGGCCGTCGGGGACGAGCCGGTGTGCGGCTTCGAGGCCTGGTCCGTCGGCAGGGGGGACGCGGACGGGGTGGCGCCCACGGGGACGGTCAGGCCGGACGGCAGTACGGACGCCGGGTCCACGACGGGCTTGTTGTCGCTCGCGCCGCCCCGCGTGGTCGTGTCGCCGTCCGATCCGCCGAAGGGCATCAGTGACACCGTGAGCGTCAGCGCCGAGACGATGACGGCGGCCACCAGGATCGCCGTACGGCCGATGCGCGGGCGGAACTCCCCGATGGTGAGTCCGGTGTTCATGCCCGCTTCGGTGCGCCCGCCGAGCAGGCCGGCCTCGGCCGCGCGGCGGCGCCGTTCCAGATAGGCGAGGCCGCCCCAGCCGATGACACCGCCGGCGAGCGCGGCGGGCAGGCCGCTGATGCCGCCGTAGAGCCGCAGGCAGGCGGCGGCCTCGGCGCACTCCACGCAGGTCGCGAGGTGCCAGGAGAGGTCCTCGGGGATCTCGGCGCCCTGCGAGCGGGTGACGGCGTCGAGCAGCCGGGCGAAGCTGCGGCACTCGGAGCTCATCGGGATGTCGAGGAGGTTGCGCTGGCACCGGTCCCTGAACAGGCCGCGCACCTGGACGAGTTCGTCGGCGGCGGTATGCGGGTCGAGGCCGAGCCGGCGGGCCACGACGGGCAGCGGCAGCGCCTCCACCTCGGCCAGCCACAGCAGGGCGGCGTCCGGTTCCTGCATGTCGCGCAGGGCGCGCAGCGCGAGCGGGCGGCGCAGCGGCGGGCCCACGTACCGGGCGGCCTTGTCGGAGTTGAGCCAGAGCCTCAGGTCGGGGTCGAGATGGTTGCCGTGCCCGGTTTCCTCCCAGGACGCGGCGGTGCTGCGAACCGCCGCCAGCAGCAGGGGTATCCAGGGCAGCCGGGGTATGCGGCGCCCGGTGCTGCGGGCGCCGAAGTCGGCGGCCCGGGCCGCGTGGATACCGTGCGTGAACGCCTCGGCGGCCAGCTCCGTGCCGGCGGAGGAGCCGGACGTGCACAGGTCGGCGTACGAGAGGACCGCGTCCCAGCACTCGGAGAACAGCGCTGCTTCGGCGGCGTCCTGAGGGGTCGGCAGATCTGGCATTTGGGGGGACTCCAGCATCAACGGCTTGCACACGCCAACGTCAAGGTCAGGGTAGAACGTCAACTGCCCCCAGGAACAAGGGAGTTGAGGGGAACGTTTCCCAGAACGGAGCCCCGAGCTTTTCACGTTTCCCGCACAACTGACAAGCGACGTATTCACATGTCCGCACATGTCAACGCGGCTCGCCGTACGGGGGTCGCGAGGTGAGCGGAACGACGTTTTTGTCCCCGGCCCCCCATACGGATCGCGGGGGCGCTCTGTTCAGACGTTCGGCACCGGATCCCGGGCCGGCAGGCTGTCCATGAAGGAGCTGACGGAGAACACCGCGCGGCCGGGGCCGGGTTCGCCGTAGCCGGGGGGCGAGTCGAGGCCGAACTCGTCCATCGTGGCGCGGTAGGCCTCCAGCAGACGGATGTGGTACTCCAGCGGCGCGCCCTGCGGGTTGGCCTTGCCGAGCGGGGTGGTGGGCTCGGGGCACCAGGTGGTGAACCGGGGCGTGATGCCGTGCGACATGAAGAAGCGCAGGCCCTCGGTGGTGGACGCGATCGCCTCGTCGACCGTGGTGAACCCGGACGGCTCGGCCATCTCCACACCGGCCACGAAGTTGGGGATGACGTTGCGCGCGCCGAAGACCTCCGCCGAGTCCAGGATCCGCTTGTGCCACTCGTCGCGGCCCACGTAGCGCTCCTTGCCGGGGCAGTACAGCTCGAAGAGCCGGCGGTCCCACACCTCGTAGTTGGGGTGGTAGATCTGCACGCCGTAGTCCTTGAAGCGCTGCACGTCGTCCTTGGGCAGCGCCTGGGCGACGACCTTGCCGATCCAGCGTCCCGGGAAGTGCTCCTCGATCGCCTTCGCGTACATGCCGTAGAAGTCGGCCTCGTCGCGGCCCTGGAGCTTCGAGGTGATCGCGCCGCCGGTGAGCGTGTAAGCGGTGGAGGCCTTGGCGGTGTCGTACCGGTTGATGATCTCCAGCGCCTCGAGGACCTCGTCGACGTCCTTGACGCCCGTGTAGGGCCGCCCGGCGGCCTTGTGCTGGCGCCAGTTGTGGTTGATGTCGCAGTACTGGCACTCCTCCTTGGCGCCGAAGTACTGGCAGACCCGGAAGACGGTCAGATAGATCAGGTAGCCCCACTGGATGGTCGGGGCGACCTCCATGACGGACTTCCCGTTGGAGAGGGTGTGGCGGTAGTACTCCGGCATGGGCGGCACCCCTACGTCGGAGATCCGCCTGCCGTCCAGATAGAGGCCGAGGACGCCGTCCTCACCGGCGGCCACCCGGTAGGGCGACGCCGGGTTCACCCGCACCGACACGACGGTCCGGCGCAGGTCGTAGGGCCCGCCGGTGAGGATGATCTCCTCCGGCGGGCGGCGCAGCGCGGCCTCGCCCAGCTCGGGCAGGGTGCCGTGGTCGAAGGAGAAGATGAAGTACGACTTCGGCTTGACGTCACCGCTCTCGTTGTCGCTGAGCGCGGACGCGTCGAAGGCGACACCACCCCTGAGCAGGTCTTCTTTGAAGACGGCTTCCCTCGGTACATGGGGAAAGCGCTCCATCAGATCCTCGACCAGCGCGGTGCGGCTGCCCATCCCGTGTCTCCTCCAGCTCCGGCGGTGTCCCGGCGTTCGACTCCTCACGGTATGCCCCCGCCCGCGCGTGGGTGGCCGCGGGGCCCCTCGGGCATGTCCTCCGGCGTCGCGTGAGAGGGTCGTCGCACCTGAGCGGAGGGACAAACCCCATGGCCGAGACGCTGACCAACTGGGCGGGCAACATCATCTACACGCCCGAGGAACTGCACCGACCGCGTTCCCTGGACGCCCTGCGGGCGCTCGTGGCGGACAGCGAGCGGGTGCGGGTGCTGGGCAGCGGGCACTCGTTCAACGAGATCGCCGAGCCGGGCGCCGGCGGTGTCCTGCTCTCGCTGGCCGGCCTGCCCCAGGAGATCGACGTGGACACGGCGGCCCGTACGGTCCGGGTCGGCGGCGGGGTCCGGTACGCGGAGCTGGCCCGGGCCGTGCACGGGCGCGGGCTCGCGCTGCACAACATGGCGTCCCTGCCGCACATCTCGGTGGCGGGGTCGGTGGCCACCGGTACGCACGGTTCGGGGGTCGGCAACGGTTCGCTCGCCGCCGCGGTGCGCGAGGTCGAGCTGGTCACCGGGGATGGCTCGACGGTGACGATCAGCCGGGGCGAGGAGCGGTTCGAGGGCGCGGTCACCGCGCTCGGCGCCCTGGGCGTCGTCACGGCCCTCACCCTCGACCTGGAGGCGGACTTCGAGGTCGAGCAGTACGTGTTCACCGAACTGCCCCTGGACGGGCTGGACTTCGAGGCGGTGGCCGGGGCCGCGTACAGCGTGAGCCTGTTCACCGACTGGCGGGCGCCGGGCTTTGGGCAGGTGTGGCTGAAGCGGCGGACCGACCAGGCGCCGGTGGACTTCCCGTGGGCCGAGCCGGCCACCGAGGCGATGCACCCGGTGCCGGGGATGCCGGCCGTGAACTGCACCGAGCAGTTCGGGGTGCCGGGGCCCTGGCACGAGCGGCTCCCCCACTTCCGGGCGGAGTTCACGCCGAGCAGCGGCGAGGAGCTCCAGTCGGAGTACCTGCTGCCGCGCCCGTACGCGCTCGACGCGCTGCGCTCGCTCGACGCGATCCGGGACGTCGTCGCGCCGGTGCTGCAGGTGTGCGAGGTGCGGACGATCGCCGCCGACACGCAGTGGCTGAGCCCGGCGTACGGGCGGGACAGTGTGGCCTTCCACTTCACCTGGGTGGCGGACACCGAGGCGGTGCTGCCGGTGGTGCGGCGGGTCGAGTCGGCGCTGAACCCGTACGGGGCGCGTCCGCACTGGGGGAAGGTGTTCGCCGTACCGGCGGAGGTGGTGCGGGGACGCTATCCGCGGCTGGCGGACTTCGGGGCGCTGGCGGCGTTCCTGGACCCGTCCGCGAAGTTCACGAACGCGTTCGTCCAGGAGGTCCTCGGCGGCTGACCTCGGGCCGGGGGCGGTGCCACGTGCGGGGGAACTTTCTTCAGCCCCTTTCCTAACCCCTTGTCGAACCTCCCCCGCTCCCATAGCCTTGCGCCGCGCCGGTGCCGTCGTGCTCCGGTCTGTCCGCATTTCAGGTCCGTACGGGATCTGCTCGGCGAGGGGGCACACCCGGTGGTGAAGCGCACGTCACGTGACATCCGCACCGCGAACCGCTATGAGGTGCTTCGCCAGATCATCGCCCATTCACCCACGTCCCGGCAGGAGCTGGCCGCCGCGAGCGGGCTGAGCCTCGCCACGGTCGCCACGCTCGTCGGCGAGCTGCTCGAGCTGCGGATGATCACGGAGGTCGGGTTCGAGGACTCGGCGGGCGGCCGCCCCCGGGGCCTCGTGGCCGTCAACGCGCCGGGGGGCGCGTTGATCGGCGTCGACATCGCGGAGACGTACGTCCATGTCGAGCTGTTCGATCTCGCGCTGAACGTGCTGGCCCGCGCCGACGAGGACATGCGTCCCGGCGAGAGCCTGCCCGAGCAGGTGGTCAGCCATGTGGCCGCCGCCGTGGGCTCCGTGGTCGCGCAGGCCGGCATCGAGGGCGCGCGGGTGCTGGGCGTCGGGGTGAGCGTGCCGGGGCAGGTGGACCGGGACACCGGCGTCTCGGAGTACGCGCCCAACTGGGACTGGCACGACGTACCCCTGCTCGACCTGCTGTCCGAGGTCATCGCCTACCCGCTCTACCTGGACAACCCGCTGCGCGCCGGCGCGGTCGCCGAGATGTGGTTCGGGGCGGCGCGCGGGCGCGGGGACGTGGTGGTGGTCAATCTCGGTACGGGGGTCGGCGCGGGGCTCGCGCTCCAGGGCGGGCTGTACCGGGGGGTGAGCAACAGCGCCGGCGAGTGGGGGCACACCACGCTCGTCCTTGACGGGCGGTTGTGCCGCTGCGGCAACCACGGCTGCGTGGAGGCCTATGCCGGCGCGCCCGGCATCATGCTGAACCTGCGCGAACTCGGCCCGGACAGCCCGCTGTTGCATCCCGAGGACCAGACCGCCACCATCGACGCGCTGGCCCGTGGGGTGGAGGCGGGCGATCCGGTGGCCGTCGAGGTCGTGCGGGAGACGGCCCGTTACATCGGCGCGGGCATCGCGAACCTGGTCAACGTCCTCAACCCCGAGGTGGTCGTGCTCAGCAGCTGGGTCGCCCGCACGCTCGGCGAGCCGCTGCTGCGCGAGGTGCGCGAGTCGGTCGGCCGGCACGCGCTCAGCAGGCCGCTCGCCGCCACCGAGATCGTCCTGTCCCCCATCCCCACCGATCCGGCGTGCCTGGGGGCGGCGACGTTCGCCCTCGAGGGCGCCCTGTCCTCGGTGACCCAGCGGTCGTCGACCGCCCGGCGGACCGGCGCGATGCCGCTGAAATAGGTCTGGTCCAATGGTCAACCGCGCCCGCGCGGACCGCCGTTGAGCGGTCCGCGCCTTTGTCACGTCCGAAATGCCGAACAGTCCGCAACGTTTCGAACGGGCTTCGTCCAACCCCTTGCCGAAGCCTTAGCCGAAGGTTAACGTCCCGCTCCGCACCTCCTGTTTCAGCCACTCGGCGCTTCGCCCGTGGCCCGCAGCCGCACCAGAGACAAGGACGTCACATGTCGGCCATGAGCAGCAACTGGGACCGCCGATCCATCCTCCGCGCCGCAGCCGGCCTGTCCGCCGCGGGCGCGCTGACCGCCTGCGGCGGCAACAACGGCCGCTCCGGCGGGGCCGGTTCGGGCACGAACCTCACGCAGTACTTCCACGCCTACGGCGAGGCGGGCACCGAGCAGGCCATCAAGAAGTACGCCAAGGCCTACGACAAGGCCAACGTGACCACGCAGTGGATCACCAGCGCCGACTTCGAGAGCAAGCTGTTCGCGACGCTGCTCACCAAGAACGCGCCCGACCTCTTCGAGTTCCACCCGCAGATCCAGATGATCAAGAGCGGCCAGGTGGCGGACCTGACCGACATCATCGAGCCGGTCAAGTCGGACTTCAACCCGGCCGACATCAAGTCGCACACGGTCGACGGCAAGATCTACGGCGTCCGCATGATCGACGACCCGCAGTTCTTCTTCTACCGCAAGTCGATGCTGGAGGCGGCCAAGGTCGACGTGCCCACCACGCTCGACGAGCTGATGGAGGCCGCCGAGAAGCTCACGACCGGCAAGGTCAAGGGCCTGTACATGGGCAACGACCTGCACAACGTCATCAACCCGATGATCTGGTCGGCCGGCGCCGACACCCTCGACGAGAAGAACCAGATCGCCTACCACACCCCAGGCGTCATCGAGGGCATCAAGAAAATGCGTCAGCTGTTCACCAGCGGCAACCTCCTCCTCGGCGCGCCGACCGAGTCCTGGGACCCCTCCTCCCTCAACCAGGGCCTGTGTGCCATCCAGTTCTGCGGTATGTGGGCGATGCCCGGCATCCAGGCCGCGCTCGGCGACGACTGGGGCGTGTTCCCCTTCCCGAAGACCATCGACTCCGGCAAGCAGTCGGTCTACAACGGCGGCTGGTCGATGTTCGTCAACGCCAAGAGCGAGAACGTCGAGGCCGCCAAGGAGTACGTCAAGTGGCTGTGGATCGACCAGAAGCAGTACCAGGAGGACTGGGCCACCTCCTACGGCTTCCACATCCCGCCGCGCGCCTCGCTCGCGCAGTCGGCCACCAAGCTCAAGTCGGGCAACGCCGCTGAGGGCGTCAGGCTCTTCAACGAGTTCGGGCACTTCGACAACATCGGCTGGACCCAGGCCATGATCACCGCCCTCGAGGACGTCTTCGCCAACGCCGTCCGCAAGGACATGGATCCGGAGGCCGCCCTCGACAAGGCCGACGAGGCCGTCAACCGCGAACTCAAGAAGCTGTTCGGATAGGCCGCGGGACGGATCAGGACATGTCGACGACGAAGACGCGCGACATCGCGCGCCCCGCCGCGGAGAAGGCCTCACCGGCCAAGCCGCGGCGGGCCCTGCGGGGCAGCCCCACCTTCAACTTCTGGCTCTTCACCGGGCCGTTCCTCATCGGCCTGGCGATCTTCGTCTACGCGCCGATCCTCTGGAGCCTCTGGCTCAGCTTCTTCGAGGCCCGCTTCACCGTCACGCCCGACAAGTTCGTCGGCTTCGACAACTACACGTACATGCTGACGAACGACGACTTCGTCGGCTCGCTCGGCACCTTCACCGCCTTCGCCGCGTTCATCGTGCCCACCACCTGGGCGCTCTCGCTGGGCCTGGCCCTGCTGGTGAACCGGCTGCGCTTCATGCGCGCGTTCTTCCGGTCGGTCTTCTTCCTGCCGACCGCGTGCAGCTATGTGGCCGCGTCGCTGATCTGGAAGATGTCCATCTTCAGCGGCGTCCGCTTCGGCCTGATGAACACGGTCCTCGGCTGGTTCGGGATCGAGAACATCGCCTGGCTGGCCGACCCGAACCCGCCCTGGTACTGGGTGGTCATCGTCAGCGCGCGTCTGTGGCTGCAGTCCGGCTTCTACATGATCCTTTTCATCGCCGCGCTGCAGAACATCCCGGGCGAGCTGTACGAGGCCGCCGCCATCGACGGCGCCAAGCCGGGCTGGCAGACCTTCCGGTACATCACCCTGCCCCAGCTGCGCGCCACCTCCACCGCGGTGATCCTGCTGCTGCTGATCGCCGCCTACCAGGCCTTCGACGAGTTCTTCAACCTCCTGTCGAAGACCACCTGGGGCCGGCCACCCCTGGTCGAGCTGTACTACAAGGCCCTGGGCGAGAGCCAGGACTACGGTGCCGGCAGCGCCGGCGCGGTCATCCTGACCGTCTTGATCTGCGCCGTGACCCTGCTCCAGGGCAAGTTCATGGGCTTCGGAAGGGGGGACGAGTCCAAGTGACCACCACGATGCCCGAGGTGCCCGAGGTACAGGACCCGGCGCCGCAGTCGAAAAAGCCGCGCCGCGTCAGGCGTGGCGGCGGCGTGATGAGCTCCACCGGGCTCTACATCGCCACCGGTATGGCCGGCTTCTTCTTCCTGATCCCGTTCTATCTGCTGGTCCGCAACGCCCTCTCCACGGACCTCGAGATCACCGGAGAGAACTGGAAGTTCTTCCCCACGGACATCCAGTGGGGCAACATCAGCGAACTGTTCAACGACGGGACGGTGCCCTTCGCCCAGTCCCTGTGGAACTCGGCGATCGTCGCCACCCTGCACACCGTCGGCGTCCTGCTGGTGTGCTCCCTCGCCGGGTACGGCCTGGCCCGTATCCCGTACAAGCACGCCAACAAGGTGTTCTACGCCGTCCTGGGGACCCTGATGGTCCCGACCGCGGTGACCTTCGTACCCAGCTTCGTGCTGGTCTCGTCGCTCGGCTGGGTGGACACCTACCGGGGTCTGATCATCCCGGGCCTGTTCAGTGGTTTCACCTGCTTCCTGTTCCGGCAGTATTTCCTGGGGTTCCCCAAGGAGCTGGAGGAGGCGGCTCGCGTGGACGGACTGGGCTACTGGGGTGCGTACTGGCGCATCGTGGTGCCCAACTCGCTGAACTTCTTCGCGGCGATGGCGACCATCACCTTCATCAACGGGTGGAACTCCTTCCTGTGGCCGCTGGTCATCGGTCAGAGTCCGGACGCGTGGACCGTTCAGGTCGCGCTCTCCAACTACATGACCAACCAGACCGTCGTCTTCCATATGATCTTCATGGCCACCGCATTTTCCATCCTGCCCCTGGTGTTCGTGTTCCTCTTCCTCCAGCGCTGGCTGGTGCAGGGGATCGCCCAGACCGGCATCAAGGGCTGAGCCGCCCATCGAGCTGAACCACGGGCCGAACTAGGAGACCGATGTCCTTCCGCACCACGGCAGCATCCCCGGCGACGGCGACCGACTACGTCGAGGACGTCTCACCCGGCAGCGGGGCACTTCCGCCCCGCGCCTGGTACGCGTCCTCGGACGCCGGTTCGCTGTCCCTGAACGGCAGCTGGCGTTTCAGGCTGTCGCCGACCGCCGACGGCGCGGACGACTCGTTCGCCGAGCCGGGCTTCGACGCCGGGGACTGGGCCGAGGTGACGGTCCCCGGCCACTGGGTCCTCCAGGGCGACGGCGCCTTCGGCGCGCCCATCTACACCAACGTCCTCTACCCCTTCCCGGTGGACCCGCCGCGGGTGCCGACCGAGAACCCGACCGGCGACCACCTGCACGTCTTCGACCTGCCGTCCGACTGGCCCGACCTGTCGGACGGCGGGGCGGTGCTGCGCTTCGACGGGGTCGAGTCGTGCGCCCGGGTGTGGCTGAACGGCACGGACATCGGCGAGTTCAAGGGCTCCCGGCTGGCCCACGAGTTCGCGGTCGGGCATCTGCTGAAGCCCGGCGGCAACGTCCTCGCGGTCCGGGTCCACCAGTGGTCGGCGGGCTCGTACCTGGAGGACCAGGACCAGTGGTGGCTGCCGGGCATCTTCCGCGACGTGACGCTGCTGCACCGTCCGGCGGGCAGCGTCCTCGACTTCTTCGTGCACTCCTCGTACGACCACACGAGTGGTGAGGGCACCCTCCGTGTCGAGTCCGACGTCGACGGGCGGGTCACCGTCCCCGAGTTGGACATCGATGTCAGGACGGGCGAGCCGGTGACGGTCGCGGTCCAGCCGTGGACCGCCGAGACGCCCCGCCTCTACGACGGTGAGCTGGTCACGGAGGGCGAGCGGGTGCCGTTGCGCATCGGCTTCAGGACCGTCGAGCTGGCGGACGGGCTCATCAAGGTCAACGGGAAGGCGGTCCTGTTCAAGGGCGTCAACCGGCACGAGTGGCACCCCGAGAAGGGCCGCTCCCTCGACCTGGAGACCATGCGGGCGGACGTGCTGCTGATGAAGCGGCACAACGTCAACGCCGTCCGCACCTCGCACTACCCGCCGCACCCCGCCTTCCTCGACCTGTGCGACGAGTACGGCCTGTGGGTCATCGACGAGTGCGACCTGGAGACCCACGGCTTCACCGAGCAGGGCTGGCGGGACAACCCCGTCGACGACGACCGCTGGACCCCGGCCCTCCTGGACCGCGCGTCGCGGATGGTCGAGCGGGACAAGAACCACCCGTCGGTCGTCATCTGGTCGCTGGGCAACGAGGCCGGCACCGGACGCGGCCTGACCGCCATGGCCGAGTGGATCCACGGCCGGGACAGCTCCCGGCTCGTGCACTACGAGGGCGACTGGGACTGCCGTGACACGGACATGTACTCCCGCATGTACGCCGACCACGCGGAGACCGAGCGGATCGGCCGGCACCTGGACGGCGGCACCCACAAGCGCCGCCAACTCCCCTTCATTCTCTGCGAGTTCGGCCACGCCATGGGCAACGGCCCCGGCGGCATCGCCGACTACCAGCGGATCTTCGAGGCCCACGAGCGCACCCAGGGCGGCTTCATCTGGGAGTGGATCGACCACGGCGTCAAGGACGAGCGGTTCGGCTACGCGTACGGCGGCGACTTCGGCGAGGAGCTGCACGACGGCAACTTCGTCTGCGACGGGCTGATCTTCCCCGACCGGACGCCGTCACCGGGGCTCCTCGAGTACAAGAAGGTCATCGAGCCGGTCCGCATCGAGGGCGACGGCACGGACGGCACCGTACGCGTGACGAACGCGTACGACTTCGCCGACCTGTCCGCGCTCACCTTCGAGTGGTCGTACGACGTCGACGGCACGGCGGTCGAGTCCGGCACCCTCGCGGTGCCCGCCCTCGCCCCCGGCGAGTCGGCGGACGTGAAGCTGCCCGCGCCGCCCGCCGACGCGCGGGGCGGCGCCGAGTCCCAGTGGACGGTACGGGCGCTGCTGGCCGACGAGTCGGCCTGGGGCGAGCGGGGACACCAGGTGGCCTGGGGCCAGGTCCCCGTGGCCGCCCGTCCGTCGCCGGCGGTCACCGCCTCGGCCGCGCCCGCCGTGGCGGACGGGGTCATCACCCTCGGCCCCGGCTCCTTCGACGCCCGCACGGGTGCGCTGCGGTCGATCGGCGGCCGCGAGGTCCGGGAGCTGCGGCTGGACGTGTGGCGAGCGCCCACCGACAACGACTTCGGCGCGGAGTGGCAGCCCGACATCCGCTACGGCGTGCTGTGGCGGCAGTTGGGCCTGCACCGTATGCGACACCGCCTGGACTCCGTCGAGTCGGGCGAGGACACGCTGACGGTACGCACCCGGGTGGCGCCGGCCGCCGCCGAGGTGGCCCTGAACACGGAGTACCGCTGGACGTCCGACGGCGACCGGCTGCAACTGACCGTGTCCGTCGTCCCGGAGGGCGAGTGGAAGCTGCCGCTGCCGAGGCTCGGCATCCGGCTGGGGCTGTCGGAGGCGGACCGGGTCACCTGGTTCGGCGGCGGCCCCGGTGAGGGCTACCCCGACACCAAGTCTGCCTCCATGCTGGGTCGTTGGGAGTCGACGGTCGACGACCTCCAGACCCCCTACGTCCGCCCGCAGGAGAACGGCGCCCGTGCCGACGTGCGTTGGGCGGAGATCGGCGGACTGCGGGTCGACGGCGACCCGGAGTTCTGGTTCACGGCCCGCCGCTGGACGAGCGAACAGCTCGACGCGGCCGACCACCGGACCGACCTGACGCCCACGGACACCGTCTGGGTCAACCTCGACCACGGGCAGCAGGGCATCGGCTCGCAGTCCTGCGGGCCGGGCGCACTGCCGCAGTACCTGCTGCGGGTGGCGCCGGCGACATTCACCTTCGTGTTCACAGCAATCGAGTAACACTTCCTCATCTCGCCTCTATCGGGGGAACGTTGAGCGGCAACATAGAGGTCCGGGGCCTGTCCCGGACCTTCCACACCACAGTGCGGCGTCCCGGGTTCACCGGGGCGCTGCGCTCCCTCGTCCAGCCGGAGCGGGTCGCCAAGGAGGCCGTCTCCGACATCACCTTCGACGTCGCGCCGGGTGAACTCCTCGCGCTGCTCGGGCCGAACGGCGCCGGCAAGTCGACGACCATCAAGATGCTCACCGGCATCCTCACGCCCACCTCCGGCGAGGCACGCGTCGCCGGTGTGGTGCCGTACCTGGAGCGGGAGCGCAACGCCCGCAACATCGGGGCGGTGTTCGGCCAGCGCACCCAGCTCTGGTGGGACCTGCCGGTGCGCGAGTCGTTCTCGATCCTGCGGGACATCTACGAGATACCGAAGGACGAACACGCCGTACGGCTGCGGGAGTTCGACGAGCTGCTGGCGCTGTCCACGTTCTGGGACACCCGCGTACGGCATCTGTCGCTGGGCCAGCGGGTGCGCTGCGACCTCGCGGCGGCGCTGCTGCACGATCCGCCGGTGGTGTTCCTCGACGAACCCACCATCGGTATGGACGTGGTCGTGAAGGAGCAGGTGCGGGAATTCCTGCGGCACCAGGTCGAGGAGCGCGGCCGGACGGTCCTCCTCACCACGCACGACATGACCGAGGTCGAGCGGCTCGCCGAGCGGGTCGTCCTCGTCAACCACGGCCGGCTCGTGCTGGACGGCACGCTGGACGAGATCAAGAAAAAGTTCGGCTCGACCTGGCAGGTCCGAGCCACGCTGGCCGACCCGCACGCGGAGGTGGCGCCGCTCCCCGGCATCGCTCTCCTGCGCCGCGAGGGCCCCCAGGTGGTCTTCGGCCCCGAGGGCCCGGCCGCCCCGACCGTCCACCAGGCGCTCAAGCAGGTCATCGAGCGGTACGAGGTGACGGACATCGCCCTCGACGAGGCCGACCTCGAGGACGTGATGCGTGCCGCGTACGTCCAGGCCGAGGCACCCGCGACCCCCGAGGGCGCCTGACATGGCCGTCCTGCACGCCTGGCGGGCCGCCCGGGTCACCCCCCTCGGCGAGCTGAACGCCCCGCCCCGGATGACCGCGGCCCTGATCCGGCTGACCGTCCAGGTGGTCCTGGTCGCGTCCCTGTGGAAGGGCCTCTACCAGCAGACCGGTACGACGGCCGGCCTCGACCGCGAGCAGGCGGTGACGTACGCCGTCATGGCCGTACTCGCCTCCCGGCTGCGGGAGTTGGACCAGTACGCGGGCCGCGACACCGTACTCCAGCACATGCACTTCGGCACGATCGTGTACTGGTACCTGCGTCCGCTGCCGCCCCAGCGCTACTACGCGCTGCGGGCCCTGGGCGAGCAGGTGTACGGCTTCGCCTGGGCATTCGCCGGGTTCTTGGTCTGTCTGGCCGCCGGGGTGGTCGAACCGCCCGAATCGGCGGCCGTGGCAGGGGTGTTCGCACTCAGCCTCCTGCTCGGCCAGCTGGTTCTCTACTACGTCATGCTCGTCATCGACCAGCTGTGCTTCTGGACGCTGCGCAACGGCGCCGCGATGCTCATCCTGATCTTCGCGCAGAACCTGCTGTCCGGGGTGTACGCACCGCTGTGGTTCTTCCCCGGCTGGTTCATCACCCTCAGCTCCTTCCTCCCCTTCCAGGCCACGCTGAGTGTGCCGCTGTCGCTGTACGTGGGCCGCATTCCGCTCTCGGACGCGGCCTTCCAGCTCTCCGTGCAGGCCGGCTGGGTCCTCGTACTGGCCCTGTTCACCCGGTTCCTGTGGCGGCGGGCCGCCCTTCGAGTCGTCGCCCAGGGAGGCTGAGGCCGTGAACGCCGTACGTATCGCATGGCGCATCACGCGCCTCAACTTCCGTGCCCAGCTGGAGTACCGCTCCGAGTTCCTGCTGATGATCGCGATCGGTGCCATCTGGCAGGTGTCGGTGATCGTGTTCGCGACGGTGCTGTTGACCCGGTTCACCGGGATGGGCGGCTGGGACAGCTCGGAGGTGCTGCTGATCCCGGCGACCCGGATGCTGGCGCACGGCATCTTCGTCCTGTTCCTCGGACGGCTGCACGGGATCGGCCGGATCATCCAGGAGGGGATGATCGACACCTATCTGGTCCGCCCGATGCCGGTGTTCCGCCAGGTGCAGCTGTCCGTCTTCCCCACCAACGCCATCGGCGACCTGACCGTGGCCGTGGGCCTGATGGTGGGCGCGCTCTCACGCAGCGACCTGGACTGGACGGCGGGCCGGATCACGTACCTGGTGCTGGGCGTCCTCGGCGGGATGCTCATGGAGGCGGCCCTGTTCCTGGTGGTCGCGTGCGCGTCGCTGCGCTTCCCGGCCGCCGACTACTGGGGCCGCTGGCTGGAGGAGCTGCTCGGCACGTTCGGCAGCTACCCCCTGAACGTACTCCCGAGAGCGGTGGGCGGCTTCCTCACCTTCGGCCTGCCCCTGGCCTTCGTCGCGTACTTCCCGGCAGCGGTCCTGACGGGCCACGGCCACGACACGGGCGTCCCGTACTGGCTGGCTGCGGCGTCGCCGTTGCTGGGGCTGGTGGCGTTCCTGGGGGCCCGGCTGCTGTGGCGGTGGAGTCTGGGTCACTACACGGGGGTGAACGGGTGACAGGTGCGGCGCACCGGGCCGGGGTACGTGGGGAGGTACCCGGGTAGCGCTTCGGAGGGATCCGCCCGACCTGCGCGGGGACCGTCAACGAGCGGCGACGGCGAGCGTCTGGGCCAGCAGGGCACGGGAGTGTGACCGGGCTTCGGGGTCCGCGATGATGTCCTGGATCATGACTTCGTCGACGCCGGTGGCCTTGGTCATCTGCTCCAGCTGATCCCGTACGGTCTGCGGGCTGCCGGCGAGCTGACGGGGCCAGCGGCCGTCCGTGATGACGGTGGGGGCGTCCTTCTGGTCCTGGCCGAGTTCCCGCTCGGCTTCCTCGACCGTGGGAACCCGGGCCGCGGGCCCCTGCCGGGCCAGGCGTGCCATCAGGGCGGTCCTGGACCAGTTCAGCCGCCGCGCCTCGGCGTCGGTGTCGGCGACCACGGCGCTGACGGAGAGGATGCCGCGGCCTCCGGCCGGCCCGCCCGCCACGGGTGCGGAGAACGCGCCGTGGCGCAGCAGAGCACGAGGGGCAACGTCAGGGTTGATGAAACCCGCGAAGGCGTAGCCGAGGCCCAGCTCGCCCGCCATCCGGGCGCTGCTGCCCGAGGAGCCGAGAATCCACACGTCGGGCCGCGAGGCGACACCCGCGGCGGGGTTCAGCCGTGCGAAGGGGTGGTCGGCGGGGAAGCGGCCGTGGAAGTAGGCGAGTACTTCCTGAACCTGCTCGGCGAAATCGTCGGCGGGCGGTGCGTCGCGGTCGCGGCGCAGGGCGAGGTCGACCAGGGGGCCCGCGGTGGCGCGGCCGAGGCCGAGGTCGATGCGGCCCGGTGCGAGGGCTTCGAGCTGGAGGAAGGTCTCGGCGACCTTGTAGGGGCTGTAGTGGTTGAGCAGTACCGCGCCGGAGCCGACGCGGATACGGGAGGTGGCGGCCGAGGCCAGGGCGATGAGGATCTCGGGCGCCGAGGAGGCGGTGCTGGCGGCATCGTGGTGCTCGGCGTACCAGATGCGGTGATATCCGAGATCCTCCGCCTGCTTCGCGGCGTCGACCGAGTCCTTGAGAGCTTGGGTTCTGTCGCCGCCGGGGAGGACGGTGGAGAGCTCGACGAGACTGAGTTTCACGGTGTTTCTGTCCTTGCTGGCAGTCGAGTTGGGGCGCCGGAAAGCGGAGTTCGAGGCTGGGGAGGAGACCGGGCCGCTCAGGTGGTCAGTGGCGTGTGGGTGCCGAAGAGACGCTGGTGGTAGGTGAGGGGCTCGGTGCCTTCCTCGCCGGGTTCCGCGGCGAGGACGTGGGCGAGCTGGACGGTGTGGTCGCCGGCGGTGACGTACTCGTCGACCTCGGCGACGATCCACGCCGCCGAGCCGGGCAGGCGGGGCAGGTCCGCGCTGAGCGACCAGATGACGTCGTCGGCGAACTTGTCCGCACCCGGCCGGGCGAAGGCGGCGGCGAGTCCGGCCTGGTGGGTGCCGAGGATGTTGACGCCGAAGCGTCCGGTGCGGCGGATGATCGCCAGGAGTCGGGAGCGGTTGTCCAGGGACACCAGGATCATGGGCGGGGTCAGGGACAGGGAGGCGAAGGCGCTGACCGTGGTGCCGTGCGGGCGCTCGCCGTCCATCGCCGTGACCACGGCCACCGGGGAGGCGACGGCCGCCATGGCGTCACGGAACCGGCGCGCGGGCGGGGCGGTGGCGGGCGCTGTGGCGAGCGGGGATGTACTGGTCATGACCGGGCCGGTTCCGTGACGCGCGGGTCCAGGCCGTACTGCTCGCGGGCGCCCAAGTTGTCGCGCAGGGTGGGGCCTTCGTAGTCGAGGTGGAAGAGGCCGCGCGCCTGGAGGAGGGGGACGACCTGGTCGACGAAGGCGTCGACGCCGTCGTGGTAGCCGTCGATGGCGAGCGAGAAGCCGTCGCAGGCCCCGGCCTCGAACCACTGCTGCATGTGGTCGGCGATGTCGGCGGCGGGGCCGCCCACGACCGGGTGGTAGTCGATGACGCCGTGGGCGAGGACATCGCGCAGACTCCAGCCCTCACGGGCCACTTCCAGGGCACGGAAGGAACGCCGGTCGTGCGGGCTGGGCTCGGCGTCGGCCAGTTGGGGTGCGGTCAGCGGCCTGTCGATCTGATCGTAGGAAAGCGGCAGACCGATCATCGCGCCGAGGTACTGCACACGCTGGCGCAGGTCGACAGACTCGTCCAGGAAACGCCTGCGCTCCAGGGCGGCCTCGCGGGAGGCGGCGACGGCCGGCATGAAACCGGCGAACATCTTCACCTCGTCCGGGTCGCGCCCGGCCCGCTTGGCGGCATCCCGCAGGGCCTGGCGCTGGGCCTGGGCGTCCTCGAGCGTCATCGGGTTGGCGTAGACGCCGTCGGCGAAGCGGCCGGCGAGTTCCAGACCGTAACTGCCGCCGCCCGCCTGGAAGATGACCGGCTGGCCCTGCTCGGACGGCGGAATGGGCAGCGGGCCACGGGACGCGACGTGGCGGCCCTGGACGTTGACCGGCTGGATCTTGCCCATGTCGGCGAACCGCTTCGCCTCGACGTCACGAACCCAGGCGTCCTTCTCCCAGCTGCCCCACAGAGCCTGCACGACCTGGACGGTCTCGTGCGCGCGCTCGTACTTCTCCGCGCGGGGCGGGATGCGGCGGCCGAAGTTCGCCGCGGCCGCCGGGTGGGAGGTGGTGACCGCGTTCCAGCCGACCCGGCCGTGGCTGATCACGTCCAGGGCCTTGAACTGGCGGGCGATGGTGTAGGGCTCGTTGAAGGTGGTGGAGGCGGTGGCGACCAGACCGATCCGCTCGGTCTCGCGCGCTATCACAGTGAGGACGAGGAGCGGGTCGAGGGGGGTGTGCGGGTGCTCGGTCTCCAGGTCCACGTCCAGGACCGGGGTGTCCGCGATGAACAGCAGCTGGATCTTGCCGCGCTCGGCGGCCTGTGCGTAACGCACGAACTGGTCCATGTCGGTGTAGCTGGACAGATTCGCCCCGGGCAGCCGCCACGCCCCGGGCTCGGATCCGTAGCCGCTGGTGAACTGCATGGCCAGAAGCATCTGCGGGCTCGTCATGGGGGACGCCTCCAAACGGGCGGAAGGAAACAGGGGTGGTGTCGGGGATGGCCGAGGATGGCGAGCGTGCGGCGTGCGGCGTGCGGCGTGCCGCGTGCGGTCGGTGCGTCCGGGCTGGTGCGCCTGGATGTCCGGCGGGCAGCCGCCGCACCCTCCTGCGCGGGATCGGCGGCGCGGCGGCGCTCGGCGAGAAAGAGGAGGCCGGGGGCGGGGTGTCAGCGGTGCGCGGCGCGGTTCATCTCGACGATGTCGTCCAGGGTGGGGCTGCCGGGGAGGTCGGCGATCCGCTCGAGCATGCTGTCGCGGACGGCGGCGTCCTTGACGCGGTCGGCGGCGGCCAGGGCGGCCGGTAGCTCGTCGAGGGTCAGTTCGGTGCAGTAGGCGGGGCCCATCGGCTGCTGGCGCCAGGAGTCGGCCAGGGGGCCGGCGTCGTAGGGGTCGAAGCCGGTGTCGTCGACCAGGCTCATGGCCACCTTCTTCGCCTCCGCGGAGTCTCCGGCGACCGGGATGGCGATGCGGCCCGGAGTGCCCGCCGGAAGACCTCGGGTGCGCTGGGTCTCGGCAAGGGCGGCGTTCCATGCCTTGATGACGGGCCGGCCGAGGAGCTCGGAGGCGTACACGCTCTCCACCTGGCCGCCGTCCTCCACCGCCTCAATCCGTCCGTTGAGGTGCGGGTAGTAGTTCGAGGTGTCGATCACGACGGTCTCGGCGGGGGCGGTGGCGATCAGCTCCGCCAGCTTCTCCTGCACCCCGAACGGGATCGCCAGGACGACCGCGTCCCGGCCCTGGACCGACGCGTCCAGGTCCACTGCGCGGGCGCCCGCCTCGACCACCTCGGCCGCGACGACCTCCGCCCCCCGGGCATCCGCGACCTGTACGTCGTGACCGGCCAGGCTCAGCTTGCGGGCGAGGTTTCCGCCGATTACTCCGGCACCGATAACAGTTATTTTCATGATTTATCCTTTCAAAGGTCGCACCACCCCACGGGCGGCTTGATGCGAATGACGGCGCGGCGGGACCGCCGGGCCATTGCCCCGGCCCGTCTGGCGCGGGGTGCCCCCGCGCGGTCCGGCCTTGAGTGAGGTACCGACCGCTACGCGCGGTCGCCCGGCTCGCGGTATCCGCGGGCCACGAGCGCCCGCAGCCGCTCGACGGATTCCCCGGTGGCGCCGGTGCCCTTGATCCAGGCGACCGAGCAGGCCGCGAGGAACAGGTCGTAGCCCGTCACCGACGGGCGTACGTACCCGACACGCTGCGCGGCTCGCACGTACGCGTCGGTCGTGGCGATGAGATCGTCGCAGGGGACGGTGAGCGGATTGCCCGGGTCCTGCGCCCGGGTGGCCGCCATGAGGGGTTCCGGCAGTCCGCTGTAGGCGCTGAGGTAGTCCTCCATGGCCCGCAGCCACTGCGTCAGCGCCGCGCCGGCGTCGCCGATGCCGGCGATGTCCTCACGGCGGGCCACCAGTTCCTCGGTGCGGGCCTGGAGTACGGCGGCCAGCAGGGCCTCACGGTTGGGAAAGTGCCGGTACAGCGTCCCCGGCCCGACGCCCGCCTCCTTGGCGACCGCCTCCAGCGACGTACCGACCCCGTCCCGCAGGAAGTGACGCTGGGCGGCCTCCAGCAGGGCCGCACGATTGCGCTGGACGTCGGCACGGGGCTTGCGGCCCTGCTGCTCCGCGGCGTTCATAGACCCTCCTGGACTGCTCGGTACGGCGACCCCAACAAAAACGGAGACCATCTCCGAATTTCCTCCACAGTAAACCGGAGACACCCTCCGGTCAATTCGGGGGCTACCGCTTCGCTCACGGGCGCCCGACAACCCAGGAACGGCGGATCTTCACTCCACTCTCTGTTCCCCCAACAGCCCTTGTACAGCACACTGTTGGCCCGTGAACCTGAGCAGTGTTCACTTCCCCCTCCCATGGAGACCCCCCACCATGAGAAGACTCATCGGCACCCTCGTCGCCGGCGCTCTGGCGCTGGGCGGGCTCGCTGCCACCGGCTCCACTCCCGCGGTTGCCGCCACCTCGGGCACCTTCAACGTTCTCACCTACAACGTCGCCGGCCTTCCGGATGTGCTCAGCTCGGGCAACCCCAAGGTGAACACCCCGTTGATCTCGCCGCGTCTTGGCGCGTACGACATCGTCAACGTGCAGGAGGACTTCAACTACCACGCCGATCTGTACGCGAAGGACAACCACCCGTACCGCACGGCGACCAGTGGCGGCGTGCCCTTCGGAGACGGACTCAACACCCTCTCCGACTACCCGTTCCAGGACTTCGAGCGGGTGAAGTGGAGCAAGTGCACCGGCACCAACTGCCTCACCCCGAAGGGCTTTTCGCTCGCCCGGGTGCGGATCGCCGAGGGTGTCTACGTGGACCTCTACAACGTCCACACCAACGCCGACGACACCGACGAGGCACACGCAGCCCGCCGCGACAACGTCTCGCAGCTCTCCGCGTTCATCCGGGCCAACTCCTCCGGCAACGCCGTGATCGTCATGGGTGACACGAACACCCGGTACACGCGCACGCCCGACAACATCCGCACGCTCGCGTCCGAGAACGGGCTGACGGACGCGTGGGTCCAGCTGGTCAAGGGCGGTACGCCGCCGGCCCAGGGCAGTGACCCGATCGTCTGCCCGACGACCGCGCCCACCAACAGCTGTGAGGTCGTCGACAAGGTCCTCTACCGCGGCAGCAAGCTCGTGAACCTCTCCGCGACCCGTTACAACAACGAGTGGGCGTCCTTCCTGGACTCCGCGGGCGGCAACCTCTCCGACCACTTCCCGCACACGGTCGACTTCTCCTGGACGCTGAACCCGAAGCTGCGCGCCGGCGATGTCGTCGGCGGCCCGCACGGCACGGCCTTCAACGACTCCGACGATCTCCCGGCGACACCCTCGCCCCGCACACTCACCCTGCGCGGCGCCTCCCGCCTCGACGGGCTGTCCCTGACGCACGACGGCGGCACGACGCTGGTCCACGGCGGCACCGGCGGCACCGCCACCTCCCTCACCCTGGCGTCCGGCGAGCATCTCACCTCGGTGAAACTGACACAGGGTCAGAAGGACGGCCGCACAAGGATCTTCTCGGCGGCGTTCACGACGGACAGGTCCCGCACCCTGGCCTCCGGTACCGCCACGACGGACACCGCGACCTTCACGGCACCGTCGGGCTGGCAGATCGTCGGCTTCACGGGCCGCGCCGGCGACGAGATCGACCAGCTGGGCATGGTGTACGCGCCGATCGCCTGACCCCCACCAAGTCCTGGGCCTGGATGCGTTGTTGGGGGGGCGGACACCACTGTGCGTGTCCGCCCCCTCCCGCTCCGTCCACGCGTCCCGGAAAATCAGTCCGCTCCGGGCGCCCCAGCCGGTAGCTTCGGGAGGATGAGTGATCACTACGACGTGCGCGGCTCAGGCCCCGTCCTCCTCATCATCCCCGGCGGCGCCGGACATTCCATGGGCCTCGACAACGCCACCGCCCTCCTCTCCGAGCGTTTCACCGTCGTGACGTACGACCCCCTCGGCCTCGCCCACGGCCGACTCGGCGAGCCGGTCGAGGAACAGCGCGTCGAGTGGTGGAGCGACGGCGCGGCGCGGGTACTCGACTCGGTGCTTCCCGAGGGCGAGGCGGCGTATGTGTTCGGCAGCAGTTCGGGCGCCGTCACCGCCCTCGATCTGGCGTCCCGGCACCCGGACCGGCTCCGCCATGTGATCGCGCACGAGCCGCCGGTCGTCGCGGTACTGCCGGACGCCGAGCGACAGCGGTCGATGTTCGCCGGGGTGCGCGACGCCTACCGCACCCAGGGTGCCGAGGCCGCGTCGATCCGTATGACGGCCGGCATGGAGGAACGGGCCCTCACCGAGGAGGAGCTGAACAAGACGTCGGACGCGACACCACAACCCCCGTCCCCCGCCGACGAGTTGGCGACGCCGATGGGTGTCTTCCTCACCCGGGTCCTGGTCCCCTTCACCTCCTACAGCCCCCACCTCGCCGCCCTGTCCGCCTCCTCCCCCCGGCTCACCGTCGCCGTGGGCATCGACTCGGCCGGCCAGCTCCTGCACCGCACCACCACGTTCCTCGCCCGCCGTATCGGTGGCGTGGCCCGTCCGTTCCCGGGAGGGCATCTCGGATTGCTGACCCACCCGGCGGAGTTCGCCGCGCGGCTCAGGGAGACGTTGGTTCCGGTGGGCTGAGGTGGGTGGGTGCCTGCTGCGAGGACTGGCCGTCACCCGCCGCCCGCCACCCCTCGCCGGTCGCCCGTGGCCCCTCGATCGCCGGTCACCAGTCCCCGAGCGCCGGGCCGGTCACCGAGCGCCGATGGCCGAGCGCCGACGGCCGGGGCGCCGAGCCGGTCACCGAGCGCCGGGCCGGCCGCCACTCGCCGGTCACCGAGCGCCGGTCACCGAGCGCAGGCCGCAGGCCGCAGGCCGCAGGCCGCAGGCCGCAGGCCGCAGGCCGCAGGCCGTCGCGCGTCGCGCGTCGCGCGTCGCGCTGCGATTTCGAGCCGCGCGATCCGGCGGCAACCTTTCCCCGCCCCCCGGCAACAGACAGGTATGACCTCAGCACCACTCCCCCGCCCCACCGCCCACCGTCGTACCCACGCGGCCCGTAAGCCCCTGATCGGGGGGCTCGCGGCGGCCGGGCTGCTCGCCGGCGCCTGGTACGCGACCGCCGGGGCGGCGACGACGCCCGCTGCGCCATCCCTCGCCGTCACGGCCACCGCCGTGACGCTGCCGGCCAAGTTCCCCTATTTGTCCGCCGGTTACAACAACACACGGGAGTGGACGCGCACGGCGACCGCCGTCGCGCCCAACGGGACCCTGCGGGTCGCGTGGCCGGCGTCGGACGGGGTGCACGTGACCCCGCTGACCTCGGCCGGCAAGCGGGCGGGCGGCGACTCGATCGTGAAGGGCGCCAAGGAGGTCGGGGGGCTGATCGCCCACAACGACGGCTTCGCGCTGCTGACCCGGGTCGCCGACACCAACAAGTGGAAGGAGACGGCGGCGGCCCTCGTCCGCTTCTCCCAGGGCAGGGAGGCCTGGCGCACCAAGCTCACCGGCACCGCCTCCCACGACACGTCCCCCACGCTCGACGGCCAGCTCACCTGGAACGGCACCAAGTACGGCGCCTACTTCGTGGTGCACGGCGCGGGCGGCTTCGCCGACGGCCACTTCGGCGACAAGCTGTCGTATCTGAGCGCCAAGGGCGCGAAGCTCAGCGGCGGTTGGGGCTGGGGCTGCTCCCACAACGAGGGCATCGCGCTGCACGCCGAGCCCACCGGCGCCTTCACCTCCCTCTGCTTCGACGACTGGCGTTCGGGCCTGTTCGTGTCGACGGGCATAGGCGCCCCCGACAACGCCCCTGCCGTGCAGCGCGAGCAGTGCTGGGCGGGCTACTGCGGCGGCACGTACGCGGGCCGCACCGGCGACCTGGTGAAAGCGTCCACGGGCCGCTACGCCACCGCCTACGGCTCGCGCGGATCGGCCTCCGCCGCGAAGAACCCGGACGACTCGAGCGGCCGGGGCTGGACGGTGAAGCCGAGGTGGAGCACGCACCAGGTCGCGGTGTCGTTCCTCAAGAACCGCAACTCCCCCGCAGGCAAAGCCATTTACCTGACGAACGCGCCCGGCGCGGAACACGTCAACGTCCGCGTGGCCCCGTACGGCAAGGACCGGCTGCTGGTGTCCTGGGAGTCCCTGAAGAACGCCAGGTGCGCCAGCGGTACCTGCACCGGCACGTTCACGGGCACGCACCTGCGGCTGATCGACTGGAACGGCGCGTTCAAGTCGCCGGACAAGGTCGTCCAGGCGCGCATCACGGGCGACATCGCCGCCCTGAAGGACGGCTCCCTGACCTGGGCTTACGTCCCGGTGACCCCGTCGTACGCGACCCCACTGACGGGCGCCTCCCCGACTGCGGCTTCGCTGCGCATCGCCCGTCTGGCGCACTGAAACCCCACGGGCCTCACCGTGCGGCCGGCTGTACAGCCGGCTGTACGGCTGGTCGTGCGGATCGTCGTACGGCAGGTCGTACGACCGGTCCCGGCGCCGTAGCGGTCCCGGGAAGCCGTCGACCCTGGGACGCCCCGGTTCCGGTCGGGGCGCCCCAGGGGCTCATGCGCGCCCCTACGGGACGCGGGTCTGTGTCGCGGTGCGACTCCCCGGCGTGGGCGCGACCAGCGCCCGCCATCCGGGAGAGCGGCCCTCGGCGGGCGAAGAACCGCGTACCCCGCCGAGCGTCACCTCACCGCGCCCCGGGGAACCAGCCGCTGCGCCACCAGCTCGTCGCGCACCAACTCGGCGTACGCGGTCGCCCCTCGGACCGACGTGTGCGTGTTGTCGCGCTTCTCGTTGTAGAGGTACAGCGCCTTGGAACCCTCCACGCCGAGGGACTCCACCAGCGTCTTCGTCTTCGCCGTCAGGTCGATCAGCGGTACGCCGCGCTCCGCCGCGACCGCGCGGATCACCGCCGGGTGGTCGACGCCGAGGCCGTTGACCAGCAGGGCGGTGCCGTTGTTCAGGGTGCCGTCGGAGTTGAACCAGCGGCGCACGATCGGGGTCACCAGTACCGGTTTCCCTCCTCGCTCGCGAATACCCGCGACAAGCGTCTCCAGGTTCGCGCGGTACGTCGGTTCGTCGGTCTGCTTGTCGTTGTGCGCGAGCTGGACGAGGACCAGGTCGCCGGGCCGGATCAGCGGCTGGACGGTCGCGAAGAGCGCGGGGTTGGCGAGGTAGGTGACCGTACTCTCCCCGGAATCCGCGTAGTTGGCGACGGACAGTCCCTTGCGCAGGTACTGCGGCAGCTCCTGGCCCCAGCCGGTGTAGGGGTCGGCGGGCTGGTCGCAGACGGTCGAGTCGCCGACGAGGAAGATCTGCCGGGTGTGCCGGGCGGCGGGCGTGACCCGGATGTCCGCCAGGGCCGGCGCCGACCCGCCGAGCACCAGGTCGAGGCCAGGGGTGCCCTCGGGGCCGGTCGGTTCGCCCTCGGGCGTACGGACGTCGACGGTGAAGCTGCGGGCCACGCGCTCGCCGGCGGCCGTGCCGGTCTCCGGGGTGAGCGCCCGCCGGGTCTCGCCGGTGACCGCGGTACTGGCGGCGGCGTCGCCGCCCAGCAGGACCCGTACGTCGTACGTGCCCGGCGCCACGTCGAAGTGGCAGGCGGTGGCGGTGCAGTTCTCGATGCCCAGGGCCCGCGGTCCGTGCGAGGGCCGCGTGTGAGCGGCGGCGGGCACGGCGGCCAGGGTGGTGACGGTGCTCAGGGTCACGGCCGCCAGCACAGCTCGGTTGAAACGTCTCATCGCGGTTCCCACAACAGTCCTCCGACGCTCGACAAGGCCCAGCGGGTGGACGGTACATGGTCTGGCAAGCGCTTTCTAGAGTCCTGCACGATTTCACACAACTGCCAACTTCCTTACAACGAAAGCCCTTTCGCAAAATCGATTCAACTGTCACTCTTCCCAACACCGCACGCCGCAAGGCAGTGACACCGCCGGCACTGCGGCACCGCGGCACCCGCAACCCGTGCGTCCCCCACTTCCACCCCACCCCCACACCCCCACCTCCGAAGGAGGCACCCCCATGTCCGCAGCCAACGACAGGCAATCCGGCAGCTCCGGAATCCACCTCGGCCGTCGTGCGCTCGTCCTCGGCGCCACGGCGACCGCCGCCGGACTCGCGTTCCCGGGCACCGCTCAGGCGGCGACCTTCGGCTACACCGACGACGGCACGAACTACGTCATCGACACCGGCGCCAACCTCGTCTTCAAGGTCCGCAAGTCCAACGGCGACCTGTCCTCGCTGGTCTACCGGGGCACGGAGTACCAGGGCTACGGCGGCATGAACTCGCACATCGAGTCCGGCCTCGGCTCCTCCACGGTGACGATCCAGCAGTCCGGTTCGACGATCCTGGTCAGCGTCACGTACGGCACGCTGAAGCACTACTACGCGGCCCGCAGCGGCGAGAACAACGTCTACCTGTGGACCAACAAGGCCGACACGTCGGTCTCGGCGACCCGGTTCATCCTGCGCGTCAAGGCGGGCCTGTTCCTCAACGACGAGCCCGACTCGTACACGTACACGAACAGCACGATCGAGGCCTCGGACGTCTTCGCGAAGTCGGACGGCCAGACCCGCTCGAAGCACTACTCGAAGCTGCGGGTCATCGACTACGACTACATCGGCTGGAAGACCGGCAGCGTCGGCCTGTACGTGGTGCGCAGCAACCACGAGAAGGCCTCCGGCGGCCCCTTCTACCGCTCCCTCCTGCGCCACCAGAGCGCGGACGGCGGCGGCCTGTACGAGATCCTGTACTACGGCCAGAACCAGACCGAGGACCAGCGCTTCGGCCTCCAGGGCCCGTACGTCATCGCCTTCACGGACGGCGGCGCACCTTCCTCGTCGCTGTTCCCGGGGACGCTCACGACACCCTGGGCGGACTCCCTCGGCATCTCCGGGTACGTCGCCGCCGGCGGCCGGGGCAAGGTCGCGGGCGTCGGGATCACCGGGCGCAACACGGCGTACCCGTACACGGTCGGGCTCGCCAACTCGGCGGCGCAGTACTGGGGTTCGGCCCGGTCCTCCGACGGCTTCTTCTCCATCGGGGGTGTCCTGCCGGGGTCGTACACGCTCACGGTGTTCAAGGGCGAGCTCGCCGTGTACACCACCTCCGTGTCGGTGTCGGCCGGTGGCACGACGACCCTCAACTCGATCGCGATCCCGTCCTCGAACGACCCGAGCAACGCGAGCGCGATCTGGCGGATCAACGACTGGAACGGCACCCCGAGCGGCTTCAAGAACGCCGACCTGATGACGTACGCGCATCCGTCCGACGTCCGGGCCGCCGCCTGGACCGGCAACGTGGTGATCGGCAGCGGCAGCGAGACCTCGGGCTTCCCCTGCTACCTCTGGAAGGACGTCAACAGCGGTCTGCTGGTCTACTTCAAGCTGACCGCGGCCCAGGCCGCCGCCGCGCACACTCTGCGCATCGGCGTGACGACGGCCTACGCCAACGGCCGCCCGCAGGTCGTCGTCAACGACAACTGGACCTCGGCCATCCCCTCCCCGCCCACCCAGCCGAACACCCGGTCCCTGACCAACGGGTCCTACCGGGGGAACAACAACACGTTCACGTACAACGTCCCCGCGAGCGCGTGGCTCACGGACACCAGTCAGTACAACGTGCTGAAGATCAACGTGGTGAGCGGTTCGGGGACGACCTCCTATCTCAGTGCGGGCACGGCGATCGACGCGCTCGACCTGTTGAGCTAGCGCTCCGCTGGATAGGCGGTTCGTTCACCGCGGGCCCGGTGGGGGCTTGTCGCGCAGTTCCCCGCGCCCCTAACGGGGCGCGGTCGCGCCCGCGACCTCACCGGATCCCGCTACCCGTTACTGAGGGACCGTCATGTCCCGCGCGTCCACTGCTGGTTGGTTCCGCTGTTGCAGGTGTACGTGATGACGGCGGCCGAGTCGGCGGTGGACGCGCCGTTCACGTCGAGGCACTTGCCGCTCGCGCGGGAGACGAGGTTGACGTAGGAACCGCTGGTGGTGAGCGACCACTGCTGGTTGGTGGCCGACGAACCGCAGTTCTCCTGCGTGACGGTGCCGGCGTTCTCCTGGACGCACAACGAGCTCCCCCGGGTCACCAGTTGGTAGTAGCCGCCCGCGACGGACTTGAACCAGTACTTCTGGTTGTTGCCGCCGTTGCAGGTGTACTGCTTGATCTGGGCGCCCGCCCACAGCGACTGGCTGGTGACATCGGCACACTTGGAGGAATGCCGGGCGATCAGCGTGTTGTACGTGGCGCTGTTGCCGGTGACCGTCCCGGTGGCGGTGTCGATGGTGACCTCGGGGGACCAGGACATCGACATCGTGGTGGACGACGGGAAGCTCAACGGCAGCCACACATAACGGGAGTCGTTGACCGTACCGCCGAAGGAGTTGCCCCAGCGGTCACCCATGTAGAGGTACGAGGTGCCCGAACTCCCCTGCACGGGAAGGACGTACGCGGCCTGCGAGCCGAACGTCGTGGAGTCGCCGACGTTGGTCATCGCGGTCCACGGGCCGGTGACGCTGGACGCGGTGGCGTACTGCTGCTGGTTGGGGCTCCAGCCGGTGGCGGCCGAAGTCACCATGAAGTAGACGCTGCCCCGCTTGAACAGGGCCGGCGCCTCACGGTGGCCGTTGTGCCAGGGGTCGGCGACCAGCGCGGCGATGCCGGTGTAGTCGGCGGTGAGCCGGTAGATCTGGAGGTCGTAGTTCTCACGGGCCGCCGAGATCATGTAGCCGGTGCCGTCGGTGTCGACGAACACCGTGATGTCACGGGACATGTGAACGCCCAGCGGGCGGAAGCTGCCCTGCCAGGTGTAGTTGCCGTCGACGGTGTCGGAGACGGCGACGGCCGCGCGGGCCTCGCTGTAGTCGACGCCGTTCTCCTTGTGCATCCACATCACGAACTTGCCGGTGGCCGCGTTGTACATGACCTTCGGCCGCTCGATGTTGGCCGTGGCGAGCTCGGAGGAACTGGACTGCGTCAGGACATGGTTGCGGAACTCCCAGTTCTTCAGGTCGGTGGAACGGTAGGCGTCCACGTACCGGAAGGTGTTGTCGGCGTTGCGGTTCTCGCCGAACCAGTAGTAGTAGGAGCCGACCTTGATGACCCCGCCGCCGTGCGCGTGCACGGGGTCGCCGTTGGTGGCGGTGAACTGGGTGCCGTTGGTGATGGTGACGGCCGCCGCCTGGGCGGGCCCGGCGGTCGCGAGGGCGCCGGCCAGCGCCAGACAAACGGCGAGGAGAACCGCGTACACACGTCTCATGAGCCACTCTCCATGGGTGAGCCGACCTGCGTGCCTGTCTGCCGGCTGTCGGCGACGGGGACCCCGAAGTCCGGGGTGCCGTCCGCGTTCCAGCCGAGCTTCTGCACCCGGGTGTGCCGGTTGGGATCGTTCAGCGGGTCGCCGACGATCTCCCTGTACTGCCGTGCGTGATAGACGAGGACGTCGGTACGGCCGTCCTCGGCGACGGTGAAGCAGTTGTGGCCGGGGCCGTACTGCTTGGTCGTGTCGTTGCTGGTGAACACGGGGGTCGGGGACTTCGTCCAGTTGGCCGGGTCCATGAGGTCGGCACGGGCGTCGATGGTCAGCAGACCCATGCAGTAGTTGAAGTCGGTGGCGCTCGCCGAGTACGACATGAAGATCCGGCCGTTGCGCTTGATGAACGACGGGCCCTCGTTGACCCGGAAACCGATGCGCTCCCAGTCGAACTCGGGCGTGGTCAGCCGTATCTGAGGACCGGTCAGAGTCAGCGGGTCGGCCATCTTCGACAGCCAGACGGCGGTGTTGTTGTCCATCCCGGGCTCGTGCTGCGCCCAGGCGAGGTAGCGGGAACCGCGGTGGGTGAACGTGGTGGCGTCGAGGGAGAAGGTCTCCCAGGCGGTCTTCAGCTGCCCGCGCTCGACCCAAGTCCCCTTGAACGGATCGCGGTTGGAGTTCTCCAGCACCCAGATCCGGATGTCCCAGATCGCCTCGGCGGGCGCGGACGCGAAGTAGACGTACCACTTGCCGTCGATGTGATGGATCTCCGGCGCCCAGATGTGCGCGCCCATGGGCCCGGTCTCGTGCTTGCGCCAGATGACGGACTCGTCGGCGGTCGCGATGCCCCGGATGGTGCGGGAGCGGCGCAGGATGATGCGGTCGTACTCGGGGGCGGTGGCCGTGAAGTAGTAACGGCCGTCGGTGTGGCGGTGGATGTGCGGGTCGGCGCGGTTGCGCACGAGGGGGTTGACGAACCGGTCGGCGGCGCAGGGGGCGCCCGCCGGGGCGGCGGGGGCGGGAGCGGTGGGAGCGGTGGCGGTGGGAGCGGTGGCGGCGTGCGCAACGCCGGGAACGGTCACCAGGGCGCCTGCGGCCAGGGCACCCTTCAGCAGCGTTCTCCGGGCGGAGAGAGTGGGGTCTTCGGGGCCTTCGGGGCCTTTGGACAGGTCATCGGCGCGGCTCATGCGGACTGCCTCTCGGGGGTGGGGCACGAGATGTTGGCGTGTGTGTGTATGTGCGTATGTGGGGGTTGACACGAGAAACGTTCGTAATTACGAACAAGATCAGTCATTCCGAACGCCGAAAAGGTAAGCGTGTGTTACGGCGAGGTCAACGGGTCGGAGGGGACCAAAACCGCTGAGCAACTTTCTGTTATTGCCCGGAGGTCCGTTCCGTCTCCCGTTACGTGCACAGCAACCCCCCTTCCATCACCAGCCCCACCCATCGGACCGTGACGGCCGCGGCGGCCCTCGCGACGGCAGCCCTGTTGCTCGGCGCCCCGCCCGCGTCGGCGGCCGGCCTCCGGGACGCCACCGCCGACGTCCTCGCAGGCCGGGACGTCACCCTCACCGGCGACACGGTGGTACGGGTGCCCGCCGGTACGACCACCTACAACGGCGTCTTCCGAGGCGAGGGCACCCTCACCGTGCGCGGCACGGGCACCCTGATCCTGACGAGGGACAGCGACTTCACGCTGCCCAGGTCACGGCAGGGCCAGAAGGTACGCATCCCCGGCGGCAACCACCCGTACGTCACGGTCACGAACCCCGACCCACCGGCGGTGACCGTGGAACGCGGTGCCACCCTCCAGTACGGCAACGGCGGCACGACGGGACTGATCGGCCACTTCCCGTACAACACCCCGGCGTTCCGCCTGAACCAGGACAACATCCGCGTCGACGGCACCCTGCGCCTGTCTCTGACGAGCGCGTACAACCTGGGCACCATCAGCGGCGCCGGACTGGTGACCCAACCCCGTTTCCTCTGGGGCACCTGGGACCTCTCGGGCATCCACGCCTTCTCCGGGGTGATCGACAACGGCACCCAGGTCAACGCGGGACGCCCGGAGTACGCGACCTCACTCCCCCGGGTGCGCAAAGTCCTCAACCAGGGCACCTGGACGGTCGACACCCCGCTCGGCCAGACGGTCACCATGGGCATGGACTTCTACCAGCGCGAGTACGGCAGCGACATCAACATCCAGTCCCGCCCGGGCTCGAAGGTGGTCCTGACGGGCCAGTACAGCTGGTCGAACCAGGGCGGCGACACCAACCCGTCCCTCTCCGACCCCGCCCTCAACTGGACGCCGGCCCGCAAGAACGTCAACAAGCGCGGCACCAACATCAAGGGCGCGAACGTCCAGTGGGGCGACGGCACCACCAACAAGATCTTCATGCCGGGCACGGCCGAGACGGTGTACATCAACCTCCTTGCCGCCAGGTCCCGTTCACTGCTCACGTTCGACTACGACGGCCCGGTGACGCTGGGCGCCCCCATAGGCGGCGGCCGGTTCCACGACACCCTGTCCGCGCCCGGCGCCGGGGACATCGTCATCAAGGGGACACGCGGCAACGACGTCACGTTCGCCGCCGTCCAGTACTACGACGGGTCGACGACGATCGAGAAGGGCGCGGTACTGCGCCTCGGCAGCGGCAAAAGCGGCGGCGACGGCGGTCTGTACACCAAGGGTTCGCTCTACAAGGTCGTGAACAACGGCTCGTTGGTGGTACGGAACACCAGCAGGCCGCTGACGCTGTCGAGGATCAGCGGCAGCGGGTCGTTCACCCAGTCCGGCGCGGCGACGACGACACTGACGGGCAGTGGAGTGACGTACGGCGGGACCACGACGGTCACGAAGGGCACGCTGGCCCTCCGAGGCGGAGCAACTCTCGCACGCAGCAAGGTCATTCGGCTGACCACGGCGAGCGCACGGCTGGACACGGGCCCGGCGGGGCTGCGCCTGGGAACCTCTCTCACCGGTTCGGGAAGGGTGACGGGCTCGGTGACGAACGACGGGGTGATGGCGAGCGGGCTGACGGTGACGGGAGCCTATTCACAGGGCCCCAAGGGCGAACTCGTCCTGCGGGGAGGTCCGTTGAAGGTCGGCGGGGCGGTGCGCCTTGCGGGGGCGGTGGACCTCTCGTCGGCGGGTACGGCCTCTCACCCGGCCCGCACGATCACGGTGGTCGACAACACCGGACGCGGGAGGACCACCGGCACGTTCAGCGGGCTGAAGGAGGGCGCCGCGTTGAAGCTCGCCGACACGACGTACCGGATCAGCTACCGGGGCGGCGACGGCAACGACGTGGTGTTGAAGGCGGTCACGAAGAGCGGCGCGGCGCAGACCGCGGGTTCGGGAGTGCGCTCGGGGTCGGCTTCGGGGACGGGCTCGACTGTGGGCACGGCGGCCGAGGCAAGCACCGACTCGGCCCCGGCGACGGCCAGTTCGGGGCTCGGGTGGTGGCCGTACGCGATGGCGGTGGGCCTGCTGGCGGGCCTGCTGATCCCGGCCACCCGGAGAGTACGGGGACACGGGAACGGCCGGCGGCGGGGTGGGCGGCACGCGGCTCAAGGGTGATTCGGGTACAGGGCAGCTGGGGGCACGGCCAGATTGAGCAGGGCGGTCGCCGCCCCCGTACGAACGGTCAGTACCGGCTCGAATCGAGGTACCGTCCCCGACCCGCCGTAGGGTGCCGACCAACTGCACTCGTCCTTCAAGGAGACCCGACCCCGTGCCTCGGTCCGCTCACCTCGTGGCCACCCTCACCGCGCCGCGTTCCTTCTCCGGAGCCGGTGATGCCCCGTACCTGGCCTATTCGGCCACCGCACGGCTGCTGGTACAGCGGACCGACACGGAGCTGATCGTCCAGGAGATCGAGGCACGGGCCACGACCTGGGCCACGGGTCCGGAGGTCTCCTTTCCGGCACCCTGGCCGCGCCGGTTCGGCCAGGGCACGGTGTCCCCGGCCGGAGACCTGGCTGTGTTCACCGGGGCGCACGCGCTGCGAGCCGTGGACCGGTCGGGGAGCGTGCGCTGGGAGTTGAGGCACCGGTGCTGGGCGGGCTGCGCGGGACACTCGGCGTTCGAGGAGTACGCGGAGGACCGGGATCACCGGTACGCGGGCAGCGGCTCGGCCGCCTTCTCCGCGGACGGGAAGCTCGTCTGGGCGCACACGTGTGGCCCCGACAGCAGTGAGACGGCCGAGGAATGGCTGGTGATCGACGCCGCGGACGGGTCGGTACTCGCACGGGCCGAGACGGGCACTGCGGCTGCGGGATCGGTTCACGTCGCGTCACCCGACCCAGGCCAGATGGGCCTGAGTATCGGCGAGGGCCAGGACGGTTCCCCCCTCAGGTGGGGCCGCTGGGACGGAGCCGACCTCCTGGTCGATCGCTTCGGCGACGAGGACCGGGCCCTGATGTCGGTGAGCCCGTCCGGCGACCGGCTGCTCACCGTGACCCACGACCAGGATGCCCTGGCCGTCCAGCGCGTCGACGACGGCTCCGTGGAAGCCGAGCTGCACACCGACGAGGTTCCCCGGCATCCCGATTCGGAACCCTCGGAACCCGAGGACGACGATGACGACGAGGCCGAGGCCTTCTTCGACTACGAGGGCGGTTTCATCGACGGGGCCAACGCCGTCGTCGGGACGGTCGAGAGCGACGAGGAATTCGGCGCGGGGCGCCACTGGCTCGTCGACACCGCCGCTCCCCTGCGGATCGCCGATGAGCTGGTCTATCCCCATCCGGTGTCCGGCCTCCCGACGGCCCTCGGCGACGGCACCTGGTACACACAGTCCGCGGCCGACAATGCCCTCCATGTCTGGGCCGTGGGCCCGGCGGACGACGCTCATTGACCTGTCTCCGGGCGGGGCCCACACAGCTTCTCGTAGTGGTCGCAAAGGGCGTTCAGGGAGCGCGACATGCGGCGTGCGTAGGCGAGGCGTGAACTCAGGCCGAGGCCGGGGTCGATGCGCAGCTTCCTTGCGTAGGTGTGTCGCCGTTCGCGGCTCACTCCTGGCCGGTCATGAGCTTGATAGCCGGCCTGTTGCCAGAGCGTTGCTCTGCAACGCTGCCGATCTTGACTGACCCGCCCGAAGATTTAGATACAAAGTCAAGGTCAATGACGCACCCCGTTCACAAGCTCGCAGCGCACCTGTTCATCATGTCCGCGCGGTGGGTGGACCCGGGCATCGCGGAAGCAGCCAACCGACAGGTCCGCGCGATGTGTGAGCTCAGCGGACACGCCTTCCCGGCCGGAGGAGGTCTAGGACGGCCAACTGCCCCCGATCGAGCGGGCACGCGTTCAGCGCCGCAGCGGAGCCGAAGCCGCCCTCGCGGCCGCCGAGCCAGCCAGCGGGCCGGTTCACGTGCCCGAGCCTGACAACGTCGCCGTTCCTTGCGGTCACGGGCACGAGCGAGCGCCGATTTACGAAGTCGTCCTCACCATGCCGCTGTCTCCGAGGCGGAGATGTGACGGCCCCAGGTCAGATAGTCGAGGGCGGTGGCCAGGCGGATCCGGCCCTCCTCGTGGAAAAGCCGCCCGCAGGACGATCTGCCGGTCCCTCCAGAGCGCAAGCGGCTGCGTGAGCCCGCCGGCCTGAGCCAGGCGCAGATCGCCACGGCAGTAGGCGCGCCCCCCGGGAAGCGGTAGGAAACTGGGAAACCAGCCGGCCCGAACCGCGACCGTCGAAGCGCGCCGCGTGCGCCCGGGGGGATCGCAGAGCGCGGGGCCACCGCGGAGGACCTGAAGCGCGGGCTGCGCAAGGCTGACAACCCGGAAGGCGACTTGGATGCCTCCTGTTGGGAGGACACTGAAGACCTCGACGATGAGGAACGTGCCCAGCAGGCAACGCACGTTGACGACGCTGAGCACTATGCAGCTGCCTACAGGCGGCCGCCCCTGCGCACCCACACCGATGTCCTGGACCTTCTCCTGGCCGCAGGCGCCATCTACGAGGTGCCCGACGAAACCGGCGTGCCGCGCTTTTACCCCAAGGTCCCCGCGCCTGCGCCCGCAGATGTGTTCCCCCTGGATGAGAAAGAGGCCGCCATCCAGAGGCAGCTTCGGATCGACAGGGCATACGAGGGCGACTCCTACCGCATCATCGAACTCTTCGAACCTGATGGGAAACGCCACGAGGAAGTGGTGACCAGCCTGGACCGGCTCGCTCGACTCATCAAGGGCGACCCCCACGACGCACGCGAGGCCGTCCGTCTCCTGACCGAGGCGGGCGACTTCGCCACCAGCTTCGATCTTGACGGCCTCCCGTCGCACAGGGTCTTCCGCATCCGGTGCGACTGGGACCGGTTCGACCAGGCACGGATCGGCATTCACGGCATGACCGAGACGGAAAACTCTCGGTCACCTTGCCCAGCTGACTGGACCGGCCGTAGCCGCCGAGTGTCGGCGTCGGGTGTTGCTGTGGAGCCATCGAAAGGCGTCGAGTCGGGCCTCGCGCGCGTCTGGCCAACTCTTTCGCCCTGCAGGGTCTCGCCTTTGAAGGTCGCGTTGAAGGACTCGGCGAGTGCGTTGTCCGCGCTGGACCCGACCGCGCTCATGCTCCACCGGACCCCTGCTGACCTGCATGCTTCGAGGCCCCTGCTCGTTTATCCGCCGCACAGAGCTGGAGACGGGCGGCCCGCGCGCGAGCGGCCTCGTGCGGCTGGGTTCGGGGTCCCTGGAGAGATCCCCGACACGATGGGGCGCCCGCTGCGTCAACGGCCGCAGCACCCGGACGGCCGTCAGCCGTGCCCGCCAGCGCGAGGGACTCCTTGCCCGCCGCACCGTGCCTTGGTCGCCGTGCGCGATCCTCTGCAGTACCTCGGTGAGACACAGAGGGCAGTCGTGCTCATGCAGCCGGTCAGCAGCGAGGCGATCACCTCGGCGGCGGGCTCTCCGTTTTTGCCCTCACGGCATGAACCGGGTTCTCGAGTGCGAGAATCTCAGAAAAGCTGAAGGTGTGCAGGACAACGGGCGGGGGCGCTGGCAGTGGTGACGTTCAGGCCGCGGATCTTCATTGGGTCATCGGGGGAAGCCAAGGATATTGCTCACGCCCTGCGCGAGGCGTTGTCCACCACTGCTGCTCCAACTGCCTGGTTCGACCGTGCTTTCGCCGCTTCTACGACGGTGATCGAGCGCTTGGATGAGATCGCGCAGTCGGAGATCGACGGCGCTGTCCTGGTTCTGACCGCCGACGACCTGCGCACTCGGGACGGAACCACTTCCTGGACGCCCCGGGACAATGTTGTCTTCGAGCTGGGCCTGTTCATCGGCGCGCTCGGTCGGGAGCGTACGTTCGGCCTGCTGTGCGGCCACTGCGCCACGAACCTGGCGCTGCCCAGCGATCTCCTGGGCGTCACCTGGGTGCACTACCAGGATCCACGGTGTCACGGCGCCGCGCCGTCGCCGGACGCTGTCACGTACTTGGGCCAGCTGGCCAATGCGGTTCGGCCTGCCGCAGACCAGATCTTGGAAGCTCTGAAAGCGGCAAAAGTGTCCCCCGTGCGGGCTCCAGGGCTTCCTGACCTGATCAAGGCCTACCCGATTCGAGGCGCCGTGCCGCGACACACCTGGAACGAGGTACTGCAAGGTGCCAGCCAACATGTGTGGCTCTACGGAATGGCCGAACACGGGTACGCCGATGACGACGAGGTGCCAGAGCTCCTGGCGAGCGCGGCGCGCAGAGGCTGCGACATCCGTGTGCTCCTGTTGGACCCCGAGCACAGCGGAACGGTCAGTGTGGACAGAGAGGAGGGCAACCCGTCCGGAACCATCGCGCCAAGGATCCGGGCAGCACTTGCCCGGTTCCGCGTTATGGCCGAGACATGCGACGGGCGGATGAAAGTGCATGTGTATGGCGGGCCGCCGACCGTCAGCATCGTCCGCGGCGATGACCGCATTCTCATCACGCCATATGTCCGGTACATATCAGGCGACAACACGCCCACATTCGAACTAGAAAGTGCCGGCTTCAATGGCATGTTCGTCCGCTATTCTCGACATTTCCAGAAGGTGTGGGGCGAGTCGAGACCATGGAATGGGTGAAAGATGTTCGCTTTGAAACGACGATCGCGCAAACAGGCTGCGAGGCCCACCATGCAGGACGCAGACTTGGTGGAGAAGGAAGTAATTACCGAGGGACCCAAGCGGTTCATTCGTGAGAAGCTACGCATGCCGGACGGCGAGGAGATCGACTGGTATTACCTTGACACGCCCGACAGTGTCATGGTGGTTCCCATCACGGCAGAGGGTAACGTCGTACTCATCCGTCAGCACCGATACAACCTGAAGAAGTACACCCTTGAGCTTCCGGCGGGAACAGTCCTGCGAGGGGAAAGCGCCAAAGATGCCGCCCTCCGTGAACTGTGGGAGGAGACAGGTTTTGAGCTGGAGCCAGAATCTTCTCTGATCGATCTGGGCAACTACTTCCTCATGCCCTCGGAAACCAACAGGAACATCCACCTCTTCCTGGCGCCGTCCGTCCTCCAAGGAACCGAAAAGCCTCCCGGTGACACACAGATCGAGAAGTACTTCGACATGAGCGTCTGCTCCCTGCCGTTGACAGAGGCTCTCGCCGGGGTCGGACAGACCATTCACGGCATGGAGACAGCCGCAGCTTTGCTTATGGCCGACAACGCCATGAAGAGAAATCCTCTATAAAGGGTGTTGCACCTGCGACCAAAGGTCTCCAGGCCATGAGGCGAGTGCGAGGTTGCGCATGTGGGCGACGGTGTGGACGGCGTTGTCCGCTTCCTCGCCTGCAGCAGGGGCCGGCGCGGGCGTTTGCGGTGCAGCACGGCCATCCCGCAGTTGAGGTAGCGCCGTCACCGAGGACGGTCACGTCTTGGCCGTAGCGTTCGACGCGGGCACCGGTCACCTGGACGTCGCCCCCGACGCCCCCGCGTGCGGGACAGAGACTCCCTTCGCCGTACACGAACGTCATGGCGACGGCGAGCCCCGCCCAAGAAGTCCTCTGACTGGCCGTCCACCTCCGCACGTCATGGACAACCGGTTCTACCGGTACAGGTATCCGTCCCGACCGACCGGGCTCCGAGGTGGGTTTTGAGGCCCTGCGGCATGACCGTACCGAGCGGCGCAGCGTGGTCCTGCACACGAATGCCGACAACTGAGCGACAGATGCCGTGACGGCTCTCCCTGCGCCTGCTTGCCTTCGGGGGAGCTGGTTGACGCGTCCGGTAGACAGGCCGAGCAACTCTGCCGTCTTGGCCAGGGTGCGGGTCCGGCGGAGTTCAAGCACGGCCCCCTGCCGCCTCGGCCGAGGAGGTGAAGACGTACCGGATCGGCGAGCACGAGTGGTGCACAGCCGTCGTCCGCCGGCACATCGACGGAAAGGCAATCATCGCCGCCGAAGACCCGAGCGTCGACTCCGCAGGCTGTGCATGGACCACCTTTGCCCCCTTCACCCCGAACGCCGACGAGTAACCGGGATCGGACCATGCCGCCTCCCCAATGACGGGGCGTCCGTGCGCTGCGCCGTACTCAAGGCCGCATCAGCCGCAGTGCCAGCCGGTCGCTTCCTCATGTGCGACCAGCTGTTCGAAGGTCGGTCGTAGCCCGCGGATGAGACTGGTGCATAGGTTCTCCCACGGAAGCGGGATACCGCCCGGGGAATCCCCATGCGGAAAGCCAGAATTTGGCGTACGGGTGAAGGTGGGTTCCCAGTCCGCGGAGAAGTGTATGACGCCGACCACCGGATCGAAGAACCGTAGGCCGGACGCACAGTCAGGAAGGGACGGAGTGTCGTTCTTCCATGTGCGATTCCTTTTGGATTCTGGGAGAGCTAGCAGTGCCTTTTTATTCATCTTGCGGATCATCTCGTATTCTTCCTCACGCATCCTGCCGGGTACGAACAGGAGCAGGCGCTGAGGTGGGAGAATCCGCATGGCTTCGGACAACTCCCACATGGTTCCGAGGCTTGAGCCCAGCACGAGAGTGACCAGGCGGGACCGCATCATGAGTTCCCGCACCGGTTGTTCCCATTCGTCTTTCGGCAGATACATGCGCGCTGCTCCCGCAAAGGGGAGGACTTCGCCAGGGGCGCCGACGGCGACCAGTGGTCCGACGGGGCGCAGCGCGTCTGCGATATGTTCTTCCTCATCGCGACTGGATGCGACGAGGCCGATCAAACCACTCATAATATTGGGCGGCAATCCGATTTCATGGCCCCATTGTTTCTGTAGTGCGGTGCGCTCTTTGTCGTCCTTGAATGATCTCAGGTACAGCACGTAGGAGCCGGGGCGGAGTACATTCGGTGACCAAATAGCCGGTTTGATATGCCTGCGGCCTTTCAGGAATAACTTTCGACTCTGATCAAAAGCGGAAACGCCCATCATCGACAGTACGACGTAGAAACCGGACGCCGACGAGACAGGAACAACCCGGTGAGCCCCCCAGAATGTGAGTCCGAGAGCTGCCAGGCAGCATGGCCAACCGGCCAGCCACATCACGAGCCCCCTGTACGGGGCTTGGCCGGGATGTCGGGCGTAACGGGGACCTTGCCGCGTATCGCCCTTGGGCCCCAAGGTCCGTGCCCGGGCGCGTGTTCTGCTCTTGTCGGCATGATGGCGGCTCTGGGGAACCGACTGGCGGGAGTCAGTGTGCAGATTTACGGCTGGATTCGCAACAACTTGTGATGACTTCGGCGATGTTGTGCGAGGGTAGGGGAAACTCCAGGAGCCCTGCCAGGACAGCTTTTTACCGTACGGGAGGGCCCAGAAAATGCCTGCCGCAGGCAGCGAGAATAGTAGGAGTTTCAGCCCGGTGTCTTCACCGATCTTTCCATCCAGGAGTGGTGAGATGCGGATGGTCAGAGCGATCAGCAGTGCGGGCACTAGTACTTGAAGTAGGATGCCGGCCACCTGGAGGCGAGTCTTGTAGATCGCCAGGAGAGCCAGCAAAAAATTCCCTATTATAAGGCCTTTGAAGTAGCTGATAGGGATATCCAGCCCAGCGGTGTCCAGGGCAGCGAAGAATAAGATAGTTGCGACATAGCGCCGACTGGTAACCGGTCGGAATGGGGTACTGAGCGGCGCATAGAACAGAGTCCTGGGGATCGTGGGGATCTGTATGACCCATGCCGTCAAGATTCCGAGGAAGTAGCCGGGCATGGGGATCACATCGATGAGCTTGAGTCCCCCCGATTCGGCGAGAGTGCTGTAACGATCGGCGCCCAATGTTCCTCCCGTTGTGGATCTGCCGCTGTGGCGCGACTTCGATGGCGCACCGCTCCCCCGCTGACGGTGTGTGCGATGCCATCCCGTCCAACTCACCTGTGTCGACTGACATTTAGGCGGGCCGATGCCGATGTCTCTTTCGCCACCCTGCGGTTCCAGTCACGGTGCAGAGTGGGCTCCTAAAGTTCTTTCCAGCCAGAGAAATCTTCACGTATGTACATCCATGGCCAAAGCCACGCGCCAGAAGCAGCGCAGGAATACCACGGTGAGCGGTGAGGTGTGTCCGCTTGTCTTCGAGAATACGGAGCAGTCGAGCATCGCCCGCGCGTGCTGACCTAGGGCAGAATGCGCCCCTGGGGTGCCGGCGTGAGGGCGGTCCCGGCATGATGCCCGTATGGATGACATCCGAGATGCTCTGTGGAACGCCACCGTCGACCAGTCCGCCTACGGGGACACCGCGGGCTACCAGAGCGCCGTGTTCGAGCAGTACAAGCTGTGCGTCGAGATGGCTGACCGGGTGAGCGCCCGGCGGAACCTTTCGAACACATTCTTCCTCACCCTCAACAGTGCCATCGTCACCGTCCTGACCACCACGCTGCATGACGTGCGCAGCCATGTTTCCGTCTGGCTGCTACTCCCCGGGCTCGTGATCATCATCTCCATGTGCGCTGCCTGGTACGTCCTCGTTCGCTCGTATCGCCTCCTCAACGGGGCCAAGTTCGCCGTCATCGGTGCCCTTGAGGAACGGCTTCCCGCCTACGCCTACTCCCGCGCGGAGTGGAATGCGCTCGGCGAAGGACGCGACTGGCGTCTCTACCTTCCCTTGACCCACATTGAGCAGTGGGTACCAGTCATCTTTGCCGTCGCCTACCTCCTGGGCTTCTTCGCGATCGTCCTGTAATTTCGGTGCCGATAACGAATTTGTCATGAGCCGCAAACGGTGTGGATCTTTGATCCCTCTAACTCCTGCCGTGGCAGCGCCCGTAGGTACGTCAGTGTCCCGCGCCGCTCTCATCGATCAGTGTGGAGGGCTTCTCGGGCGCGTCGCCGCCGGTATGGTGACGTACGCCCAGCAGCCGCCCGCGGGCACTGAAATCGATTTGGAGCGTGTCCGCGTCCGTGGTGCCGTTGGCCCTTCTCTCGCGCAGGATCTCCTCCGCGTACAGCAAGGGCAGTTCGATCGCGAAGGGCGCCCGCCCGCCTGCCTGCGCGATCGGTTCCGTCGTATGTTCCGGACCGCCCTGCGCGCCTCCGCTCCCTGCCACGGTGTCCCTCTTGTCTTCGATGGCAAGGAACCGCCCCGTTCCCGACATCAGGACGCTGATCGGTGTCTCGTCTGTCGCCCCGTTGGACCGCATCGCGCGCAGCGCCGACTCCAGCTCGGCGACCGTCATGCAACGGCCTGCGTCGGCCTGATCCGCCGCATGCTCCGCAGCCGACAGTTCTCTGAGTACGGTGCCCATGAACGGCAACAACTGCTCACGGTTCAGCCTGCGATGGCGGCCCTCCTCCGTCCACCCGCGGACGGAGGTAGGGTCGAGCCTGATCAGGTGAGGGGTCCAGTCCGTGTCGAAGCGGATGTAACCACGAGGCGTCGGCAGCCACTTGACGCGTTGTGGGTTGCTTAGCGGTGGGTAGGCGGGCAGGCGTGGCGGGCACTGGTCGGCGTCGCTTCCCCGTCGTAGGCAGTCCGCCTCCTGCCGGAAGATCGCTTCTGCCTTCTCCCGGAACGCGTCGTACTCACTCTCATCTGTGTAGATCGAGATGAGCAGTGTCTGCGGCGCACGACGCCGTAGACACTGCCTGAGCTCCCACAGCGTTCCTTCAGAAGTACCCGCGGCGAGGAGCACCAGACGAGCATCATCGATGAGGGAAGCCACCGTCGGCTGCCAGTCGTTCAAGGGCAGATACAGCCGCGCGGCTCCCAGCAAGGGGAGCGTTTCGTCCGGTTGGCCGACGGCGATGACCCGCGCCAGACTGCCGAAGGAACGGGAGATCTGCTCCTCGACGGTGCGCGTGCTGGTGTTGACGAGTGAACCTCCCACTCGCTGGAACCGGCTGAAGGCGTGCGGCATCGTCGCCCCCATCACGTCCGACGTGAAGGGCCGGAGGTACAGCACGTAGGGGCTGTGCTTCGCATCGGCCATCGTCCGCAACACCGGAACACTGTGACGGCGCCCGCGCCGTCTGAGCCTGCGGCCACCGAGCAGCGACACGGCGGCGGCGAATGCAATCGCTCCTACGGTCACCACGCGGTACCACAGAGGATCGGTGGTACCCAGCGGCGAGAAGATCGTCCGCATGCGGCTGAAGCCAGCGATGAAGAACAGAGCGCCGAAGAACGACAGAAAGGTGCCGATCAGGCGCATGGCCCAGCCCAGGAGCCGGTGCTGACGTCGTCGCGGCGCACCAAAGAGCGTGAATTCATCCCCCGTCATGTGATCTGGCTACCAACAGCCAAACCATGATCACAAGCGGAATGGCCCAAGTACCGCAGCACCCCCACAGCTTCACACACTCCAAGCAAGGCTCACCCAGCCGGATGTCCTCCCGCTCGTCGAACGCGGTGGCTCCCCACCGTTGTCGCCCTCCAACCGCCTGGCGGGCGGGGCCACATGGCTGACTTGCCTTACGTCTCTAGATCTCCTCGGCCTTGTCCATGGCCCGCCAGACGATGAGGCGGAGGACGAGCGAGAACCAGGGACAGAAGAACGATCATGGAAGGCGGATTCCTTCGACAGCATCTGCCCAGTTATCGCCTGCCTGTGAGGGGTCGTCATACCCTTCACCCGCCGCGTCGCTTTGCCCACGCCACTGACCGGCCTGTTCCTGGCGCGCCGTTTCGTCCACCCGGCACGGTGACCGTACAAGGTGCAGCAGCCCTCGGCTGGTAGTTGCCACTACCGGTATGAGAAGGGGGAGCCGCGGGAGGACCCGGTGCAGGCCGGGCGCCACTCCCCGGCCGTCACACAGACAACCTGAAGTCCACAATCTGCCGCAAGGGCGGCCACACCTCCGGAGTGAGGCCCTCCACATCTCCTCGTGAGCGGACGTTGGCGAGCGACAGCCGGACTCAGCGCGCCGGCGTCAGTGACGGGCTGGAGGTGCTCCGGTGGCGGGTCCCATTCCTGGCTGCCGCCGATCGGTCGCACCTGGACGTACGAGGCCTCGAAGCTCATGACCTTGCCGAGCCTTTTGGTGCCGGTGTCCTCGACGACGTCTCCTCGTTGCAGCTTTTCCGCGCTCACCGTCGCCCGGACTCCCCTCCGGAAGCTGAGCCCCATGGACGCCACCGCCCCTGGTCCGCTCGACCCCGACGTCCTCGACCCGGACGACCTGCGCCGAGCCTTGGCGGAGCACTCTGAGCAGCCTTCTCACTGATCAAGAAGTGGGGCGGTCTCTCCCAGAAGCGGATCGCCTCGGCTTGCCAGCTCACACCGGGCTCGCCGACCGATCCTGGGAAGGACAGACCACCGATCCAGATCCGCCCGCGCCCCTGGGGCCCCACGGTCATCCCAGGACTCGCCCTGGCGCCCCACCACGATCGTGAACCTGACGGCAGACCTGACCCGGAGCGACCTCGTGATGGACCGCCGCGCAGCAACGCGCGCCTTGGCCGACGCCGCCGTCACCGGTGCCGCTCTGCACGATTCTCGCGAAGGATGGCTGCAAGCTGTGCCCCCCACCGAGCGGACGCGTAGGCGCGGCCGTCTCGGTCAGCGTGAAGTCGGACAACTCGAAGCGACGGCGCGCGCGTTCCGCGCCCGGGATCACAGGTTCGGCGGAGGCCTGCGCCGCGAGGCCGTCGTCGGCCAGCTCAATGAAGTAGCCGGTCACCTCGAAGAACATCAGGCGCCGGACATGAGCAAGGCCTCTTCCGAATCATGGCCTACCTCGGCGGTACAGCCGCGACCATGGCATGGGATTCCGGTATGCAGCGACAAGCACAGAGCTACTACCAGCTTGCACTGCGCGCCGCGCATGCTGGGGGCGACCATGCATTCAGCGCCAACATGATGCGAACACATTCCGCCCGAGTGCGCGCACAGCTCAGTCAGCTCTACCCATACACCGTCGGCAAGGCGTCGACTCGGTCCATGAGCGAGGGACGCACTATGATCCGCGACGTGTTGTCCAACTGAGGGAACAACGTGACCACCATCGCCGTGACCGGGCACATGGACCTGACCGACGCCAGTGTGCCTTTGGTACGGGACGCTCTCCGGGAGACTCTGAAGCCGTTCGTCGGCTCCGGTCTGACCGGTGTGTCGTGCATTGCCAAAGGTGCCGACTCTCTGTTCGCCGAGGTCGTGTTGGACCTCGGCGGACGTCTGGTCGCGGTCGTTCCCTCACGGGACTACCGGCAGAACAAGGTCAAGCCCGACCACGCCGAAACCTTCGACCGGTTGGTCGAGTCCGCCGACGAGGTGCTCGTGCTTCCCAACGACACGGCCGACCGATCGGCGTACGAGGATGCCAACCACACTCTGCTCCAGCGCGCCGACCGCCTGGTGGCGGTGTGGAACGGAGAGCCCCCGACCGGCAAGGGCGGCGGTACCGCGGACACCGTCATCGAGGCGCGTGAAGCAGGCCTGCCTGTCGACGTCGTCTGGCCGGACGGCGCCTCACGCCTTGGGTGACCAGTGGACCGCCGGTACGCGAGGCCGAGCAAGGCGTCGCCCGTGCGCTCCTTGCCGTCTGCTGGCGGATTCGCACCCAAAGGGTTCAGGCAATGAACGAGGACCAGAGTTTCCGGAAGGTCGGAGTGCATCAGCCCTTCCCGGGCTCCCTGCCTGTCCGTGATGCTCGCTGGAACGTCGCGTCGTCCCCACGCGCGGGGTTTGTTCGGATTCACCAGATTTGGCTCGCCTCGCCCGAGATCAGGCGATCGCCTTCTCGCCCTCCGCCATCTCCCCCCGCCCCCGCATCCACACGTACACCGGAATCCCCGCGAACAGGAACAGCACCCCCTGGTACACCGCCGCGTACCCCGCGCCCGCGATCAGCCAGAACGAGAACGCGAAGGACAGTGCGGCCACGATCAGGTCGCGGATCAGGCCCGCCGGGCGGACGCGGTCGCGCGTGCCTCTGGCCAGCCAATACAGCTGAGCAGCCGCCGAGAAGAGGTACGGGACGCAGCCCGTGAACGTCGTGATCAGGACCAGGACGCGGAACGTGGTGTCCGGGCCCGCCGTGTAGTTGAACGCGATGAGGATCGTGCCGAGGATCGCGCAGGCCCAGACGCCGAAGCCGGGCACCCCGCCCCTGCCGATCTTCGCGAACGGCGCCGGGAAGAGGCCGTCGCGGGCCGTCGCGTACGGCATCTGCGCGGCCAGGAGGATCCAGCCGTTCAGGCAGCCGACGATCGACGCGACCGCGACCAGCGCGATGGCCGTACCGCCCCAACTGCCGCCGGTGATCGCGTTCACGGCGTCGGCGAAGGGGGCGCCGGAGTGCACCAGCTTCTCGTGCGGGACCAGGCCGAAGACGGCGACCGTGCCGAGGATGTAGACGAGGGCCGAGCCAAGGGTGCCCAGGACGCTCGCGCGGCCGACGTTGCGCTCGGGGTCCGCCACCTCGCCCGCGCTGACCGCCGCCGACTCCACGCCCAGGAAGCTGTAGAGGAGCAGTGCGGCGGAGGCGGCCAGGGCGCCCGGCACGCTGTCGCCGGACGCGTTGAACGCGCCGAAGTTGTCCGTGTCGATGAAGAAGAGGCCGACCGTGGCGACCAGCAGCAGCGGCACAAACTTCAGGATCGTCGACACGATCTGTACCGTGCCGACCCACCGGGTGCCCGCGAAGTTCGCGGCGGCCGGCAGCCAGAGGGCCAGTATCGCGACCAGTGCCCCCAGGGCGTGGTTGTCGTGCAGGGGGATCAGTACATCGACGTACCCGACCGCCGCGACCGCCAGGGCCGCGATGCTCACCCATGTCATCGTCCAGTACGACCATGCCGACAGGAAGCCCGCGAAGGGGCCGAACGCGTCGCGCGGGTAGACGTACAGCCCGCCGGTGACCGGGCTGCGGCGGGCCAGCTTGCCGAAGAGCAGGGCGAGCAGGACCGCGCCTATGGAGAGGACCAGGAAGGCGAGCAGGCTTATCGAGCCGTACGGGGCGACCGTGGCGGGCAGGACGAAGATGCCGCCGCCGATGATGTTGCCCATGACGAGCGCGGTGGCGGCGGCAAGGCCGAAGGTGCGGCGGCGGGACGGGGTCGCGGTCGGTGCGGTCGGAGTCAGCTCCGGCTCGCCGGACTCGGTGGTGCGGGGAGCAGCAGTCATGACACTTCCAGTCGGCGGGGAGGGGCGGGGAGGATGACAAGGAAGGGCAAGGAAAGCGGGGGGTGGAGCAAGGTGGGGGGCGCGATGGTATCCCGCCGTCCCACATCGTGGGCGATTCGTTCACGCACTGGACATGTACGGCTGTCCGGGCAGCCGTCGAATAGCCTCGAAGCATGACCAGCGACGCCTCCCCCTCCCCCGCCCGCCCCTCCTTCTCCGCTGCCCTCGCCACCGGCGACCCCCTCGTCCTCGACGGCGGTATGTCCAACCAACTGGCGTCCGCCGGGCACGATCTGAGTGACGAGCTGTGGTCGGCGCGGCTGCTCGTCGAGCAGCCCGAGGCGATCGTCGACGCGCACCTCGCCTACTACGAGGCGGGCGCGGACGTCGCGATCACCTCCAGCTACCAGGCCACCTTCGAGGGTTTCGCCAAGCGCGGTATCGGCCGGGAGCGTGCCGCCGAGCTGCTCGGGCTCAGCGTGGAGCTGGCCCGCGAGGCCGCGCGCCGGGCGGACACGGAGCGGCCCCTGTGGGTGGCGGCGTCCGTGGGGCCGTACGGGGCGATGCTTGCGGACGGGTCCGAGTACCGGGGGCGGTACGGGCTGAGCGTCGGCGAGCTGGAGCGTTTCCACCGGCCGCGGGTGGAAGTGCTGGCCGCCGCCGGGCCCGATGTGCTGGCCCTGGAGACCGTGCCCGACGTCGACGAGGCCGACGCCCTGCTGCGCGCGGCGCGCGGGCTCGGGGTGCCGGTCTGGCTGTCGTACAGCGTGGCCGGGGACCGGACGCGGGCCGGGCAGCCGTTGGCGGAGGCGTTCGCGTTGGCCGGTGAGTCGGACGAGGTCGTCGCGGTCGGCGTGAATTGTTGTGTGCCCGAGGATGTGGAAGGCGCCGTGGAGTTGGCGGCCCGAGTGACGGGCAAGCCGGTCGTGGTCTATCCGAACAGCGGTGAGGTCTGGAACTCCGACGCCCGTGCCTGGACCGGCAGTTCGACCTTCACGGCCGGCCAGGTGACGGGCTGGCGGGACGCGGGGGCACGGCTGATCGGCGGGTGCTGCCGGGTGGGCCCGAAGGCGATCACGTCGATCGCGGACACGCTTCGGTGAGTGGTTGCGCGGTGCGTTGAATGTGTACGGGGGTGACCGCGCACTCGGTGCGGTGACCGGTACGCGGTGCGGTGACCAGTACGCGGTCCAGTGATCGGTACGCGGGGCGGTGACCGGTACGCGGTGCGGTGACCACGCACTCGGCACCGTGTGGGTGCCGCGACCGCCCGCCTGTACGCAGCCGCGCACGCGTAGCTGCGGGCAGTCGTGCCGCTGGGGCGGCACGGGTGGGCGCAGCGGCACCCCCTCCGCGTACGTCCGCGAACGCCCACGCCCGCCCCCGCATCACGAGGCGCAGCGCACCGCGCGCCTCGCACACGTGACCGCAGGTGACGCCGTGCTCGGCCGGGTGAAAGTTTCGGGGTGCCGGTGGCGCCCGGTGCCGCTCCCCGCCGTTCGTCCGCGCTGCTAGCCTCCCGACGGGAACCGGTTGTCGATGTGTTGTGTGTGGCCGTGCTTCCCGGGGAGAGGGGCGGGGCTCACCATGACAAGGAAGAACGGGACCGGGGACAGCCCGGCGCGCAGCACCATCCGGGATGTCGCGGCGCGGGCCGGGGTGTCCGCGTCCACCGTGTCGCGGGTGCTCGGCGGCGACTATCCGGTGAGTACGGCGACCCGGGGCAGCGTCATGCGGGCCGTTCGGGAACTGGACTACGTCGCCGACGCGCGCGCCAAGGCGGTCGCCGGTGTCGGGACGCCCACGCTCGCCTTCGTGCTCGACGACATCACCGGCCCGTCGTTCGCGCTGATGGCGCACGGCGTGGAGCGGGAGGCGACCCGGCTGGGCCATCTCTGTCTGGTGTGCAGTACGGACGGCGACGCCGCGCACGAGCTGCGGTTCGTCGAGATGATGCGTGCTCAGCGTGCCGCGGCCGTGATCCTGGTCGGCGGCACGGCCGACACCCCCGAGTACCGCTCCCGCACGGCCCGTATCGCCGACTCGCTGGCCTCTGTCGGCTCGCGTCTGGTGCTGTGCGGGCGGCCTCCGCTGGATCCCGGTACGCCGGTCACGGTCATCGAGTACGACAACGAGGGCGGCGCCTACGCCCTGTGCGCCCACATCCTCGCCCAGGGCCATCAGCGTGTCCTGTTCCTCGGTGGCCGCCCCGACCACACCACAGCGCAGGGCCGCGAACGGGGTTATACGGCCGCTCACCGCGCACGAGGCCTGGAGCCCGACCCGGCGCTACGGCTGCACGGTGACTTCACCCGGGACTCGGGTCACCGTCTGATGCGTCAAGTCCTGTCCCAGGGGCTGGAGTTCACGGCGGCGATGGCCGCCACCGACATGGTCGCGGCCGGTGCGCTGACCGCCCTGCACGAGGCCGGTCTGTCCGTACCCGGCGATGTGTCGCTCGCCGGGTACGACGACATCCCGTTCGCCCGCGATCTGCATCCGGCGCTCACCACGGTGCACGTCCCGTACGAGGAACTGGGCCGCCTCGCCGTCCGTACCGCTCTGGGGCGGACGCCGGACGACCCGGACGAGCACCTGCTGCTGGGCACCCATGTCGTCGTACGGAACTCGGTGACGGTACGGCGGTAGACCCGCGTACCGCACCCGGCCGTGCCCTCGTCGCTACGCCAGCCTGGCGTACGCCCGTACGTCGGCGTCCGCGTCCCCCGACACCGAGGCCAGTGCTTCGGCGACGCCCGGGCGGCCGTCGTGGCGGCGCAGGGCGCGGACCGCGGCCTTGCGGACGTCGGCGAACGCGTCGGTCAGTGCCCCGGTGAGGGCGGGCACCGCCAGGTCCGGGGCGGCGGCGCCCAGTGCGGTGGCCGCGCCCGAACGGACCTGCCAGGCAGGGTCGTTGAGGGCGTCTGCGGCGGCCGTGTCCAGCGGGGGCGGGCAGCCGGTGGTCGCGAGGGCGGTGAGCGCGGCGGCGCGTACCAGTGCGTCGGTGTCGGCGAGGAGGGGCTTGAGGTCGTCCGGGGTGCCGACGGTGCCCAGGCCCTGTGCGGCGGCGACCCGTACCTCTCGTGAGGTGTCGGCGGCGGCGCGGGCGAGTTCCGGTGTCGCGTCCACCGAGACCAGGGCCCGGACCGTCTGGATGCGCACCCCGAGGTCGGGGTCGGTGAGGGTGCGGGCGTACAGGGCGGCGGAGCCGAGGCGCAGGGCGCGCAGGACGTCGAGCGCGGCGGCCCGTACGCTCTCGCGGCCGGGGTCGTCGAGGTCGAGCGCGGTGATCAGGGCGTCGCGCAGGGCCTCGTCGGGCGGGAGGACCTCGACCAGTTCGCGCAGGGAGCCGGCCGCCGATTCCCGTACGCCCGCGTCGGGGTCGCCCAGTGCGGTGGCCAGGGCCGGGCCTGTGCCTTCGGGGGTCGTTTCGGTGAGGGTGGCTACGGCGGTGCGGCGTACGGCCGGTTCGGGGTCGGTGAGGTAGGGGTGCAGGTCGGCGAGGCTCGGCTGTTCGTCGGCGAGGGCGAGGAGTTCGAGGATGCGCGGGGAGGGCGCGGTCGCCGTGGGCAGGATCGTACGGGCCTTGACGGTGCCGGAGCCGACGGGGGCGACCTCGCGGGGGCCCGCGGTCGCGACCTGTTCGGGGTGGACCTCGCCGAGGACGCTGACCTCGCCGCCGGTCGGTTCGAAGCCCTCGACGGGGACGAGGTAGGGGGCCACCGGCCGGGTCAGGAATTCCATCGAACCGTCCGCCGCCTTGCGGACGTTGAGGTGCTTGAACCAGTCCGCGTCGTCGCGCTGCGGGATGTCGGTGCGGTCGTGGTAGAGGCCCCAGCGGCTCTCGGTACGGGCCAGGGAGGAGCGGGCGGCCAGTTCGGCGCAGTCGCGGATGAAGTCGACCTCGGCGCAGCGCATCAGTTCGTGCGGGGTGTGGCCGCCCATGCCGGCGATGTCCTCGCGCATCCGCTCGAACGCCTCGACGGCGAGGGAGAGTCGGGCGCCGGACTTGGGCGGGGCGACGTAGTCGTTGACGAAGCGGCGGAGTTTGTACTCCACCTGGGGCTGCGGGGGGCCGTCGGGGTTGCGGAGGGGCCGGTAGATCAGTTCGTGCGCCTCGCGGAGCTGGTCGGGGGGCAACTCGCCCTCGTAGGTGCGGTGTTCGGCGGCGGCGTCGGCGCCGGCGAGGTCGCCGAAGACGAAGGCGCCGATCATGTAGTTGTGCGGTACGCAGGCCAGGTCGCCGGCCGCGTACAGGCCGGGGACGGTGGTGCGGGCGTGTTCGTCGACCCAGACCCCGGACGCCGAGTGGCCGCCGCACAGGCCGATCTCGGAGATGTGCATCTCGATGTCGTGGGTGCGGTAGTCGTGGCCCCGGTTGGCGTGGAAGGTGCCGCGGGTGGGGCGTTCCGTGGAGTGCAGGATGTCCTCGAGGGCGGCCACGGACTCCTCGGGGAGGTGGCTGAGCTTGAGGTAGACGGGGCCTCGCTCGCTGGCGACCTCCGCGGCGAACTCGGCCATCATCTGGCCCGACCAGTAGTCGGAGTCGACGAAGCGTTCGCCGTGCCGGTTGACCTGGTAGCCGCCGAAGGGGTTGGCGACGTAGGCGCAGGCGGGACCGTTGTAGTCCTTGATCAGGGGGTTGATCTGGAAGCACTCGATGCCGCTGAGTTCGGCGCCCGCGTGGTACGCCATGGCGTAGCCGTCGCCCGCGTTCGTGGGGTTCTCGTAGGTGCCGTAGAGGTAGCCGGAGGCGGGCAGGCCGAGGCGTCCGCAGGCGCCGGTGGCCAGGATGACAGCGCCGGCGCGTACGGTGACGAACCGTCCGGTGCGGGTGTCGAATCCGGCGGCGCCGACCGCCCGGCCGTCGGCGGTGAGGACCCGGACCGGCATGACGCGGTTCTCGATGCGGATCCGCTCGCGCATCTCGCGGCGGCGCAACTGCCGGTAGAGGACCTTCTTGACGTCCTTGCCCTCGGGCATGGGCAACACGTAGGAGCCGGAGCGGTGGACCTGGCGGACCGCGTACTCGTTGTGCTCGTCCTTCTCGAACTTGACACCGTACGACTCCAGGCGCTGCACCATGGCGAAGCCGCGGGTGGCGGTCTGGCGGACGGTGGCCTGGTTGACGATGCCGTCGTTGGCGCGGGTGATCTCGGCGACGTAGTCGTCCGGTTCGGCGCGGCCGGGGACGACGGCGTTGTTGACGCCGTCCATGCCCATGGCGAGGGCGCCGGAGTGGCGGACGTGGGCCTTCTCCAGGAGCAGGACGTTCGCGCCGTGCTCGGCGGCGGTCAGCGCGGCCATGGTGCCGGCGGTGCCGCCGCCGATGACCAGGACGTCGCAGGTCAGTTCGTCGGCGTCGTGGAGGGAGGGGATCTCGGTGAGGTCCACGGGGGACTCGGTGCGGGCCATGGGGTGGTGCCTCTCAGGTGCCGAGAAGGGCGGTGTCGTGGGAAGCGGGGTCTTGGGAGGCCGTGTCGTTCGAAGCGGCGCCGTTCGAAGCGGTGTCGTTCAAGGCGGTGCCGAGGGACGCGAGGATCTCGCGGCGCAGGGCGACCGTCGCGGGCTCGCCGTGGGCGGCTCGTTCGCGGGGGCGGGGGACGTCGAGTACCTGGCCGGTGCCGAGGAGGGCGACGCGGTCGCCGAGGAACACGGCCTCGTCGACGTCGTGGGTGACGAAGACGACGGTGGCGCGTGTCCCGTTGAGGACCTCGACCAGCAGGTTCTGCATCCCGGCCCGGGTCTGCGCGTCGAGCGCCCCGAACGGTTCGTCCATGAGTACGGCGCGCGGACGCCCGGCGAGGGCGCGGGCCAGCTGTACGCGCTGGCGCTGGCCGCCGGACAGCCGGTGCGGCAACTGCTCCTCACGGCCGGCCAGGCCGACCTGGGCCAGCCACCGAATGGCCTGCGCCCGGCGTTCGGCGCGTGGCAACTTCCGTATGGCTAGCGGGAGTTCGACGTTGCGGCGGGCGTTGCGCCAGGGCAGGAGGCCGTCCTCCTGGAAGACGAGGGCGCGGTCGGCCTCGGGCCGGGTGATGGGCCGGTCGTCCTGGCTCACCTGGCCCTCGAGGGCGGGCAGCAGCCCGGCCAGGGTGCGCAGCAGTGTCGATTTCCCGCAGCCGGACGGGCCCACGACGGTGAGGAGTTCACCGGGGGCGATGTCGAGGTCGAGGCCGCTGAGCACCGGCAGTTCCGGGCGCCCGATGGTCGCGCCCGACAGCCGCAGCCGTACGCCCTTGGGGGCCTCGGTCTCCACTGCGGACGTAGTGACCTGGGTCGTCATGAGGTCGCCCTCCCGGACGCTTGCGCGGTTGCGGCCGGGCGGCGGACCCGCGGGCGCACCGCCCGTTCGGCGGCCGGGCGGGGCAGCCAGCGGGTGACGCGGCGGCCGGCGACCTCGACGGCGGTGGAGGTGAGCCAGCCGAGGAGGCCGATGGTGGCCATGCCGACGAGGACGCCCGGGTAGTTGACGATGGTGTAGTCCTGCCAGGTGCGGTAGCCGACGCCGTACTGGCCGGAGATCATCTCGGCGGAGATGACACAGATCCAGGACACGCCGATGCCCACCGAGAGCCCGCCGAGGATGCCGGGCAGCGCGCCCGGCAGGACGACGGAGGCGAGGACGCGCAGCCGGCCGCCGCCCATGGTGAGGACGGCCTCCTCCCAGACCGGGGTCAGGGCGCGGACGGCGTGCCGGGTGGAGACCAGGACGGGGAAGAACGCGGCGGTGAAGGTGATGAAGACGATGCCCTGCTCGTTGGTGGGGAAGAGCAGGATCGCCACCGGTACGAGGGCGATCGCCGGGATGGGCCGCAGGACCTCGAGGAGCGGGCCGAGGAGGTCGGCGGCGATCCGGGAGCGGGCTATGGCGGTGCCGACCGCGATTCCGGCGACGGCGGCGAGCGCGAAGCCGGTGAGGATGCGGGTCAGGCTGTCGGTGAGGTCCTGCCAGTAGACGGCCGTGCCGAGGCGGTGCGCGAACTCGCTCGCGACCTGGGTGGCGGTGGGGAACTGGGCGAAGCGCAGCCAGAGGTTGACGTGGTGGCTGGTGAGGAGCTGCCAGATGCCGAGCGCGGCGAGCAGCGAGGCGGCGCGCAGCGCGTAGCGGGCGTACGGGGTGGAGAAGGCGGAGCGGGCGGCGGGGGCGGTCATTTGGCTGCCTGCCGGAGTGCGTCGGCGTAGCTGATGATCCGCGCTCCGGTGTGGGCTGCGGTCCAGGCGTCGGCGGCGGCCTCGGTGACGAAGGGCTTCAGGGCGGTGCCGTCCTGGACCCACACCGACTTGTCGGCGAACCAGCGGGTGCCGGTGGTGGCGTCGGGGACGTAGGCGGCCCGTACGTCGGCGCGGTGGGCGGCGACGTAGCGCAGCAGGGCGGCCGGGTCGGCGTAGGTGCTGGTGGTGGTCGCGCCCTTGAGCCAGACCTCGGGCTTGGAGGCGGGGGCCATGGTGGCGGCGGCCTTGGCGTATCCGGTGCCGTAGGCCTTCTTGAGGTAGGTGTCGTCGACGAAGTCGGAGACGTTCACCGGGCCGGCAAGCTTGGCGGAGACCAGCAGGGGGACGTCCTTCTTCAGGGCGGCGACCAGCTCCGGCTTGAGGGTGGGGTCGAAGGTGGAGATGCCGCCCTTGCCGTTGTAGAGGTAGACGACCTCGGGGGGCAGGCCGGTGACCTCGGCGACCTTCTCGGCGGCCGTGACCGGGTGGGCGTCGAGATACTCGGTGGCCTTGATCTGGGCGGCGAGGAAGGCCTCGACGACGGCCGGCCGCTGGTCGGCGAACGCGTGGCGCACGGTGACTCCGTGCAGGGTGGGCAGGCCGAGGGAGCCGCCGTCGTACAGGGCCTTCGCCTTGCCCTGGAAGGCCAGCAGGCCGGGCCAGGCCACGAACTGCGAGAGCGCGTCGACGCTGCCGCCCTCGAGCGCGGAGGCGCCCACGGCGGGCTGCTGGTTGAGCTTGCCGATGTCCTTGTCGGGGTCGAGTCCGGCCTGTTCCAGGGCGCGGACCAGGGTGCCGTCGGCGGCGGAGCCGACGCTCGTCGACACCTTCTTGCCGCGCAGGTCGGCCAGCGACTTCAGCTTGGAGTCGGGGGCGGTGACCACGGTGTTGAGGGCGCCGCGCGAGTTGTAGCCGGTGACGGAGACGAGGCGGGTCGGGGCGTTCAGCTGCTTGCCCCGGGAGGCGTTGATGAGCAGCGGGAAGTCGCCCATGGAGCCGATGTCGACCTTTCCGGCGACCATCGCGGCGGTGATGGGGGCGCCGGTGGCGTAGTCCTGCCATTCCACCTTGTAGGTGATGCCGTCGCGGGCGCCCAGGGCCTTCAGGGCGCTCTCGAAGTAGCCGAGGGACCGCAGCAGCGTTCCGGCGGTGACGGTGTTGATGGTCTTGGACTGGTAGCCGACGGTCACGGTGACCGACTTGCTGTCCCCGGCGCTCGCCGAGCCGCCGCAGGCGGTGAGCGGGAGGAGCAGGGCGGCGGCGAGGACGGCCGGAGCGATCCTGCGGGACGGGCGGGTCGGGCGGGTGCCACGTGCGGGGGCGGTGCCGGGTGCCTGGGTGCGCGCCACGGAAGCCATGCGGGAAGAACCTTTCACCGGAGGAGGTAGGGCATGTTGACGGTGACCGCGCCCGTGGGGCAGCGGGCGGCGCACGGGCCGCAGTACCAGCACTCGTCGACGTGCATGTACGCCTTGCTGGTGTCCGGGTCGATGGCGAGGGAGTCCAGCGGACACATGTCGACGCAGAGAGTGCAGCCGTCGATGCACTTGGACTCGTCGATCGTGACGGGCACGTCGGCACGCTGGGGGACGAGAGGCATGGCTGTCTCCGGGAATCGGCTGTCGAGGGTGTGGGTGAGGTGTGAAGGGTGGTTCAGGTGGACCGGTGGAGCAGTCCGCGCATGGTGATCCGGTCGCCCCGGAAGCGGATGAACTCCAGGTCCACGGGCCGCCCGTCGGACAGACAGGTGAGCCGCTCCAACATCAGTACGGCCGCTCCGCGCGGGGCCTCCAGGACGGCCGCGGAGTGCGCGTCGGCGGTGACGGCCTCCAGGGTGATCTCGGCGGTGCCCAGACGCCGGCCGGTGATCTGCTCGAGCAGCCGGAAGACGTCGGTGTTCTCCAGGTCGGCGCCCAGGAGCTCGACCCCGATGTCCATCGGGATGTAGGTGAGGTCCAGCGACAGCGGCACCCCGCCGAGGCGGCGCAGCCGCTCCACGTAAAGCACCTCGGCGCGCGGGCGCAGTCCGAGCCGGGCGGCGACCGGCCCGGGTGCGGGGACCGGGCTCATGGTGCGGACCTCGTTGGTGACGTGGCCGTGCTCGTGGAGGGTCTCGGCGAGGCCCATCAGCCGGTCCAGGCCGTGCGGGTACTTCTGACAGGTGACGACCGTCCCGACCCCGGGCAACCGCTCGACCAGCTGTTCGGTTCGCAGCAGGTCGAGGGCCTGGCGCACGGTGTTGCGGGACGCCCCGTAGTCGGCGCCGATGGCGTCCTCGTGCGGGAGTACGCCGTCGGGGAAGCCCTCCGTCAGGAGCTGGTGGCGCAGCAGGTCGGCGAGCTGCCGCGCCCGATCCGCGCGCAGCCGGCGGCGTCGCGCTGCCGCGACGGGCGCGGTGTGTTCGCGAGTGCGGTCGGCGGGCATCGGGGCTCCCAGGTGGGCGGGGTTCGTTTCCCCCGGACCATAACCGTGGGCCGCTCGCTGTGGTGTTGCGGCAGTGTTGCGCCACCACCACAGCGGTCGTTCACCGCCGTGAACTGGATGTTTGCCGCCACGAGTGAGAGATCTGCCACTTGGCCGGATCTCATCTGATGGCGGTGATCAACGCCGGGGAAGCCCTCCCGGACGGCGCAGCCGTCGTACGGCGGAGAGGGTCTCCGCGCCCCGGACGGGCAGCCGGGGGCGGGTGGCCGAGCCCGACGCGGCTTCCGGAGTCGTCGGGACCGCCGAGGCCCGGTCGGCCGCCCACAGGGCCAGTTCGCGGTCCCGGGGACCCTGAACGGTGTGCGGGTCGCCGTCGCCGAAGATCCGCACCGGGTGGGAGGCGTCCCAGGGCTGCCAACCGGGGTCGCCGTCGACGGCGAAGCGTACCCACGCCGTGTGCATGGCCTCGGCGAGGTCCTGCGGGGCGCCCTCACCGGCGAGTTTGGCGGACTCGGGTGCCTCGCGGGTGTCGAAGACGAAGCCCAGTTCGATGGCATGGCAGGCGCCGAGACCGGGCCTGGTGGACGGCCAGGCGAACTCGTAGACGTAGGTCCCGCCCTCGCTGTGGGCGTCCGCGAGCCGGTGCAGCGGTACGCGCAGCAGGTGGTCGGTGACCAGCTGGCCGACGAGGTCGGTCGTCCCGGCGTCGGGATGCAGGGTGCGGTAGCCGCGCGGCACCTCGGGGCCGCAGTGGCAGCGGGCCATCGCGCCGGCCAGGGCGACCGGACCGAGCCGGTCGACGCGCTCGACGAGCCCGCCCGGCACCAGCCACAGCCGGTACTCGTCCCGGGTCCAGCCCAGCAGCAGGTCGACGTCGGCGGCGACCCCGTCGACCAGGGCTTCCAGCGGGTCACGGGGTACGAGGTCGTCGTCGACGACGATGCCGAAGGCGGGCCCGCCGAGCACCGGGCTGCTCAGCCGCCCCACCTCGCCCTGGGTGCGCAGCAGCAACTCCCGGTCGACGGCGGCGAAGGCCTCGGCGGTCGCCGGGATCTTCAGCCGGGTCGCCATCCGGCGCACCATCCGCCGTACCTTGTCACGGTCGCTCACCTCGGGCGGCCCGCTCTGCAGCACCGCCCGCCGGAACAGCCCGCGTGCGCGGGGGGAGGCGAGCAGCGCGCCGATGCTGATCGCGCCGGCCGACTGTCCGAAGACGGTGACCCGGTCGGGGTCGCCGCCGAAGGCCGCGACCGACGCCCGCACCCACTCGAGCGCGGCGAGCTGGTCACGCAGGCCGGGGTTGGCGGGCGCGTCCGGGAAGAGGCCGTAACCCTCCACACCCAGGCGGTAGTTGATGGAGACGAAGACGACGCCGTCGCGGGCGAAGGCATGCCCGTCGTAGACGGGGACGGCCGAGGAGCCACGGGTCAGGGCGCCGCCGTGGATGAACACCATGACCGGGAGGCGGGCTCCCCGGCCGAGCGCGGGTGTCCAGACGTTGAGGTTGAGGCAGTCGTCGCCGGGCACCACCGGGTCGGACAGCAGCCGGGCGAAGGCCTCCGAGTACGGCGGTTTCGGCGCGGTGGGGCCGAAGCCGCCCGCGTCGCGCACCCCGTCCCAGGGGGTGGGCGGCACGGGCGGCCGGAACCTGCGGGGACCGAAGGGCGGTGCGGCGTACGGGATGCCGCGGAACACGGCGATCCCGTCTCCCTCGTACCTGCCACGGACGTCTCCGTGGGGCGTCCGCACCACCGGGTCGGTCGTTTCTGCCGTCATCTGCTCACCGGCTTCCTCGCCGCTCGTGAACCGTAGAGATCAGAGCAACACATGACCTGCCGGTATTCCCGCGGAAGGAGCCTTACGGTGGGTGTCCGTGCGGCTATTTGGCGTACATGAGCGTGCCGAAGCCGAGCTGGTCGAAGCCGCCGCTCGTCGTGCCGTAGTCACCTCCCCCGCCCTCGGGCCGGACGCTCTCGGCCATCGCCTGGATGTACGGGACGGACAGTCCGCGCCGCTTGGCGTAGTGGTAGTAGAGGAGGTCCCAGACGGGGCGGACCTGGCCCCGGCTCGTGGAGGAGATCACGGTCTGTGACGACTGGGTGCAGTTCTGGCCGGTGCCCCAGGTGTAGGTGGTGTAGGGGACGTCGTTGCCCAGGTTGTACTTGGCGACGTACTGGGCGGCCTTCATGAACCGGTTGCTGTCGTACCCGTACAGGTCGTCGCCCTGGGACCAGGCCGTCTCGCAGAAGGCACCCAGCTGGCCCATGCCCATCATGGTGTGCCCCTGGTCCCGCCCCGACTCCTGCCACTGGCCGAGGGCGTAGCCCGCGGAGTCGGTGTACAGGTAGGGGACGGCGTGGGCGAGGGAGCCATTGCCCGCGCCGGACTTGAAGTAGTTGACCGCCTGGTCGTACTTGGCCGCGTCGTCGCACAGGATCCCGATCGCGAGAATCGAGTTCATGTTGCAGAGGTCCCAGTTGGCCCAGTAGTTGGTGATGCAGGCGTCGTTGTGGCCGGTGAGGAACTGGTTGTTGAGCGGGTAGAAGACGTTGAGCATCATCGTCTTGAACCGGCTGAGGTCGAACCCGCTGTAGCCGCGCATGAGTTCGGCCGCGTTGGCGAACTGGTAGCCGTAGATCCCGGCGGCCAGGAAGCGGTCGGCGTTTCCGGTGACGGAAGTGAGCGTCGAGGACCAGGCGTTGAGGATCCGCACGGCCGTGTCGCCGTTGGCGGTGGTGCCCGCGATCTTCCAGCGGAGGGCGTTCTGGTAGGCGGCGTGGATGTCGTTGTAGAGGATGGTGTAGTTCTCGCCGGTGCCGCCCCGGACGATCGTGGCCTGGGGGCGGGGTGTCCAGGTGGACGCGGAGTGGGAGTTGGCGGTGAGGCGGTTCCAGCCGGACAGCCAGGGCTCGGTCCCGGCGGCTACGCGGACCTTGGCGCGGTTGAGTTCGCCGTAGGCGTGCAGCATGCCGGGGTGGGTGAAGGTCGCGGGCGCGGCCTGGGCGGTGGGGGCCGAGATCGCGGCGGCGGAGGTGCCGACGGCGAGGGCGGCGGTGAGACCGCCGACGGACTTCAGCAGTCCGCGGCGGCCCAACTCGGTTTCTCTGTCGGGAACTTGGTGGGGGTGGGACTGCGAGGAGGAGTGCGTGTGGGGGTTTTCGCGGCTCATTGCGATGCATCTCCAATCCTGGGGTGTCCAGGCGGATCAGGTGGGGCTGATGCTCACCTCGTCGAAGTACGAGGTGCAGCGGGCCAGGGGGTCGCGGGAGCAGACCACGAGGCCCACGTGGTAGGCGGCGTCGCCGAAGCCGGGGATGTCTCCCTCGGCGAGGGGGGTCCAGCTGACGCCGTCATCGGTGGAGAAGGCCGCGGAGAAGGTGGTCCCCGTGCGCTTCAGTCGGAGCAGGCAAGGGAGTTGGAGGGCGGGGGCGGGTGTGGTGGGGCCGGTGAAGGTGGAGGCTCCGGCGACCGTCCTGCGCAGCATCAGCTGTGGGGTGGTGCCGCCGGTGACGATCGCCCCGGCCGCCTGGTCGAACGGTGACAGGGACTTGGCCATGAGCAGCCCGACCCGGTCGGCGGCCGTCGCTCCGCTGCGGGAGACCAGACGGGCGGTGAGGACACTGTCCCCGGTGACCGGCTGCCGGACGAACTGCCCGGTCATTCCCTGGCCGTTGACGTTCAGATCGGTTCCGGCGCCGCGTACGACGAAGGTCCCGTCGCCTGCGCCCTCGCCCTTCGGTTCGTACGAGGTGATGCCGGGCGTGCGGATCGCCACCACGCCGTAGGTCCCCAACTCCCGTTCGTCGAGGACGACATCACCGAGGTCTCCGTACGTCCAGGGGGCCGGCGGCGGGGCGGAGACGGTGAGCGCGAGGGTGGCCGTCGCCGCTCCGGAGGCGTTGCCCGCGACGGTCGTGACGGTGAACTCCCCGCTCTCGGCGGGCGTTCCGGAGACGAGCCCGGTACGCCGGTCCACGGCCAGCCCCTTGGGCAGCCCGGCGGCGCTGAACCGGACGGGCTGGTGCGAGGCCCGTATCAACTGCCGGAACGGCACGCCCACGTTGGCGTACGCCGTACCGGCGGCGGGCGCCTCGGGCACCGACGGTGTCGGCATGACGGCCGAGGCGGGTGCCGAACGCGGGCCACGGCCACCGGAGTTGGTTTTGGCGATGGTGTAGTGGTACGTCCGTCCGGGCGCCCCGGTGGCGTCCGTGTACCGCAGTCGGGTGCCGAAGCCGACCGGTCCGACACCGGCGGCGACCCTCTCGTACGGGCCCTCGGGACGCGTGGCCCGCAGCACCGTGTAGCGCGCCGACAGGTCCGGGTCGGTCCAGGTCAGCTCGACGGCGTCGGCGCCGGAGACCGCCCGCAGGTCGGATGCGGTGCGCCGGGGGCGCGGCACGCACCAGACGGTGCCGGAGGCCGACGTCACACTGACGTTGTCGAAGGCGCCGGTGCCGGTCTCGGCGTACTCCGCGTCGACGCCCAGGCAGGAGGTGAGGGCGAGCCCGGCGTACACGGTGCGACCCAACTCGACCTCGGTGACGCCGACTTGGGTCCAGTTCTCGCCGTCCGGGGAGATGGACCCCGTACAGCGGCGGCCCTTGCGCTCGACGCGTACCCAGTAGGGGGCGCGCAGCCGGTAGCCGTCGCCGGCGCCTTCGACGTAGGGCGCCGTAAGGGGTGTCGCCGACTCGGGGAGGGCGCCGAGGGCGGAGATCGGGAAGGACGCGGCCGTGGTGATGGCCGTCAGCTGCGAGGGCGGGACCGGCGTGCTGCCCGTCGCCGAGACCGCCGCTCCGGGCGCCCGGCGTACGGTCCACACCCCGCTCCAGGTGTGCAGCGGCAGGCCCTGGATCAGCATCGACGCGTGCGGCGCGGAGGGGTCGAGGGAGCCGCGCAGGGTGACGCCGATCCTGGAGTACTGGGAGCTGAGCGGCCACACGATGCGCGCGGTAACGGTGCCGTCGCCGCGCAGGGGCACGTGGGCCAGACGGTAGGTGTCCGCCGTGCCGCCCGCCTCAAGGACGAACCGTTCACCGTCGAACACCGCCGAGCCGGGGACGCCCGTGTCGCCCACGTCCTGGCTCGACCAGGGTGCGGGCAGACCGGCGCTTGCCGACGCCCAGCCTGAACTGTCGCTCACACCGAGGGAGTTGGTGGCGATGATGGTGTAGTAGGAGGTCCGGCCCCGGGGTGCGTCCCGGTCGGCGTAGGTGTCGGTGGTGAGGGCGTCGGCGATCGTCTCGTACGGGCCCTCGGGGTGGGTGGCCCGCCGTACCGTGTAGCCGGTCGCCCACGTGGACGGGAGCCAGGAGACGGTGACGGCGCTGTCGGTGCCGTGGGCCGTGACGCCCGCCGGGGCGGTGGGCGCGGCCGGTGCGGGGGCCGTCGCTCCGGCGAAGGTCAGGGTGCCCCAGCTCGGCAGGTCGTCGTTGCTGCCCTCGACGACCCGGGCGCCGCCCGCGCCCCGGAAGACGGCGGCCTTCGTGCAGGGGGCGTCGAGGCCGCGTACGCCCGCGTAGTGCGCGTACGCCATCTCGTAGATCGGGGGCATTGTGCCGCGGCCGGTCGCGGAGACGGAGGTCTTGATGTACTTGCCGGTGCGGTCGAGGTCGGGGGTGAAGGGGACGTCTCCGCCGAGGTTGTAGCGGGCGGCGTACTCGAAGTTGGCGAGGACGCGGTCGCCGTCGAAGCCCCACAGGTCGACGCCCTGGTTCCAGGCGACCTGGGCAATGTCGCCGGTCAGGCCGACCGCGAGCTGTTCGTGGCCCTGGTCGCGGCCGGCCTCCTGGCCCTGGCCCGCGTCGGTGACGATGCGGTGGGCGACGCTGCCGTTACCGGCACCGGCCGCAATGAACCGCAGGGCGTCCTCGAAGAGGGCCGGCTCCTCGCAGAACACGCCGATGGCCAGGATGGTCTGAATGGCCGTCAGGTCCCAGTTGCCATTGGCGTAGAGCATGTAGCCGGACACCGCCGGATACCAGACGTCCAGGAAGGACGCCTCGCAGCGGGCGATGTCGGTGTCCGTCCAGCCGTCGTAGTCGCCGAAGTGGCGCAGTAGTTCGGCCGCGTTGACGAACTTGAAGGCCTGCAGGCCCGCGCCGAGCGGTCCGTCGGCGCCCGTGACGGCGGTGAGCGAGGCCGACCAGACGTTGAGGATGTCGCGGGCCTTGTCGGCGTGGGCGCGGTTGCCGGTCACGCACCACATGAGGGCGTTCTGGTAGGCGGCGGCCGAGTCGGCGACGGCCTGGCCCATGAAGTTGGACGGTCCACGGCCCCAGGAGGTGACCTGGCCGGTGTTCTGCACGGCGTACGTGGACTTGGAGCGGGCGTGCGCGGCGAACGCCAAGTAACCGTCGTAGATGGGTGATTGGCGTGCCGCGACCGCGTCCCTCATCCGGGTGAGGTCGTCGGTGGTGTGCAGCAGGCCGGGGTGGGCGAAGGAGCGTTCGCCGGCCGCGGCCCAGGCGGCGCCGGGCGCGGCGAAGGCGGGTCCGGTCGCGCCCGAGGCCAGCAGCAGGGCGGCTGCGCCGCTGCCGCCGAGGAAGCCGCGGCGGCTGAGGGGGGAGGTCGTCATGAGGTCGCGGCCGCCTCGGCCTCGGCGGTGGTGAGGAAACGGAGGTTCGTCACATGCTCGTTGGTGTGCATGGGGATGGTGTCGGTGGTGAGGTACCAGGTCGGCTTCTTCATCGAGTCCGCGATCACCGTGCCGTTGACGACGAGGTTCTCGAAGGTCACGTCCTTGATCGCGTGCTTGGCGTCGTAGCCGAGCAGCAGGCAGGTGGCGAGCGGCTTGCCCGTGTAGGAGAGGTCCTTGACGTAGACGTTCTGGATGCCGCGCCCGACCGAGGTGTTGTACTTCGTGTTGTACATGATCCGCATGTGGATGAGCTGGCCCCAGCGGAAGTCCTCGACCCGTACGCCGTCGATCTTCACGTTCTTGATCAGGTTGCTGTCGCCGGCGTTGAGGGCGATGCAGCCCTGGTAGCCCATCTGGGGCTCGCGGTGGTCCAGGATGTCGAGGTTCTTGAAGTGGAGGTTCTTGAGGACCTCCGGGTTGTCGGTGTTGCCGTGCGTGCCGACGTTGATGGGGTGGGCGACGTCCGCCCAGAGGGTGGAGTTGCGGACGGTGATGTCGGTGGTGTCGCCGTAGTACTCCCAGCGGTGGGTGTAGATGGCGACGCAGTCGTCGGAGTTGCGCATGAAGACGCCGTCGATGACGACGTTGCTGCTGCAGAAGACGTCGATGCCGTCGCCCCAGCCCTTGGAGCTGAAGGAGCCGAGACCCTTGATCGTGACCCCGGTGGCCTCGCCCAACTGGACGGCGTAGCCGTTCGGGTTGAGGACGGTGACGGCGCCGATGGAGATGTTCCGCGAGTTCTCCACAAGGGCTCCGCCGCCCGCGGTCCCGGCGAGGACTCCCCGGCCGGCGATCCCGGCGTGCTCGACGTCGCGGAAGATCACGGTCGCCTTGAGGACGGCGCCGCCGTCGAGGTACACGGTCTTGCCGGACGGGACGAGGAGCGTGCCGTCGGCGGTGGTGTGGACGCCGGGGCCGTAGTAGATGACGTCCGGGTCGTCCGCCGCGGGGCGCTTCTTCTCGACCGCGCGGGCGAACAGGTGGAGGCAGTCGAAGATGTCGTCGTTGATCTGGACGACGACGTTGCGCGGCCCGTCGAGGGTGAACCGCAGGGTGTCACCGAGGACTTCGGGCTTGATGCCGTACGAATCCGGCCGCACCCGGGCTTTGGTGGTGCCGCCCTTGAGGTAGGTGACCTCGATCTCGACGGAACCCTGGAAGTCGAAGTACGCCAGCGAGGAGTTGTAGATCTTGCTCGACCCGGTGGTGGGGTTGATCTCCCCCAGCTGGGGCCGCCAGATGTCGAGAGTCTGCCACTCGCCGTCCGGGGCGGTCCTCACTCGCACCTTGAAACTGGTGTTGGTCGGCATGGCGGACGGCCGGGGGTAGGTGACGAGCGCCGGGGCCGCCTCGGCGCCGGCCGCCCGGGCCGTCGTGGCCGTCAGGTTGGTGAGACCGACGGCGAGCGCGGTGGCACCGGCCGCCTGGAGCGCGGTGCGGCGGCTCAGGGGCGCGGACGACACGAACGACGAGGAAGGCGACGGCGACGAAGGCGAGGACTGCGACGACGGGGGCATGAACAACTCCTCTTCAGCAACCGGTTGTCATATCGCTGGCTTCCGGTTGGTGGAATCACTAAGTCTTCCCGACGGGTTGGGGCGGGCTTAATGTAGGAACCGGTTGCTAAGCGGTCAATGTTTCCGTCGTGTGAGCGGTGCTTTTCGAAATTTTCGATGGTCCGCGGGCGGGCCGGAGAGGCGGTTGGAAGATGGTCCGCACCGGAGGCGGGGCCGCCCACACGGGTCCCACACTGGCGGTCGTCGCCCGGGAGGCCGGGGTCTCCGTGCCTACCGCCTCGAAGGTCGTCAACGGCCGCGAGGACGTGGCTCCGGAGACACGGCGGCGGGTCACCGAGGCACTGGACCGGCTCGGTTATGTCCGCAGACCCCGCTTCGACGCGTCGAAGGCGCCCGGCCTCATCGATCTCGTCGTCCATTCGCTGGACAGTTCCTGGTCGGGCGCGGTGCTGCACGGCGTGGAGGAGGCGGCGCACGACGCGGGCCTCGAGATGGTCGTGTCGGCGGGCCTGACCAGAACCCGGGGCGGGCGTCCGGAACGCGGCTGGCTGGACAAGCTGACGACCCGGGGCTCGGCCGGCGTGCTGTTCAACCTCGCCGCGCTGACCCCGTCCCAGTACGCCTGGCTCGACCAGCATCACATCCCGTTCGTGATGATCGACCCGGTGCTGGAACCGCCGCCGGGGGTGGTGTCGGTGGGGGCGGCCAACTGGCAGGGCGGAGTGACGGCGACCGAGCATCTGCTGGCCCTCGGCCATGAACGCGTCGCGGTCGTCGCCGGGTACCGGCGCAAGATGTGCAGCAGCGCCCGGGTCGCCGGTTACCGCTCGGCGCTCGTCGCCGCCGGTGTGCGCCAGCGCCCCGAGTACGTCCGCTACGGCGGCTTCGACGAGACGCTCGCGCACCGGCGCATGCTGGAACTCCTCGACCTTCCCGAGCCGCCGACCGCGGTGTTCGTCTGCTCGGACCGGATGGCGCTCGGCGTCTACCAGGCCCTGGCGGAAAGGGGGTTGAGGGTGCCGGACGACATCAGCGTGGTCGGTTTCGACGACCTCCCCGAGTCCCGCTGGACCACACCGGCCCTCACCACGGTCCGCCAGCCCCTGTCGGAGATGGCGTCGACGGCACTGCGGCTGCTGGTACGGATGATGGCGGGCGACCGCCCGGAGAGCACGCGCACGGAACTGTCGACCCGACTGGTGGAACGCGCGAGCACGGCCCCAGTTCGGTCCGGCTCTCCCGGCATGTCTCCGCACGTCGGTCAGACGGCTCCGCCGCCGCTGAACAGCTGCTCCGGCAGGCGGCTCCTCTGCTAGACAGGTGCGATGACAGGTACCTCGGCAGGACAGACAGGGCTCGTCGTGCGAATCCCGGAGGCGGAGCCCGCGGTGGGGCAGTGGCGTGAGCGGCTCGATCCGGTGGCGCGCGAGGGCGTTCCGGCGCATGTGACCGTGCTGTTCCCGTTTCTCCCGGCGAGCGCGATCGACGAGGGCGTCCTCACCGCCCTGGGGGAGGTGTTCGGGCGCCACCGGTCCTTCCAGGCCGGTTTCGAGCGGTGCGGGCGGTTTCCGGGGCTGCTGTATCTCGCTCCGGAACCGGACGCGCCGTTCCGGCGGCTCACCGAGGCGGTCGTGGAACGCTGGCCGGAGACCCCTCCGTACGGCGGGAAGTACGGCGACCCCGTCCCGCATCTCACCGTCGCGCAGCGGCTGGACGACGCCGCCCTGCTGGAGAAGGCGGAGGCGGACATCACCAGCCGTCTCCCCTTCACGGCCCAGGTGTCTTCAGTCGATCTCGTGGCACACGACGGCACCCGGTGGCAGCACCGGAGGTCGTTCCCGCTGGCCCCCTGAACCAGGACGAGGAGACGTCCGATTCGTTCAAGACCGGCGCGGGCGGCCCCGCCTAACGTGGGCGTATGACTCCACAACCTCCCACACCTCCCACGTCTCTTCCCACACCCAGGTTCGACGCCATCGGCATCGTCGTGTCCGACCTCGCCGCCTCCGTCGCCTTCTACCGCAGGCTGGGGCTCGACTTCCCCGAGGGAGCCGAGGAACAGCCGCATGTCGAGGCCGAACTCCCGGGTGGGCTAAGGCTGTTGCTCGACACCGAGGAAACGGTGCGCTCCTTCCACCCCGGGTGGCGGCCGCCGAGCGGGGGCGGGCGGATCGGGCTGGCCATGCTGTGCGGGTCGCCCGCCGAAGTCGACGCCCTGTACGAGGAGTTGACGGGCGCCGGCCATCGGAGCGAGCTGAAGCCCTGGGACGCCGTCTGGGGGCAGCGGTACGCGTGTGTGCTGGACCCGGACGGCAACGGGGTCGACCTGTTCGCCCCGCTGGCCGCCGCCGCTCCGCCCGCCGAGTAGCCGGCCCAGCGGCATCCCCGCCAACTCCCGTACGTCCCGGGCGAAGTGGGCCTGGTCGGCGTACCCGGTGCGGGTGGCCGTCTCCGCGAAGGGCACTCCCGCGCGGGCCATGACCAGCGCGCGCTGGAGTCGCAGGACGCGGGCCAGGGTCTTGGGGCCGTAGCCGAAGGCGGTCAGGGAGCGGCGGTGCAACTGGCGTGCGCTGAGCCCCAGTTCGTCGGCGGTGCGGCCGACCGGGCGGCCGGCTTCCAGGGCGGCGACGAGGCCGCCAAGCAGCGGATCGGGGTCGGGCGCGTGTGCCGCCCGGTCCAGCGCCACCTCCTCGAGCGCCGTCACCGGGTCCGGCGCGGCGTCGACCCGCGCGCTCAGCCGCCGCACCTCGGCGGCTCCCCAGAGGTCGGCCAACTCGACGCGCCGGTTCTGCAGTTCGTACGCGGGTACGCCCAACAGGGCGGGCGCCGTGCCCGGGAAGAAGCGGACGCCCGCCCAGTGCGCCGGGGCACCGTCGGGAACGTACGCCCGGGTGTCGGGCCCCGCGACCAGCAGCCGGCCCTCGCGCCACAGCAGGTCCATACACCCGTCGGGCAGCACGGGCTGAACGCCGGACCCGCCCGTGGTGTTCGTCCACACCACCGCGCCCGGCAGCCGGGAGAACCGCTCCTCGTACACGTAGGCAAGGCTATGCCTCGGGGGCAAGGCTATGCCTCGGGCGCGGAATGTTCCTGCGGGGCCCTGGAGACGCGGGCGCGCTGCGGTGGACGACCTGGCGGGGTGATCACATCGACGGCGCGGCAGCCGCCGGGCAGGAGAGCCGCCCCCGGCTGATCAGCCCGCCCGAGGCCCCGCTCCGGCCCTCCCGACGGTCCGGCAGCCACGTCACCGAGCCCCGCAGAGCCACCGGGGGCGACGCCCCACTCGCCCAGGACACCGCCCCTCAACAACACCCGAACCCGAGACTCCTGCTCGACCAGGAGACCGAGGGCGAGTCACCCCGACCCCCCGACACCGTCCGCAGACGGGCCAGGCCACCCGGGAGCGCTGAACCTGTCCCGGAGTCCCCCGCGCACCGAAACCCTCCGCCGCCGAACCCGCACCGGGGGCGGCGCCCCGTCCGCCCAGGCGCCACTCCCCCAGGCCAGGTCGCCCAGGACCGCTGCGACACCCCACCCGCTCAGGAGCCACTCGCCCAGGACTTCGCCCCTCACCGACGACCGAACCCGAGTCCCTGCCGTGCGCCAACGCGTGGCGGGCGTCGGAGGAGGTGCACGGGAGACAGAAGTGCGGGCCCGTTCACCTCCCGGAGGGCGGGTCCTCCCCCGGCTTCGGTGTGCTCTTCGCGTGCGTACGCAGGCGGGATGTCACGTCCTCCGGGGGGAGGAAGCGCGACCAGCGTTCCGGGAACTCCGAGGGCATGTCGCAGTCGTCGGGGTCGTCGTCGGCTTCGTGTGCGTGGAGGGCGGTCATCCGGGCGACGTACTCGGCGGCCTCCTCCTCGCGGATGCGTTCGTTCGCGGCGCGCGCGGCGGCGGTGGCGGCGGCCGGCCAGACGCGGTCGATCGCGGCGTTGACAGCGGCTCCGACGAGCACCGCGAACGCGGACATCCCGACCCACAGGAGGACGGCGACGGCCGCCGCGAGCGATCCGTAGATCGTGGCGCCCTCGATCGTCTTGGTCAGGTAGATGCGCAGCAGGAAGCTGCCGAGCACCCACATCCCGAGGGCCACCAGCGCACCCGGAACGTCCTCGATCCACGGTGAGCGCACCGGGACCGACACATGGAACAGCGTCGTCAGGAAGGCGATGGACAGCAGGATGACGACGGGCCAGTACAGCACCTGTACGAGCGTCTCCGACCACGGCAGGACGTCGAGCACCGCGTCCGGCCCCGCCACCATCAGCGGCAGCGCCACCGAGCCGATCAGCAGCGCCACGACGAACAGCACGAAGGCCACCAGCCGCGTCTTGACGATGCCCCGCACGCCGTCCAGGCCGTACATCACGGTGATGGTGTCGATGAAGACGTTCACCGCACGCGAGCCGGACCAGAGGGCGAACAGGAACCCTATGGAGATGACGTCCGGCCGGCCGCCCTTCATCACGTCGTCGAGGATCGGCCGGGCGATCTCGGTGACGCCCTTGTCGGACAGGACCGTGCGGGACGCCTCCAGCAGGTTGGTCTCCAGGCTGGTGATCGTGTCGGTGCCGGTCCAGTCGTCGACATAGCCGAGCAGCCCGATCAGGCTGAGCAGCAGCGGTGGCACGGAGAGCAGCGTGAAGAAGGCCGCCTCGGCCGCCAGACCCAGGATCCGGTACTCGATGCACGAGTTGACGGTGTCCTTGAGCAACAGCCACGCGGTCCTGCGCTTGGAGACGTTCCGGTAGAGAACGCGCGCGCGGTGGAGTCGGCCGCTGGGGCTCCCGGGAAGTTCACTTGCTGCCTGCACGCCCTAACGGTATCGGGCGGGCGCCATCCCTCTCACCCTCCGGTGCCCCGCTCACGGCGCAACGCTCCTTCGCCGCTCCTTCGCCGCTCCCTCCCCTTCGTTCCCGTGACACCGCAGAAAGCGCGGAGAAACCCAGCGGAAACCCGGCGGAACGATTCAGCAGAAAATCGAATACTATTTCTGTCATGCCCTCGGCGGCCATATTCCGGTGTCGTCAAACGGAATACCGCCCGGCAATTACACCCGGCTTACGGAAAGCTCCCTGGTGGGACAGGTGAACAGGCAGTCGCCAACCGTACGAAAAGTCGTGACTCTGTAACAGGAAAGCGACATTACGCCAGGCCACCTTGACCCCCTCATAACCGGGTCGAAACAATTCGGATTGCATTCTCCGGGGCACACCCACCCATGGAAGTGCGAAGTACCACGACACGGGGGCAGCCCGGCTCCGAACAAGCCCGCTCAAGCCGCGTTGCCCTGATCCGCACGGAAAACGCGCGGATCGACATCGTCATCGAAACCGTGCCGCACGCCGCGCTCATCGACAACTTCCGCTCATACGCCGCACACGTATTTCACCCTCGTACGCCGCTTTCCGTACCCATTCCTCATGGCGCGTCAACTGCCACTCCCGTTCACAGCCGCACCACGGGCACACAGCGGGCACACAGCGGACGCGAAATCCATCATGCCAATTTACGGAGTACCCCCATGCCCTTAGCCGCACCGCGCATCGCCGGTGTAGACGTGGCCCGTGGCCTCGCACTGCTCGGTATGTTCTCCGTGCATGTCTTCGGCGACTTCGAGCCGGACGGTTCCCCGACGGTGGCCTGGCAGTTGGCGGGCGGCCGGTCCTCGGCGGCCTTCGCACTGGTGGCCGGAGTCGGCCTGGCCCTCACCACCGGCGGCCGTACACCCCGCGTCGACCGGGGCTCGCTCGCCTCGGTCACCGCGCGGGCACTGTCCGTCGGCCTGATCGGGCTGTTGCTGGGCTACGCCGCCAACGCGGGCGGGCTCAGCGTCGATGTCATCCTCGCCTTCTACGCCCTGCTGTTCCTGCTCGCACTGCCCCTGCTGGCCCTGCGGGCAAGGACCTTGGCCTGTCTCGCGCTCGCCCTGGGCGTGGTCGCGCCGTTCCTCGTCCACCTTCTCCGGGGCGCGCTGCCCGAACCCGCCTTCGACGGTGATCCGACACTCCAGGACGTCGTCACCGACCCGGCCGGCCTCCTCGGCGGCCTTCTCGTCCACGGCGACTATCCCGTCCTGGCGTGGACGGCGTACCTCTGTGCCGGTCTCGCGATCGGACGCCTCGACCTTTTCGACCGGCGCACCGCGACCCGGCTGCTGACCGCCGGGCTCGCCCTCGCCGCCACCACCTGGCTGGTCTGCTCGTTCTGGCTCCTGCACCGGGGCGGTCTGGAGCGGCTGCGGCGGAGCGAGTTCCCCGACGCGACCGGGCCGCACGCCCGCGACCAGGTCCTGTGGGACATCCCGGACGGCACGACCTGGTGGTCGATGCTCTCCCGCGCCCCGCACTCCACCTCGCCGTTCGACGTACTGCACACGCTCGGCGCGGCCACTGCACTGCTCGCGGCGGTCCTGCTGCTGACCCGGATCACCGTGGTGCGGCGCGCGCTGCTTCCGCTGGCTGCCGCCGGAAGCATGCCGCTGACCCTTTACACCGCCCATGTCCTGTTCCTCGCCACAGGAGCGCTGAACGGCTCCCCCGGCCTCCAGTACGCCGTACTGGTCGCGGGCTCGCTGCTGTTCGCGGTCGTGTGGCGGCGCACCAGGGGCCGGGGACCCCTGGAAGCGCTGGTCGCGGGCGCGGCGCGGCGCGCCCGGGAGTGGGAGCGGGGGCGGCGGGCGCAGGGGAGCACGGCGGCCCTGCCGGGCCGGCGATCCGACCACGCCGACCACGCCGACCGGCTCGAACAGCCCGAACCAACCGGCCGAACCGACCGAACCGGCCGAACCAGCCGAACCGAAAGCCAGGACCAGCACCGCTAGGGAGCTCATCGTGGGGGGAACAGTGGGGAAACAAGTGAGGGGAACACCGGTCGAGCAGATCCTCACCGAGGTGCTCGCCGGTGTCCTGAAGACCGACCGGGTACCGCCAGACAGTCACTTCTTCGACGATCTCGGTGCCAACTCCCTGGTCATGGCTCACTTCTGCGCCCGGGTCAGGAAGCGGGACGATCTGCCCTCGGTGTCCATGAAGGACGTGTACGGCAATCCGACGATCCGGAGTCTGGCGGCGGCGCTCGGTGACACCCCGGCCGAGGCGCCGCTCGCGCCACCGGCGAAGGCCCCGCCGCCCGGCAGTACCTCGCGGTATGTGCTGTGCGGGGCCGCCCAGGCGCTGCTCTTCGCGGCGTACTGCTTCCTGGCCGGGCTCGTCACCGTGCAGGGCTACCAGTGGATCAACGCCGGGTCGGGGATCGCCGACGTCTATCTGCGGTCGGTCGTGTTCGGCGGCGCCGTCTTCGCCGGGATGTGTGTGCTGCCGGTGATCGTCAAATGGGTGCTGGTCGGCCGGTGGAAGGCGACCGAGTTCCCCGTCTGGGGCCTCGCCTATCTGCGGTTCTGGACGGTCAGGTCGCTGCTGAACGCCAACCCGATGCGCCTGTTCGCCGGGAACCCCCTCTACGTGCTGTATCTGCGGGCGCTCGGCGCGCGGATCGGCAGGGGCGTCACCATCCTCTCGCCCGCTCTCCCGGTCTGCACCGACCTGCTGACGGTCGGCGCGGGCACGGTCATCCGCAAGGACTCCTACTTCCTGTGCTACCGGGCCGTCGCCGGACGCGTCCGGACCGGCCCGGTCACCCTCGGCAGGGACGTGTTCGTCGGGGAGAAGACCGTCCTCGACATCGGCACCTCGATGGGAGACGGCTCCCAGCTCGGCCACTCCTCCGCGCTGTTCGAGGGCCAGACGGTACCTGCGGGCCTCCGCCGGCACGGCTCGCCCGCCGAGCCCACCGAGGTGGACTACGTACGGCTGCCCGAGGCCCCCTGCTCCACCACCCGGCGGGCCGCCTACAGTCTCGCCAGTCTGCTGCAACTCCTGCTGGGGTACGTGCCGTTGGCGGTGGGCGGCGGGTATCTGCTGCTCGACCTGGCACCCCGGCTCGAGGCGCTGTTCGACCCCGACGTGGCCGACATGACCTCGGTACGCTTCTACGCCGAGGCGCTGGGCCTGTCCCTCGCGCTCTTCGTCGCCACGATCGTCGTCGGCGCCATGACCGTGACCCTGGCCCCCCGGGTGCTGAACCTGCTGATCAGGCCGGACCGGATCTACCCGCTGTACGGCCCGCACTACGGGGCGCACCGGGCCGTCGTCCGGCTGACCAACCTCAAGTTCTTCAAGTGGCTGTGCGGCGACAGCTCGTACATCGTCCACTATCTGCGGGCCATCGGCTACGACCTCTCGCACGTCGAGCAGACCGGCTCCAACTTCGGTACGGAGATGCAGCACGAGAACCCGTACCTGGTCTCCGTCGGCAGCGGCACGATGGTCGCCGACGGGCTGTCGGTGCTCAACGCCGACTACTCCGCGACCTCCTTCCGCCTCTCGCGGGCGTCGATCGGGGCGCACAGTTTCCTCGGGAACCACATCGCCTACCCCGCCGGTGGCCGCACCGGCGAGAACGTCCTCCTCGCGACGAAGGTGATGGTGCCGCTCGACGGGGAAGTCCGGGAGAACGTCGGGCTGTTGGGCTCGCCGTCCTTCGAGATCCCGAGGTCGGTGGAGCGGGACAGCAGCTTCGACCATCTGCGGGAGGGCGACGAGTTCCGCCGCCGTCTCGCCGCGAAGAACCGCTACAACCTGCGCTCGATGGGCCTGTTCCTGTTCGTGCGCTGGCTGCACTCGTTCCTCCTTACCGTGCTCGGCTTCGCCGCCTTCGCCGTGCACGGCACCCATGGCGTCGCCGCCGGGGCGCTGGTCGGCGCCTCCCTGCTGCTCGGGCTCGTACTCACCGCCGGGTACTACGTGCTGGTCGAACGGCTCATCACCCGGTTCAGGAGCCTGGTGCCGCGGTTGGTGTCCATCTACGACCCGCACTTCTGGTGGCAGGAACGGCTGTGGAAGGTGCCGGCCGACTTCCTCGTCGTGTTCAACGGGACGCCGTTCAAGAGCCTGCTGTGGCGGCTGATGGGCGTACGGATCGGGCGCCGGGTGTTCGACGACGGCGTCGCCATCACCGAGCGCACCCTCACCACGATCGGCGACGACTGCACACTCGGCGCCCACAGCAAGATCCAGGCCCACTCGCAGGAGGACGGCACCTACAAGTCCGACCACATCGTCCTCGGCCGGGGCGTCACGCTCGGCGTCGGCGCGCTCGTCCACTACGGCGTGTCCATGGGCGACGGGTCCCAACTCGCCCCGGACTCCTTCCTGATGAAGGGCGAGGACGTGCCGTGCCTGGCCCGCTGGGGCGGCAACCCGGCCGTGGCCCTGCGCGGCGACCAGATCCCGCCGGCCGAACAGACCGCCCGGCTCACGCACTCCGCACACTCCACGCGCTCCGCGCACACCGCACAGATATCGACGGGGGCAGTTCGATGAACACCATTCCACGCTGGACACCCGGCCCGGTCCCGGACGAGGACTCGCACCACCGCCGCCACGCGGTGTACGCCGAGTACGAAGTCCCCGTCGACGACAGCCTGTTGCGCTCGGACTCGTTCGAGTCGGCACTGCTCGCCGTACACGCCAAGGTCCTGGCCGCGCTCTCGGGTGAGCGGGAGGTCGTCACCGGGTACGTGGCGGTGAAGGGCGAGCGGCCCGTTCCGCGCCGGATGCTGGTCGGCCCCGGCTCCTGGCGGGAGTTGCTGGCCCTGACGGACGTCACCGCCGCCACCGGGACGGGCTACGCGGACGAGCCTGCGTACGAGACCGTGCTCGACCCGCACGGCGGTGAACCGGCCGATGACAGTGCCGTGTTGCACGTGAGCGTCGGCGAGCGCACCCTGCGGCTGCGCCACCGCACCGATGTCCTCGACGCCGGAGCGGCTGCCCGCATCGCCGGCTACCACCTCACCGCCCTCTCCCTGCTGACCGCCGACCCGGACGCCGACCACGAGCGCCAGAGCCTGCTCTCCGGCGACGAACTCGCCTTCCAGCTGGACGGGTTGGCGGGCCCCACCCGTGAACTCCCGGACCGCCGCGTACACGAGCTGTTCGAGGAGCGGGTACGGCTCCACCCGGACGCGGTCGCGGCCGTGCAGGGCACGACCGAGTGGACCTACCGGGAGCTCAACTCCCGTGCCAACCAGCTCGGTCGGGCGCTGCTGGCCCGCGGCCTGGCCCGGGAGGGCGTCGTCGCCGTGGTCACCGAGCGCAACCTCGACTGGATGGCCGCCGTGCTCGGGGTGCTCAAGGCGGGCGGTGTCTATCTGCCGGTCGAGCCGCACTTCCCGGCGGAGCGCATCGCCGCCACCCTCACCCGCGCCGAGTGCGCGTTCGTCGTCACCGAACACGGCAGCACCACCACGCTCGACGGGACGGGCACGGACGTACCGAGGCTGTACGTCGACGAGGTCGCGGCGGAGGGGCACGCGGACGGCGACCTCGGGGTGAAGGTCGACGCGGACCAACTGGCCTACATCTACTTCACGTCCGGGTCGACCGGTGAGCCCAAGGGCGCGATGTGCGAGCACGCGGGGTTCGTCAACCACGTCCTCGCCAAGCTGGAGGACCTGGGGATCGGCGAAGGGCAGGTGGTCGCGCAGACCGCTCCCCAGTGCTTCGACATCTCGCTGTGGCAACTGGTGTCGGCGCTGCTCGTCGGCGGCCGGACGCTGCTGGTCGCGCAGGACGTGATCCTGGACGTGCCCCGGTTCGTGGACACGGTCGTGGACGGCGGGGTCAATGTCCTCCAGATCGTGCCGTCGTATCTCGAGGCGGTGCTGGCCGAGTTGGAGGCGCGCCCGCGTCGACTCCCCTACCTGCGCTGTGTGTCCGTCACCGGGGAGGCGGTGAAGCGGGAGCTGGTGCAGCGCTGGTTCACCGCCCAGCCGGGGATCAAGGTCGCCAACACCTATGGGCTGACCGAGACTTCGGACGACACCAACCACGAGGTGATGGACCGGGTACCGGACGGACCCCGCGTCCCGCTGGGCCGGCCCGTGCGCAACGTCCGTGTGTACGTCGTCGACGAGCACCTCGCGCCCGTGCCGCTCGGGGCGCCCGGCGAGATCGTGTTCTCCGGGGTGTGTGTCGGACGCGGGTACGTCAACGACCCGGAACGCACGGCGGCGGCCTTCACCCTGGACCCCTACCGGCCCGGCGAGCGGCTCTACCGCAGCGGCGACCACGGGCGCTGGCTTCCCGACGGCAGGCTTGAGTTCCTGGGCCGCCGGGACACCCAGGTGAAGCTGCGGGGCTTCCGGATCGAGATCGGCGAGATCGAGAACGCCCTGCTGCGAGTGCCCGGGGTCCGGGACGGCGCCGTGGTGGTCGTGCGGGACGCGCGGCTCGCGGCGTTCTGCACCGGGGCCGAACTCGCCGACGTACAGACGCGGTTGGCGGAGTCGCTGCCCGCCTACATGGTTCCGGCGGCCGTGCACTGGCGGGAGTCGCTGCCGCTGACCGCCAACGGCAAGACCGACCGCAGGTCGCTCACCGCGCTCGCGGAGGAACTCGACACCGCCGAGGAGCGCGCCGGAGCCGGCGTGCAGGAACCGAAAACGGCCGGTGAGCGGCGGCTGGCCCTCGCCTGGGCCGAGGTGCTCGGTGTTCCGGTGGACCGGGTCGGCCGTCTGGACCACTTCTTCGACCGCGGCGGCACCTCGCTGTCGGCGGTCCGGCTCGCGATCGCACTCGACCGGGCGATCACCCACAAGGACGTCATCCGCCTCCCGGTCCTCGCGGACCTGGCCGAACTGCTCGACACCCCGGCCGCCACAGCCTGACGACTTGCTGTGCGCGCCGCACCGAAAGGAACGAACGGCACCATGACACTCTCATCCGCTTCATCGACATCAACTCCCTTTCCGCAGACGGCACTTCCGGGCATCGAGCTGCTCCCCGGCCGGCCTCCGACCCTGTGCGCCCCGCCCGTCGCCGACCCGGTGGAGTGGGCGGGCGCCCACCGGGACGCGCTGCGGGCGGCCGTCGCCGAGCACGGCTCGCTGCTGGTGCGCGGCCTCGGCCTGCACGAACCGGCCCTGACCGGCGCCGTCCTGCGCCGGCTGGCCGACGGCCTGATGCAGGACCAGGAGGCCTTCGCACCCCGGCGGCGGTACGCCGACGGCGTGTACTCCTCCTCCAAGTGGCCGCCGAACCAGCCGATGTGCATGCACCACGAGCTGAGCTACGCGCTGGAGTTCCCCGGCCTGCTGATGTTCGCCTGCCTCGAGGCACCCGCCGAGGGCGGCGCGACCGGCGTCGCCGACTCGGCGGCCGTGCTCGACGCGCTGCCCGCCGAACTCGTCCAACGCTTCGAGAAGGAGGGCTGGTTGCTCACCCGGACGTTCAACGACGAGATCGGCGCGACGGTCGCCGAGGCCTTCGGCACCTCCGACCGAGCCTCCGTCGAACGCTACTGCCGCGCCCACGCCATCGAGTTCACCTGGGAGCCGGACGGCTCCCTGCGCACCCGCCAGCACCGCGGAGCCGTCCTGCGGCACCCGGTCACCGGCCGCCGCTGCTGGTTCAACCAGATCGCCTTCCTCAACGAGTGGACGATGGACCCGGAGGTCCACGAGTACCTGGTCGACGTGTACGGCGCCGACGGCCTCCCCTTCAACACCCGCTACGGCAACGGCGATCCGATCGGTCTGGACGTCGTCCAGCTGCTCAACGACGTCTACGCGGCGCACACTGTGCGGGAACCGTGGCGCGGCGGCGATCTGCTGCTCGTCGACAACATCCGTACGGCACACAGCCGGGAGCCCTTCGAGGGGCCGCGCGAGGTCCTCGCCGCCCTGGCCGACCCGGTCCGCCGCACCGACTCCCCCGATTCCACCGTTTCCGCCGACATCGCCGGTTCCGCCGGTTCCTTCGAAGGGACGTCCTCATGACCACGCACCCCGTCACGGTCCCGCCGTTCTCGGTCATCTCCGGTGAGCAGGTCCAACAGGCCCTTGACGGAAGGGAGTCGGACGTCGTCGACCTGGTCGAGACGGTGTACCGGCTGCACGGGGCCGGGGACTCGGTGAACCCGCCCTCGTACTTCCTGCGGTTCCCCGACCGGCCCTCGTCGCGGATCATCGCGCTGCCCGCGTCGATCGGCGGGGACGTGCACGTCGACGGGCTGAAGTGGGTCTCCAGCTTCCCGGAGAACGTGGGGGCCGGGATTCCCCGGGCGTCGGCGGTACTGATCCTCAACGACCACGACACGGGCTACCCGTTCGCCTGCCTGGAGAGCTCCATCATCAGCGCCTCCCGCACGGCGGCCTCTGCCGCGCTGGCCGCCGACCGGCTGAGCCGGGGGCGCCCCCGGCCGACCCGGGTCGGGTTCGTCGGGACCGGGCTCATCGCCCGCTACATTCACACCTATCTGGCCGCCACCGGCTGGGAGTTCGACGAGACGGGCGTGTTCGACCTGTCGGCCGACAGCGCGGCCGGCTTCCGGGGCTATCTGGAACGGTCGGACGGCGGCGGCAAGGTCGTCGTGCACGACAGCGCCGAGCAACTGGTCAGGTCCAGCGACCTGTTGGTGTTCGCCACCGTCGCCGCGAAACCGCACATCGACGACGTGTCGTGGTTCGACCACCATCCGCTCGTCCTGCACGTCTCGTTGCGCGACCTCGCGCCCGAGATCCTGCTGGCCTCGGCGAACTACGTCGACGACGTCGAGCACTGCCTGAAGGCGGACACCTCACCCCACCTGGCCGAACAGCTCACCGGAGGCCGGGAGTTCATCGACGGCACGCTGGACGACGTACTCACCGAACGGACGAAGGTCCCGGTGGACCGGCCCGTGGTGTTCTCGCCCTTCGGCCTCGGAGTGCTCGACCTCGCCGTCGGCAGGTTCGTCCACGACGAGGTGGCCCGCCGCGGCGAACTCCGTGTCGTCGACGGCTTCTTCCACGAACTGCGCAGGCACGGCTGACTCGTTCAGGGGGGTCGGTCGCAGCGCCCGGTCACCGGGCGCCGTGCCACAGATCAGGCGCGCCGAGCACAGGCGCGCCACACTCAGGGGGACAACATGCCAGTCATTTCCCAGCCATCGGACTTCAACGAGGATGAGCTCTACGTCGACCTCCGGGCCACCGTGGGCCTCCCCCTCTTCCTGAAGTGCGAGGGCTTCAACTTCGCCGGTTCGATCAAGATGAAGGCCGCCTACGAGATGGTGACGGCCGCCGAACGGGAGGGCAGGCTGCGGCCGGGGTCCGTTCTCGTGGAGTCCTCGTCGGGCAACCTGGGCGTGGCGCTCAGTGTGCTCGCGGCGAGCCGGGGCTACCGGTTCCTGTGTGTGACGGACTCGCGCTGCAACGCGCAGGCGATCCGGCTGATGGAGGCGCTGGGCAGCCGGGTGCACGTCATCGACCAGCCCGACCTGCGCGGCGGCTTCCTGGGTGCCCGGATCGGGTACGTCCGCGCGCTGTGCGCCTCCGACGAGCGGTACGTCTGGCTCAACCAGTACGCCAACCAGGGGAATTGGCGGGCGCACTACCTCACCACGGCACCCGCGATCGCCCGCCGGTTCCCGGGCCTGGACGTCCTGTTCGTCGGCGCCGGCACCACCGGCACCCTGATGGGCTGCGCGCGCTGGTTCTGGCAGTGGAACCGGCGGGTGCGGATCGTCGCCGTGGACGCCGTCGGCTCGGTCACCTTCGGCGGACCGCCCGGCCCCCGCATGATCCCGGGGCTCGGCACGAGCGTGCGGCCGCAGCTGCTCGACGAGTCGTACATCGACGAGGTGATCCGCGTGGAGGAGACGGACGCGGTGCGTGTCTGCCGTCGGCTCGCCTCCCGGGGCTTCCTCTTCGGCGGGTCCACCGGCACGGTGATCAGCGGGGCGACCCAGTGGCTGGCCCGGCACGACGGACGGGACCTCACGGCGGTGGCGATCGCCCCGGACCTCGGCGAGCGCTACCTCGACACCGTGTACCACCCCGGCTGGCTGGAGGCCCTCCAGGGCGAGCAGGACATGGCCGCCCGGGCCTCCGACGAACTGGCGACACTCTCCGGGCCGGCCTGACAAGCGGGTCCGGGCCGGCGGGCGGCCCGGGCTGAGGGGGCTGCGCTGCGCGGGAATCCGGTGAGCACGACGTACCGGGGGGTAGGTTCGTCGTATGGCAGCCAGCACCCACACCGTGGCCAACCAGGTGCCGCCCCTGGTCGGATATGACGTGTTCACCGCCGACAAAGCCCTGGTGGCGGCCGTCGAGCGGCATCTGGACCCCGGGCTTCTGGACGAGGCCCGGGAGGACCTCTCCGGGCTCGGGAAGTCCACCGGGTCCGCGCAGGTGCAGGAATGGGGGGCGCTCGCCAACGAGAACCCCCCGAAACTGCGGACCCACGACCGCTACGGCAACCGGATCGACGAGGTGGAGTTCCATCCCGCCTACCACCGGCTGCTCGGCAAGGGTGTCTCGGCCGGGCTGACGGCGGCCTGGAACCGGCCTGGCGGGCATGTGCGGCGGGCCGCCGGTTTCGTGGTCTGGTCGCAGGCCGAGCCCGGGCACGGCTGCCCGCTGTCGATGACCCACGCGGCGGTGCCCGCGCTGCGCACCGACCCCGCGCTCGCCGCCGAGTGGGAGCCCCGGCTGACGTCCACCGTCTACGAGGAGGGACTCCAGCCGGCGGACCGGAAGGCCGGCGTGCTCTTCGGGATGGGCATGACGGAGAAACAGGGCGGCAGCGACGTACGGGCCAACGCGACCGTCGCGACGCCGCTCGCCGAGGACGGGACGTACGAGCTGACGGGGCACAAGTGGTTCTGCTCGGCGCCCATGTCGGACGGTTTCCTGGTGCTGGCGCAGGCGCCCGGCGGGGTCACCTGTTTTCTGCTGCCCCGGGTCCTGCCCGACGGCACGCGCAACGAGTTCCGTATCCAGCGGCTCAAGGACAAGCTGGGCAACCGCTCCAACGCCTCCGCCGAGGTCGAGTTCGACGGGACCTGGGTGCGCCGCGTCGGGGACGAGGGGCGCGGGGTGCGCACCATCATCGAGATGGTCGCGATGACCCGGCTCGACTGTGTGCTCGGCGCCGCCGCGCTGATGCGGCAGGCGGTCGCCCAGGCCGTACACCACTGCACGTACCGCGAGGCGTTCGGCGGGAAGCTGGTCGACAAGCCGCTGATGCGCAACGTTCTGGCCGATCTGGCCCTGGAGTCGGAGGCGGCGACGACGCTCGCGCTGCGGCTCGCCGCCGCGTACGACGACGGGGGCGAGCAGGAACGGGCGTTCCTGCGGCTGGCGTTGCCGGCCGCGAAGTACTGGGTGACCAAGCGTTGCACCCCGCTGGTGGTGGAGGCGTTGGAGTGTCTGGGCGGCAACGGCTATGTCGAGGAGTCGGGCATGCCCCGGCTGCTGCGCGAGTCGCCGCTCAACTCGATCTGGGAGGGCGCCGGGAACATCCAGGCGCTGGACGTGCTGCGGGCGATGCAGCGGGAGCCCGCCGCCCTGGGCGCGTTCCTCCAGGAGGTCGGCAAGGCGCGCGGAGCCGACCACCGGCTGGACGGCGCCATCAAGGACCTGCTGACCGAACTGGCCGATCTGGACGGCATCGAGGGCCGCGCGCGGCGGCTGGTCGAGCGGATCGCACTGGTGCTCCAGGGTTCGCTGCTGGTCCGGTTCGCGCCCCCGGAAGTCGCGGACGCGTTCTGCGCCTCCCGCCTGGGCGGCGACTGGGGCAACGCCTTCGGCACCCTCCCGCACACCCTGGACCTGGCATCGCTGGTGGAACGGGCCCGCCCGGTGGCCTGAGGACCCGCCCTGTCGAGGCGCGACAGCGCCCGCCAGGGGCGCGGGGAACTGCGCGACAAGCCCCCACCGGCCGGCAGCCAAAGAACCGCACCCGGCGGAGCCTGTCGCGGGGGTGGTGCCGCGCCGACACGGCACCACCCCCGCTCACTTGCCCCGCATCGATCGGGAGCACGGACACCGCGCGGCGGCGTCGACCAAGTTTCAGCCACCGCAGGACGGTTCACCAGGGTTGCAGGGGGTTGCAACTTGTTGGCATGTGTGTGCGGAGTGTGGTCCTCCGGTGCTCGCGGGCGGCACCATAAGACATCCAGTCAATACGGGCCGGGAGGACAAAGTGGCGAACCCGCCGATGGAGGTCGCGCGACTCGCCGGCCGCGACACGGCGAAGGCGGCACGGCTGCTCAGCGACGTACGCGCGGCCCGCCTCATGGGACAGCGACCGCGCCTCGCGCCCCGTCCGGTGATCGACCAGTCCTGGGACCGGATGCTGCGCAGCGGCGTCGACCCCGACCACGACTTCCGTTCCGGTCTGCTGAGCCGTGACGAACTGGACCGGCGGCGCGGGACGTCCAGGTTGCGGCATGTCCTCCCGGTGCTGCGGCAGGGGCTGTTGTCGGTCGCGGACGTCACCGAGCACATCATGGTCGTCGCGGACGAGCACGGCCGGGTGCTGTGGCGCGAGGGCAGCGCGCCGGTGCTGCGCAGGGCGGACTCGTTCGGCTTCGAGCCCGGCGCCGACTGGGCCGAGGACGTCGTCGGCACCAACGGGGTGGGCACTCCGGTGGTCGCCCGGCGTCCCGTACAGGTCTTCGCCTCCGAGCACTTCGTACGGTCGCACGCCACCTGGACGTGCACGGGCGCCCCGATCACCGACCCGCGCGACGGCAGGCTGATCGGCGTGGTGGATGTCAGCGGGCCGCTGGAGACGATGCATCCGGCGACGCTCGCCTGGGTCGACTCGGTCGCCAAACTCGCCGAGGCCGGGCTGCGGGAGCGCCACAATCACTCGTTGGAGCGGCTGCGGGCGGTGGCGGCGCCGGTGCTGGCGCGACTCGGCGGGCGGGCGCTGGTGGTGGACCGGGACGGCTGGACGGCGGCGGTGACCGGCATGCCGTACACGAACCGGGTCGCCCTGCCCAAGTCGTTGTCCCCGGGTCGCCGTTGGGTGCCGGCGCTGGGGCTGTGCTTGGTGGAACCGCTGGCCGGGGGCTGGCTGGTGCACGCCGCCGAGCCCGAACCTCCTGGCGCCACCCGGATCGTCCTGGACCTGGGCCGGGCCCGTCGCTGGTCGGTGACGGTGTCGGGACCGGCGGGTTCCTGGACCCACGAACTGAGTCCCCGGCACGCGGAGTTGCTCTATCTGCTGGCCCTGCACCCGGCCGGCCGCAGCGCGGCGGGCCTGGCCGACGACGTGTTCGGCGACCCGGCCCGTACGGTCACCGTACGCGCGGAGATGTCGCGGATACGGCGTTATCTCGGGGCGTATCTCGACCATCGCCCCTACCGCTTCAGCGACGACACGGAGGTGACCGTCCTCCTCCCCGACGACCCCCGCGATCTGCTGCCCCACTCGACGGCGTCGGCCGTGGCGCGGGGGCGGGGCTCGGCTTGCGAGGGCACCGGGAGCGGCGCGGTGGGCGACGCTGGGTGACCCGGCGGTGACACCGGTGTGAGAAAAGGCACCCGGACGGCCGCCGGGGGTCAACACAGGGCACGTATTCCGGAGTATTCGACCAGGCCTGGTGCCCCCTGACGTACCATCCTTCCCACGGCCCCCCACACTGCGACCCCGGTTCAACGCTCGGATCGCGAGCCGCAGTTGGCCTGCCTCGGGAGGATGAATGAAGCATCGCGGCAGACACCGCAGGCAGAAGCGGGGCCGAGCGCTGCGCGGTCTGCTCGCCGGCACCGCCCTCGCCCTGACCGCCGCGGCCACCATCGTCAGCGCCTCCCAGGCCGTGAGCAGCGACAACCCGGGGCCCCTGAAGTCCCTCACGTCCACTGCCGAGCTGAAGGACTTCCAGCTCAAGGAGCACCTGGCGTCGAAGAGTTCACTCGACCGGCTGGCCGACTCCATGGGCGGCACGGTGGGTGTGAGCACCGTCCTGGAACACACCAACCGCACGCTGCACAACGCGGCCGAGTGCGCCCCGACCGAGACAGAGGCGCTGCCCGTCACACCGGCCGCCACCCGCGCGTACTGCTGGGACCAAGCCGATTCGGCCAGTCAGCGCTGGCTGCCGCAGTCCGTCACCACCTCCGGTGACGCGGACGAGGACGGCCGCTGGGGTGCCAACCGTGTGATCCTCTCCGGCTGGACGCACAACGACGCCAGGCCGGGTGAGCCCGAGGTCTCCCGGGGGCTGGCCCGGATCGCCGTCATCGACGCGAACGACCTGAGCGACATGACGTACCGCTGGGTGCTGCTGGTCGTCCCGACCGACGACGGCTCGGACTACCGCAAGCTGGAGTCCCCGATCTCCGGCATGGTCTGGTACCAGGACAAGCTGCTGGTCACCGCGTCGGCCAAGGACTCCGACGGCAAGGCCCTGTACGTCTACGACATGAACCGCATCCTGCGCGCCTCGGTCGACGACCCGGCGGTCGGCCGGGTGCCCGGCGGCTGGTCGGCGCACGGCTACGGGTACGTGATGCCCGCCGTCGCCTCGTACAGCCTGGCCGGCGGCGCCTGCGACCCGGCGTCCGACGACCGTCTCCCCTGTTTCGGCTCGCTGTCCCTGGACCGCACGTCCACGCCCGACAGCCTGGTGGCCGCCGAGTCGTTCCCGGCCGGCGCCGATCAGCACAGCCGTCTGTGGCGCTACTCGTTCAGCCGCGCGGGCGACCGTTCCGGCCTCCTCGCCGCCAACATGCTCGGCCGGGTGAACCCCGTCGAGGCCTACTCGACGAAGGCCACCGCCATCCAGGGCGTGCTGTCCTACCGGTCGCCGGGCGAGGAGAAGGCGGACTGGTACGTCGCCCACGCCCCCGGCGTGAAGGACCGCCACGGCACCCTCTGGCGCCTGACCGCCGACGGCGCGAAGGCGGCCCGCTGCGGCTCCGACGACGCCTCCCGCCGCTGCTGGGCCGAACACGCGGAGTCCCTCTCCTACTGGGAGGGCACAGGCGAAGTCTGGTCCCTGACGGAATGGGCGGCGGACAACCGCTCAGGATGGACGGGCACCCCCATCCCGAAACGAATCCTGTACGCAGTACCCCTGTCGTCGATCACCGACTCCCTGAAGTAGCACTACCGATGAAGCCGGGGCGCGCCAGCGCCCCGGCTTCTCCAGGGGCGCGGGGAACTGCGCGACCAGCCCCCACCGAACCCGCAGCCGAACAACCCATGATTCCCTGTATCCCATGAGCAACATCCCCGTGACCACCTGGTCCCTGGAACAGACAGCCCCCACCGACCTCCTCCCCGCCGAGACCCCCGACGGGGACGTCAAGGTCGTCCACGCGGAACACCCCTCCCCCGAATTCAGCCGCTTCCTCTACGCCTCCGTAGGCGGCGACATCCGCTGGACGGACCGGCTGAGCTGGACGTACGCCCGCTGGCAGGAGTACCTGGAGCGGCCGGGCGTGGAGACATGGGTCGCCTACGACCGGGGCACTCCGGCCGGCTACATGGAACTCGAGCCCCAGGACGACGGCGTCGTGGAGATCGTCTACTTCGGGCTGATCCCCGCCTTCCGGGGCCGCCGGATCGGCGGACACCTGCTGTCGTACGGGGCTGCCCGGGCCTGGGACCTCGCGGACCGGTGGCCGGGGCTCACCCCGACGAAGCGGGTCTGGTTGCATACGTGCACCAAGGACGGCGAACACGCGATGGACAACTATCTGCGCCGCGGCTTCACCCTCTTCGACACCAAGGTCGAGGAGGAGGCGGAGGTGAGCGCACCCGGCCCCTGGCCGGGAGCGCACCGCATCTGACCTGCGTCTGACCTGCGTCTGACCTGCTCAGGAGCGGTCGGCCGCCCGGTGTTCGACCTGTCGTGACCCCGCCATGTGACCGACACCACCCTTGTCTCACTGTACGAGACAAGGGTGTCCGCATGGTGGACAATGCTGGACTGTGTCCAGATTGCCGTGACACGCTTCCGTCATGTCTGGAACTGGGATTGCCTTGGTGAGTCGGCGGCACGTCGACCTCGGCCGCATGTCCAGCGCCATCTGTCCGGCGAGCTGACCAGCCCTCAGCACCGCCGATCTCCTCCCCTCGCCTCAGTCTGCGCAGAGCCGCGCCAGTCTGACCATGCGCCGAAACGCGCAGGTAAGAGCCGCTTTCCGCCTGTCCCGAAGGACCAAAAATCATGGCCGCCACCCCGCAGAACCCTGCCGCCGCGCCCCGCCGCAAGGTGAGCCGTCACCGTGGTGAGGGTCAGTGGGCCGCGGGACACTTCACCCCGCTCAACGGAAACGAGCAGTTCAAGAAGGACGACGACGGTCTCAATGTGCGGACACGCATTGAGACGATCTACTCCAAGCGGGGCTTCGACTCGATCGACCCCAACGATCTGCGCGGCCGGATGCGTTGGTGGGGCCTGTACACGCAGCGCAAGCCCGGGATCGACGGCGGCAAGACCGCGATCCTGGAGCCGGAGGAGCTGGACGACAAGTACTTCATGCTGCGCGTCCGGATCGACGGCGGCCGGCTCACCACCCAGCAGCTGCGGGTGATCGGTGAGATCTCGCAGGAGTTCGCGCGCGGCACGGCCGACCTCACGGACCGGCAGAACGTGCAGTACCACTGGATCCGGATCGAGGACGTCCCGGAGATCTGGAACCGGCTCGAGGCGGTCGGTCTGTCCACCACCGAGGCGTGCGGTGACACGCCCCGCGTCATCCTCGGTTCGCCGGTCGCCGGGATCGCCGAGGACGAGATCATCGACGGCACGCCCGCCATCGAGGTGATCCAGCAGCGGATCATCGGCAACAAGGACTTCTCGAACCTGCCCCGCAAGTTCAAGTCGGCGATCTCCGGCTCGCCGCTGCTCGACGTGGCGCACGAGATCAACGACATCGCGTTCGTCGGTGTGGAGCACCCCGAGCACGGCCCCGGATTCGACGTGTGGGTCGGCGGCGGCCTCTCCACCAACCCGAAGATCGGCCAGCGCCTGGGTGCCTGGGTCCCGCTGGACGAGGTCCCGGACGTCTACGAGGGCGTCATCTCCATCTTCCGCGACCACGGCTACCGGCGGCTGCGCACCCGCGCCCGGCTGAAGTTCCTGCTCGCCGACTGGGGCGTGGAGAAGTTCCGCCAGGTCCTCGAGGACGACTACCTCAAGCGCAAGCTCACCGACGGCCCGGCCCCGGCCCAGCCCGTCGAGCGCTGGCGCGACCACGTCGGCGTCCACCGCCAGAAGGACGGCCGCTTCTACGTCGGTTTCGCCCCGCGCGTCGGCCGGGTGGACGGCACGATCCTCACGAAGATCGCCGAACTCGCCGAGGCCCACGGATCGGGCCGGCTGAGCACCACCGTCGAGCAGAAGATGATCGTCCTCGATGTGGAGGAGTCGCGGGTCGCCTCGCTCGTCGAGGGCCTGGAGGCGCTCGACCTGACCGTCAAGCCGTCCCCGTTCCGGCGCGGCACGATGGCCTGCACCGGCATCGAGTACTGCAAGCTCGCGATCGTCGAGACGAAGGCGCGCGGCGCCTCGCTGATCGACGAACTCGAGCGCCGTATCCCGGAGTTCGACGAGCCGATCACCATCAACATCAACGGCTGCCCGAACGCCTGCGCCCGTATCCAGGTCGCGGACATCGGTCTCAAGGGCCAGTTGGTCCTGAACGACGCCGGCGAGCAGGTCGAGGGCTTCCAGGTGCACCTGGGCGGCGCCCTCGGTCTGGAAGCCGGTTTCGGCCGCAAGGTCCGTGGTCTGAAGGTGACTTCGGACGAGCTGCCGGACTACGTCGAGCGCGTGCTGAAGAACTTCCAGGAGGGGCGCGAAGACGGCGAGCGGTTCGCCACCTGGGCCGCCCGCGCCTCCGAGGAGGCCCTCTCGTGAGCGAGCGTGCCGCCCCCTTCTACTGCCCCTACTGCGGCGACGAGGACCTGCGCCCCGGCGAACAGGGCCATGGCGCCTGGGAATGCGGAGCCTGCAACCGAGCCTTCCAGTTGAAGTTCCTCGGGCTGCTCGCCCGGGGACTTCAGCGCGACGAGCGCACAGGAACGGGAGGGGACCAGATATGACGACGGTTCAGAAAGACCGTACGACCGACGAGTTGAAGGCGCTCGCCGAGCAGGCGGGACGTGACCTGGAGGACGCCTCCGCGCTGGAGATCCTCCAGTGGGCGACCACCACCTTCGGCAAGGGCTTCTGCGTGACCTCCTCCATGGAGGACGCGGTGGTCGCCCACCTCGCCTCCCGGGCCATGCCCGGCGTGGACGTCGTGTTCCTCGACACCGGCTACCACTTCCCCGAGACCATCGGCACCCGTGACGCGGTCGAGGCCGTGATGGACGTCCGCGTCCTCACCCTCACCCCGGTCCAGTCGGTCGCCGAGCAGGACGCCGAGTACGGGCCGAAGCTGCACGACCGCGACCCCGACCTGTGCTGCAAGCTGCGCAAGGTCGAGCCCCTGGAGCGGGGCCTGAAGGAGTACGCGGCCTGGGCGACCGGCCTGCGCCGCGACGAGTCCCCGACCCGGGCGAACACCCCGGTCGTCGGCTGGGACGAGAAGCGCCAGAAGGTGAAGGTCTCCCCGATCGCCCGCTGGACGCAGGACGACGTGGACGCGTACGTCGCCGAACACGGCGTACTGACCAACCCGTTGCTGATGGACGGCTACGCGTCCGTCGGCTGCGCGCCCTGCACCCGCCGGGTGCTGGAGGGCGAGGACGCGCGCGCCGGCCGCTGGGCGGGCCGCGGCAAGACCGAGTGCGGACTGCACGGCTGATGACTCAGATCCAGACCGAGACCGCGACCCCCGAGGACCAGGAGACACCAGTGACGACCGGAGCCACCGTATGGCTCACGGGTCTGCCGAGTGCCGGCAAGACCACCATCGCGTACGAGCTGGCCGGCCGGCTGCGCGAGGAGGGCCACCTCGTCGAGGTGCTGGACGGCGACGAGATCCGTGAGTTCATCTCGGCGGGCCTCGGCTTCAGCCGCGAGGACCGGCACACGAACGTGCAGCGCATCGGCTTCCTCGCCGAGCTGCTCGCCCGTAACGGCGTCAAGACGCTGGTCCCGGTGATCGCGCCGTACGCGGACAGCCGTGAGGCCGTGCGCAAGCGGCACCAGGAGAGCGGTACCGCGTACATCGAGGTGCATGTGGCGACCCCGGTCGAGGTGTGCTCCGTACGCGATGTGAAGGGTCTGTACGCCAAGCAGGCCGCCGGCGAGCTGACCGGGCTCACGGGGGTCGACGACCCGTACGAGGAGCCCGAGACACCGGATCTGCGGATCGAGTCGCAGGACCAGACCGTCCAGGAGTCCGCGGCGGCCCTCCACGCGCTGCTCACCGAGAGGGGACTGGCATGACGACGACCGTGGCCAAGACGCACGGGGGCGACACCGACGCCCCGTACGCCCTCTCCCACCTGGACGCCCTCGAGTCCGAGGCCGTGCACATCTTCCGCGAGGTGGCGGGTGAGTTCGAGCGGCCGGTGATCCTCTTCTCCGGTGGCAAGGACTCGATCGTCATGCTGCACCTGGCGCTGAAGGCGTTCGCCCCCGCGGCGATCCCCTTCTCGCTGCTGCACGTGGACACCGGGCACAACTTCCCCGAGGTGCTGGAGTACCGCGACCGGGCCGTGGCCGCGCACGGGCTGCGGCTGCATGTCGCCTCCGTGCAGGACTACATCGACCGGGGTGTGCTGAAGGAGCGTCCGGACGGGACCCGCAACCCGCTCCAGACGCTGCCGCTCACCGAGAAGATCCAGGCCGAGAAGTTCGACGCGGTGTTCGGCGGCGGCCGGCGCGACGAGGAGAAGGCCCGGGCCAAGGAGCGGGTGTTCTCGCTGCGGGACGAGTTCTCGCAGTGGGACCCGCGCCGGCAGCGCCCCGAGCTGTGGAACCTCTACAACGGTCGGCACGCTCCCGGCGAGCACGTCCGCGTCTTCCCGCTCTCCAACTGGACCGAGCTGGACGTGTGGCAGTACATCTCCCGTGAGGGCATCGAGCTGCCGGAGATCTACTTCGCGCACGAGCGTGAGGTGTTCCAGCGGGCCGGGATGTGGCTGACCGCGGGCGAGTGGGGCGGCCCGAAGGCGGGCGAGACCGTGGAGAAGCGGCAGGTCCGCTACCGCACGGTCGGTGACATGTCCTGCACGGGCGCCGTCGACTCCGACGCGGTGACGCTGGACGACGTCATCGCCGAGATCGCCGCCTCCCGGCTCACCGAGCGGGGCGCCACCCGCGCCGACGACAAGATGTCCGAGGCCGCGATGGAAGACCGCAAGCGCGAGGGGTACTTCTAGCCATGACCACGACCACGGAACTCTCCGAGACCACGCTCCTGCGGTTCGCCACCGCCGGTTCCGTCGACGACGGCAAGTCCACCCTGGTGGGCCGGCTGCTGCACGACTCCAAGTCGATCCTCAGCGACCAGCTGGAGGCCGTCGAGCGCGCCTCGGCGAGCCGCGGCCAGGAGACCCCCGACCTCGCGCTGCTCACCGACGGCCTGCGCGCCGAGCGCGAGCAGGGCATCACCATCGACGTGGCGTACCGCTACTTCGCCACACCGAAGCGCCGGTTCATCCTCGCCGACACGCCCGGACACGTGCAGTACACCCGCAACATGGTGACGGGTGCCTCCACGGCCGAGCTGACGGTGATCCTGATCGACGCCCGCAACGGTGTCGTCGAGCAGACCCGTCGGCACGCGGCCCTCGCGGCCCTGCTGCGCGTCCCGCACGTGGTGCTCGCGGTCAACAAGATGGACCTGGTCGACTACCAGGAGTCCGTGTTCGCCGCGATCGCCGAGGAGTTCACGGCGTACGCGCTGGAGCTGGGCGTCCCCGAGATCACCGCGATCCCGATCTCGGCGCTGGCCGGCGACAACGTGGTGGACCCGTCCGCGAACATGGACTGGTACGGCGGGCCGACCTTCCTGGAGCACCTGGAGACGGTCCCGGTCGCCCACGACCTGAGCCACTGCCACGCCCGCCTGCCCGTGCAGTACGTGATCCGGCCGCAGACCGCCGAGCACCCCGACTACCGGGGTTACGCGGGCCAGATCGCCGCCGGTTCCTTCCGCGTCGGCGAGGCGGTGACGGTTCTGCCGTCGGGCCACGCGTCGAAGATCGCCGGTATCGACCTGCTCGGCGAGTCGGTCGACGTCGCCTGGACGACGCAGTCGGTGACCGTCCTCCTGGAGGACGACATCGACATCTCGCGCGGCGACCTGATCGTGCCCAGCAAGGACGCGCCGCCGACCACGCAGGACGTCGAGGCGACGGTGTGCCATGTCGCCGACGCGCCGCTGACGGTCGGCCACCGGGTGCTCCTCAAGCACGGCACCCGCACGGTCAAGGCGATCGTCAAGGACATCCCGTCCCGGCTCACGCTCGACGACCTGTCCCTGCACCCGCATCCGGGGCAGCTCGTCGCCAACGACATCGGCCGCGTGAAGATCCGCACCGCGGAGCCGCTGCCGGTGGACTCGTACGCCGACTCCCGTCGCACCGGCTCGTTCATCCTGATCGACCCGAACGACGGCACCACGCTCACCGCGGGCATGGTCGGCGAGTCGTTCGCGTCCCCGGAGCCCGTCAAGGACGAGGCCGAGGACGACGGGTGGGACTTCTGACATGAACTCCACCGACTACTACTCCACGTTCGCGAAGGAGGGCGGCCGCGTCGGCAGCGGCGCCCTCGGCAGCGGGCAGGGCGGGGTGGCGCGATGTGCGTTTTGACGTACGCGCACTGCCTGCGCGCCCTGTCCCCCCACCGGACGTCCCGACATCGACGAAGACCTGCCGAACTCCCGGCCACGACCTGAGAGACCGTGACCGCCGGGCCTCCGAGAGGAACACCTCCCGTGCCTGCTTCATCCGCTCTTCGCCGCTCCCTCGCGGTCATCGCCGCACTTCCCCTGCTCACGCTCGCCGCCTGCGGCTACGGCTCCGACTCCACGGCCGACAACGCCAAGGAGAAGGTCGCCACCGGTTCGTCCAAGATCGACGGCCTCGGCTCCGTCAAGATCGGCTACTTCGGCAACCTGACGCACGGCACCGCGCTCGTCGCCCGCCAGCAGGGCCTGTTCCAGAAGGAACTGGGCGCCACCAAGGCCGCGTACCAGATCTTCAACGCCGGCCCCTCGGAGATCGAGGCGCTCAACGCGGGCTCCATCGACATCGGCTGGATCGGCCCCTCCCCGGCGATCAACGGTTACACCAAGGCGAACGGCACCAACCTGCGCATCATCGGCGGTTCGGCCTCCGGTGGCGTCAAGCTGGTCGTCAACCCCAAGAAGATCAAGTCCCTGAAGGACGTCAAGGGCAAGAAGATCGCGACCCCGCAGCTGGGCAACACCCAGGACGTGGCGTTCCTCAACTGGATCGCCGACCAGGGGTGGAAGGTCGACGCGGAGACCGGCAAGGGCGATGTGTCGGTGGTCCGCACCGACAACAAGATCACCCCTGACGCCTACGCGTCCGGTGCCATCGACGGTGCGTGGGTGCCGGAGCCGACCGCGTCCAAGCTGGTCGCGGAAGGCGCCAAGGTGCTGCTCGACGAGGCGTCGCTGTGGCCGGACAAGAAGTTCGTCATCACGAACATCATCGTGCGGCAGGCCTTCCTCAAGGAGCACCCGAAGGCGGTCGAGGCGGTCCTGAAGGCCTCGGTCGAGGCCAACAAGTGGATCAACGCCAACCCCGACCAGGCGAAGGCCGTGGCGAACAAGCAGCTGGAGGCGGACTCCGGCAAGGCGCTCAAGCCGAACGTCCTGGACCCGGCCTGGACGTCGATCCAGTTCACCAACGACCCGCTGGCAGCCACCCTCAACACCGAGGCTGAGCACGCCGTCAAGGCCAGTCTGCTGAAGAAGCCCGACCTGAAGGGCATCTACGACCTCACGATCCTGAACAAGGTCCTCACGGCCGAGGGCGAAAGCACCGTCGACGACGCCGGCCTCGGCGCCAGCTGATCCCCGCCCGACGAGTTCCCAGGAGGTGACGACCATGGCAACGACCCTCGCCAAGGCCGAAGAGTCGGTGGAGTACGCCGCTCGCCTTGAGCATGTCTCGAAGTCCTTCGCAGGACCGGGCGGGCAGCAGCTCGTCCTGGACGACATCAGCATCGATGTCGCGCCCGGCGAGTTCGTCACCCTCCTGGGGGCCTCGGGCTGCGGCAAGTCCACCCTGCTGAACCTGGTGGCGGGCCTCGACAAGCCGACCGTCGGCTCCATCGCGACGGACGGCCGCCCGGCCCTGATGTTCCAGGAGCACGCTCTCTTCCCGTGGCTGACCGCGGGCAAGAACATCGAACTCGCCCTCAAGCTCAGGGGAGTTCCGAAGAACGAACGGCGTGAGCGGACCGAGGAGCTCCTCGGGCTCGTCCGCCTGAAGGGCGCGTACGGCAAGCGCGTCCACGAACTGTCCGGCGGGATGCGCCAGCGCGCGGCGCTGGCCCGGGCCCTCGCCCAGGAGAGCAACCTGCTGCTGATGGACGAGCCGTTCTCGGCTCTCGACGCCATCACGCGGGACCTGCTGCACGACGAGCTGACGCGGATCTGGGCGGAGACCGGTGTGTCCGTCCTCTTCGTCACGCACAACGTGCGTGAGGCGGTCCGGCTCGCGCAGCGGGTGATCCTGCTGTCGTCCCGGCCGGGCCGGATCGCCCGCGAGTGGACGGTCGGCATCCCTCAGCCGCGTCGCATCGAGGACGCGCCCGTCGCCGAACTGTCCCTTGAGATCACCGACGTACTGCGGGAGGAGATCCGCCGTCATGGCCAGCACTGAGACGACGCCGGCGCTGGACGCCGGGAGCGTGGAGGCGGGCCTCGACGCGCTGGAGACCACGGCCGCCGGCCGGCCGCCGTTCAGCCAGACCTTCAAGAACAAGATCCTGCCGCCCATCATCGCCGTCGCGGTGGTGCTGGTGGCCTGGGCCTTGCTCTACCCGGTCGTCGACAACCCGTCGAAGCTGCCGTCCCCGGCCGACGTCTGGGGCGAGGTCGAGGAACAGTGGCTCAAGGGAACCCTCCTCGAGTACATCTGGGGCAGTGTCTCCCGCGGTCTGCTCGGCTTCCTGTTCGCGCTGGCCATCGGGACGCCGCTGGGACTGCTGGTGGCTCGGGTGAAGTTCGTCCGCGCGGCGTTCGGCCCGATTCTGTCCGGTCTCCAGTCGCTGCCGTCGGTGGCCTGGGTCGCGCCCGCCGTGATCTGGCTGGGCCTGAACAACTCCGTGATGTTCACGGTGATCCTGCTCGGCGCCGTCCCCTCGATCGCCAACGGTCTGGTGTCGGGCGTCGACCAGGTGCCCCCGCTGTTCCTGCGCGCGGGCCGCACCCTGGGCGCGACGGGACTGCGCGGCACCTGGCACATCGTGATGCCGGCGGCGCTGCCCGGCTATGTGGCCGGTCTGAAGCAGGGCTGGGCGTTCTCGTGGCGTTCGCTGATGGCCGCCGAGATCATCGCCCAGTCGCCGGACATGGGCATGGGGCTGGGCCAGCTCCTCGAGGTGGGCCGCACCAACAGCAGCATGGCCACGGTCTTCCTCGCCATCCTGCTCATCCTGTTCGTCGGCATCGCGATCGACCTGCTGATCTTCAGCCCGCTGGAGCGGTGGGTGCTGCGCAGTCGCGGTCTGCTGGTGAAGAGCTGATCCCCATGAAGCCGGTCCTTCTCGTCATCGCTCACGGCAGCCGCGACCCGCGGCACGCCGCGACGGTGCACGCTCTCGTACGGCGGGTGCGCGCGCTGCGCCCCGGGGTACGGGTCGAGACCGGCTTCCTCGACTTCAACATCCCTTCCGTGCAGGGGGTGTTGGAGTCGCTGGCGGCGGAGGGCGTACGGGACGTGGTGGCCCTTCCCCTGCTGCTGACCCGCGCGTTCCACGCGAAGGCGGACATCCCCGCGGTGCTCCGGGACGCGCCGCCGCGGCTGCGGATCCGGCAGGCGGAGGTGCTGGGTCCGTCCCCGCTGCTTCTGTCGGCGCTGGAACGCCGTTTGTACGAGGCGGGGTTGACGCCCGCCGACAAGTCCTCGACCGGGGTCGTGCTGGCCTCGGCGGGGTCCACCGACCCGGAGGCGATCGCAGTGATCGCTGAAATCGCGCGGGAGTGGCGGCGCACCGGTTGGTGTGCCGTGCGGCCTGCGTTCGCCTCCGCCGCACTGCCCCGCACCGAGGACGCGGTACGGGAACTGCGGGCGCTGGGCTGTTCGAAGATCGCGGTCGCGCCCTACGTACTCGCTCCGGGCTTTCTGCCGGACCGTATCGCGCGGGGCGCGGCGAACGCGGATGTTCTCGCCGATGTGCTGGGGGCGGCGCCGGAAGTGGCACAGGTAATTCTGCACAGGTTCGACATGGCGTCCGCGAAAGCAATACTGTCGCCTGCGATGAGCGCCTGAACCCTTCTCTTTTCCACACGCAGAGCTAATTCTGAGGCTGACTTGGGCTTTTTCTGAGGACAGCCTCTTCAGCCAGCCGTACGAGTTCCGCAGAAGGCATCGAGCCGGCCGGCCGACGTTCTTTCGCGAATGTGTTGGCCAGTCGTTGCAGCAGTTCGTTCAGAGGTGCCGGCACTCCGTGCAGCCTGCCGAGGAGCGCGATCTCGCCGTTCAGGTAGTCGCTCTCGATCGTGCCGGTGCCCCGGCTGAGCGACTGCCAGGAGGAGCCGCCGCCGGGCTCGGTGCCGGGCAGCGGTCGCAGGGTGATCTTGTCGCCGCGCCTCGCCTTCGCCTCTTCGGCGCTCGCGTACGGGATCCCCGCCGCCGCGAGCACCGACTCGCCCTCGGCGTACACCCGCTCGCGCAGCCGTTCGCTCTCCGCGCTGTCCGCCGGGCCGCTGAGCGCCCGGATGGCGTTGCCCAGGTTGGTGAGCAGCTTGGCGTACTGCCAGCGCGCCACGTCCGCCACGACCGGCGCCTCAATGGCCGGCGCCTTCTCCCAGTCGGCGGCGATCCGGCGGACGGTGTCGTCGGTGCCGTGCGGGTAACGGCCGAGGAAGAGGATGCCGGTGAGCGGGTCGCCCGCGGCGGAGACGACGCCGGGTTCCTCGTAGGCCGCGGGGAGCCAGACGCAGACCCCGTACACCCGCCGGAAGCGGCGCAGCGCGAGACGTGGGCTCTCCACGCCGTTCTGCGCGCAGAGCAACGGCAGCCGCTCCGCCGCCGTACCGCCGCCCTCGACGGGCGCCGGCCCCCAGGCCGCCAGGGCTGCTTCGGTGTCCTGCGTCTTCACGGTGAGGACGAGCACGTCGTCGGCGCGCAGCTTCCCGAGCCCGGCGGGTCCGTCGACGGTGGGCAGGCGGTACGTGTGCGTCCCGTCCGGCGCCACCAGCCGCAGCCCGTGCGCGCGCAGCGCCTCGTACTGGGCGCCCCGCGCGACGAGGACCACCTCGTGTCCCGCCCCGGCCAGCCGTCCGCCGATGGCACCGCCGACCGCCCCTGCCCCGATGATGATGTAACGCATGACGGCCAGCCTGCCATGGTGCGTGCAGCGCGCAGGTACCGTCCGTCGCATGGCTTCGGAAAGATTCACGATCGGCGGCGAGCTTCAGGTCGACCGCCTCGGCTACGGCACGGCCCAGTTGACCGGCCCCGGCTACTGGGGCCCGCGCGGGGACCGGGACGACGCGGTGGCCGTGCTGCGCCGGGCCGTGGACCGGGGCGTGACACTCATCGACACCGCCGACAACTACGGCCCGTCGATCGCCGAGGAACTCATCGCCGAGGCCCTGCACCCTTACCCGGCCGGGGTGTTGGTCGCCACCAAGGGCGGTGTCGTACGGACCGGCCCCGACGCCTGGCACATCGACGGCCGGCCGGAGCGGCTGCGGGCGATGTGCGAGGCGAGCCTGCGTCGGCTGCGCCGCGAGACCATCGACCTGTATCAGCTGCACCGGCTCGACCCGCGCGTCCCGATGGCCGAACAGCTGGGCGCCCTCGACGAGTTGCGCACGGAGGGCAAGATCCGTCATCTCGGCCTGGACTCGGTGGCTGCCGAACAGCTCTACGCAGCAACGGAGTTGACGTCCATCGCATCCGTCCAGAACCGCTATCACCTCCTCGACCGCTCCGCCGAGCCGGTGTTGAGGCTGTGCGAGGCGAGCGGCATCGCGTTCCTGCCCTGGTTTCCGCTGGGCAACGGCGAGTTGGCGACGGACCCGGTGTGTGCGGAGATCGCCGCCGCGCACGGAGCGACTCCGGCCCAGATCGCACTGGCCTGGCTGCTGCACCGTTCCCCGGTGCTCTGCCCGACCCCGGGCACGGGCTCACTCGTACACCTGGAGGAGAACCTGGCCGCCGGGTCCGTACGACTGCCAGGGGCCGAACTCGCTCGCCTCGACGCCGTCCGGTAGGTCAGCCGTCCCCGTCGTTGTCCTCATCGTCCTCATCGCCGTGCTCACTGTGGAACGGGGTCGCCTGGTGGAAGTACAGCAGCCAGCCCCCTTCTTCGGAGTTCCGGCGCCACAGTGAACTCCGGTGGGCGCGGCGGCCGTTGTTCTCCGTGTCGAAGGTGAGCTGGACCAGGTCGGGGGCCAGGCGTACGCCCGTCATCCGCGAGACCGCGATGCGAGGGGCGCCCGGGTCGGTGGTCGCGGCGAGGGACGCGATGATCGACGCCCGGTCCCAGTGCCGGCCCGAGGCACCGAACTCGTGGAACCCGGGGTGCAGCAGCGCTCCCGTCAGCTCCGGTGAGGCGCGGACCTCCGGGTCTAGCAGCCGCAGCTCGGCTTGGATGACGGCCTCCACGTCATGACCGTCGTCAGGCGCCGAGGTCGCCTCCCTCACGCCTCGTCCTCGGTCAGTTCCACCAGCTTGACCACCGTGTTCCAGTTGCGGGTGGTCGCGATCAGGCCCTTCAGATAGCGGGGCTTGGCGAGTTGCTCGGCGAGTTTGGAGCGGCCGAGGCCGTCGGGGGCGTACAGGTACAGGGCGCGGTCGCCGAGGCGGAACTCCTCGGGGAGGTGGGCGGCCTGGTCGATGTCCGCGAAGCGGGCCTCGTCGACGGGGGTGGAGAAGTAGGTGACGTGGAGCTGCCTGGCCTCCAGCTCGGCCGCGGGGAAGGGACAGTCGTCCCTGATGGCGCGCAGGTGGGCGTGGTCGCGCACGATGACGTCGACGGTGAAGCCGAAGTGCTGCGCGATGGCCTTCGTGATCTCCCCGGCCAGGGACTCCTCGTCCCCGTGACCGGCGGCGAACACGGCGTTGCCGCTCTGCAGATACGTACGGACACCGCCGTACCCGAGGCCCTCCAGCAGCGTGCGCAGCTCGGCCATCGGGACCTTCTTGTTGCCGCCCACGTTGATGCCCCGCAGCAGCGCCGCGTAGGTCCTCGCCTGCTCATCTGTCGCCATCCGCACACCAGTCATCCGCTCACCATAGGACGGCCCACTGACAGTCCCCCCGATAGACCACCCCGAGATCGTCATTTAGATGTAGGGGGCCGGTGTCCTACCCAGTGGGGAGAGACCGGTGTCCGAGGGGAGGACCGCGGCCGGGCGCAGCTCACCGGCGAGTACGAGGAGATGCTCTTATCCGCCCCATACCTTCGAACTAAAGGTGATGGCAGGGGGCCGTCACCGCTTACGAGGGGGCAAGTCCGTCATGAGGAACGGAGATACGCGGGTGCGGGGCATAGCCGCCCGGGCCGGCGGCTGGAGTGCCCGGCATCGCTGGGCGGCCGTCGGGATCTGGGTGTTGTTCGTCGTCCTGGCGATGGGCCTCGGCTCGGCCGCCGGCAGCGTCGAGGTCAAGGAGAGCGACCAGCTGGGGGGCGAGACCCACACGGCTGCCAAGATCATCGAGGATGCCGGGATCGACGAACCCGCGAGCGAGACCGTCCTCATCCAGACGAAGGACTCGGGCGTCAAGGCCACGGATCCCGCCTTCCGGGCCGCCGTCGCCGATGTCATGAAGGCGGTCGACAAGACCGGCAAGGTCACGGACGTCCAGTCGCCCTACGAGACGAACACCCTCTCGAAGGACGGACGCAGTGCGCTCGTCCAGTTCGACATGCGGGGTGACGCCGACACGGCGGGCGAGCGGGTCGAGCCGGTGCTGAAGGCCGTCGCGGACGTCCAGAAGGACCACTCGGAGCTGCGGATCGAGGAGATCGGCGGCGCCAGCATGAACAAGACGTTCGACGACGCCTTCGGGGACGACTTCAAGAAGGCGGAGCTGTCCGCCGTACCGGTGGCCCTCGGCATTCTGCTGATCGCGTTCGGCGCGCTGGTCGCGGCGCTGCTGCCGGTGGCGCTGGCGATCACCGCGATCATGGCGACGATGGGTCTGATGGGCATCGTCAGCCACCTCCAGCCGATGGACGACACCGCGAGTTCCGTGATGCTGCTCGTCGGTCTCGCGGTCGGCGTCGACTACTGCCTGTTCTATCTGCGCCGGGAGCGCGAGGAGCGGGCCGCGGGCCGCAGCCCCGAGGCCGCGCTGCAGATCGCGGCGGCGACCAGTGGCCGGGCGATCATCGTCTCCGGTGTCACGGTGTGCGTGGCGATGGCGGGCATGCTGTTCACCGGTCTCGCCACGTTCGAGGCGATGGGCCTGGCCTCGCTGATGGTCGTGGCGGTCGCCATGGTCGGTTCGGTGACGGTCCTTCCGGCGCTGCTGTCGCTGCTCGGTGAGCGGGTCGAGAAGGGCAGGATCCCGTTCCTGCACCCGGACAAGCGGCGCAAGAACGCGAACAGCGGCAAGGGCAACGGGGAGAGCCGCTTCTGGACGGCCGTGCTGAAGGTCGTACTCGCCAGGCCGGCCGTCTCGCTGGTGGTCGCGGCCGGTGCGCTGCTCGCCGTGGCCGCGCCCGCGCTCGGCATGAAGACCCAGAACCTCACCCTCGACCAGGAGTTCGGCGACTCGCTGCCGATCGTCGGCACCTACAACCGGGTCAACGACGCCTTCCCCGGCGGCTCCGAGCCGGCCGAGGTGATCGTCAAGGCGAAGGACATCAACGCGGCCGACGTGAAGTCCGCGCTGGCCGACTTCCGTGCGCTGGCGATCAGTTCGGGTGCCTCGCGCGGCCCGGTCGACATCAAGCTGCACGACGCCGAGAACATCGCCTTCGTGTACGTACCGCTGGTCGGCGGCTCCGACCTGGACAAGGCCGGGGAGAGCCTGGACAAGCTGCGCGACGAGGTACGTCCGGCCACGCTCGGCAAGGTCGAGGGTGTCCAGGCGCCGATCACCGGGCAGGTCGCAGGCTCGAAGGACTTCAACGACCAACTCGCGGGTGCGGTCGCCCCGGTGTTCGCCTTCGTGGTCGTGTTCGCCTTCCTGCTGATGCTCCTGTCGTTCCGCTCCCTGACGATCGCGATCACCTCGATCGTGCTCAACCTGCTCTCGGTCGGGGCGGCCTACGGCATCCTGGTCGCCGTCTTCCAGCACGGCTGGGGCGCGTCGCTGGTGGGCGCGGAGGGGGTCGGCGCCATCATCACCTGGCTGCCGCTGTTCCTCTTCGTGATCCTGTTCGGCCTGTCGATGGACTACCACGTGTTCGTCGTCTCGCGTATCCGCGAGGCGCATCTGCGGGGCCGTACGACGAAGGACGCGATCCAGCACGGGGTGGTCACCACGGCCGGGGTCGTCACCAGTGCCGCCGTCATCATGGTGGCCGTGTTCGCCATCTTCGGGACGCTGTCGATGCAGTCCATGAAGCAGATGGGTGTGGGCCTCGCGGCGGCGGTGCTCATCGACGCGACGATCATCCGGGGTGTGCTGCTGCCCGCGGTGATGGCCCTGCTCGGCGACCGCAACTGGTACTTCCCGAAGTGGCTCAACCGCCTGCCGGACATGACGCACGACGAGACGACGGAGCCCGCGTCACCGCCTCCGCCGCCTGCCGTGGAGGGTGAGCGGGTCGGGGTCTGAGTCACTCCGATCGCTCGTCGCAACCCTCTGAGCACCCTGCAAATCCCTTGAACTGAGGGCCCGTTGGTCACCGGGGAGCCAACGGGCCCTCTTCCCGTTCACTATCGGGGAAGCTCGGCCTCGATCAGGTCGGCGGCCCGCCGGGTGCCGCCCTCCTTCGCCATCCCGGCCTGGATCTCCGCGAGCCGCCGGGCGACCTCCGGATCGTCCACGAGCGCGAGGGCGGCGGCGCGCAGTGTCTCGGCGGTCGCCTTCTCCGTGGGCACGTGGCGGGCGATCCCGAGCCCCTGCAGCATCTCCGCGTTGCCGAACTGGTCGGCGGCCTGCGGTACGGCGATCATCGGCGTGGCGGTGGCCAGCCCCTCCTGACTGCCGCCGGCCCCGGCGTGCGTGACGAACAGGTCGGCCTGCCGCAGGATCGCCAACTGCGGTACCCAGGACCGTACTTCGACGCTGGCTGGGAGAGGACCCAGTTCGTCGGCGCCGACATGCCGGCCGACTTGCAGCACCACATGCCACCCGGGCAGGTCGCCGAAGGCCCGCACGCACTTCCGGTAGAACTCAGGCTGCTTGGTGAAGGCGGACCCGAGCGAGACCAGGACCACCTTCTCCGCGTCGGCGGGCCGCCGCCAGTCGCCCTGCTCCGAGCGGTCGCCCTGACAGGCGCCCACGAAGGTGTGGACGCGTTCGTCGACGCGGTCGGCGTTCGGCTGCAACGCCCTCGGGATCAGGACGAGGGAACGGGCGGGGCGGCCGGCGAAGGGATCGGGGTGCTGGGTGATCCCGTTCTCCTTCAGCCAGCCCTCGAACCGTTCGTAGTAGGCCCGCCCCCGCTCGGTCCGCCGGGGCTCGGCCCACATCGGCTCGGCGATCTCCTCCTCGTACCCGTCCCAGGCGACGAGAGTCGGCGAGAGGGAGACCGCCGGTACGCCCCAGCGGTGGGCGAGAACGCGGGCCGGATAGGAGGCGATGTCGTGCAGGACGAGGTCCGGCACACCCGCCTCGCTTCCCGCACCCCCCTCGAATGCCTCGATGAGCTGCGGGAGTGCCTGGATCGCGTCGGCGAGGAAAGGCTCGACATTGTCGAGGAGGGTGGTGCCCCACGCCTCCGGATCGGCATCGGGACCCGGCAGCGTCGAGTCGTAGGGCACGGGCCGCGCGCCGGTCCCGGCCACCTTCTCGGCGAACGCGGGCGGAATGGCGTACGTGACCCGGTGGCCGCGGGCCACCAGCTCGCGGATGACCTCGAGGCTGGGGTTCACGTGGCCGTGGGCGGCGATGGAGAACATGGCGATGTGGGCTGGGGTCATGGGCTCGACCATAGGCGAGACGAGACGTCTCGTGCAACGTGAATTACGGGGCGGTTCCGCCCATCGCAGGACGGTTCACCGCTGGTATCGCGCCAGCACCAGGTTTCCGTCCTTCTCCAGCCGTTTCCGCAGGTCGGCGAGGTCGATCGCGCCGCTGTAGTACTCCTGGAACGCGGGGGTCGCGACCTTGTCCTTCCACTCCGGGTAGCCGCGTACGGACTGGGCGGGGGCCGAGCGGAGGTGGGCGGCGAGGGCCGTGCCCGTGGCCCAGCCGTCCTTGGGTGTACGCAGGGAAGGGGACTTGAGGGCCTCGGTGCCTGTGGGGAGCATCCAGTCGCCGAGGGCGAGGCGGACCATGTTCTCGGGGCGCAGCATGAAGTCGATGAACTCGGCCGCCTGCGCCTGGTGTCGGCTGTCCTCGGCGATGGAGAGGGTCTGCGGGCTGACGCCCTGGGTGAGTCCGTCGGCGCCGGCCGGGGCGGGCAACACCTGCCACTCGAAGCCCTTGGGTGCCTGCTGCGCGATCTGCTGGCGGTAGGAGAACCCGAGCGGGACCATCGCGTACCGGCCGCCGAAGAACCCGGGCAGGGTGTCGGAGCCGCCACTACCTAGGGTCGAACTCGGCGCGCTGTCATCGGAGTTGACCTGCTCGTGGATCGTACGGGGGACTTCTTCCTCCGAGGCGTCGAAGCGGACGGTGACCTTGCCGTCCGCTCCCTGGTGGAACAGCCGGCCGCCCGCCGACAGCGACAGGTTGAGGGTGGCCGAGACGGGCTCCTTGAGCGGCCAGGCGACGCCGTACTTGCCGTCGCCGCTCAACTCGCGGGTCACCGACCGGAATTCGGTCCAGCTCCACGGGCGCTCCGGCGTGGGGACACGGACCCCGGACTCCCGCAGCCACTTCGCGTTGGCGATCAGGACACGCGGCTCCTGGAGGAACGGCACGCCGTAGACGCCGTCCCCGAAGGTCGTCGTCTCCCAACTCCATTGCGGGATGTCGGACTTGAGCCGCTCGGGCAGCAACTCGCGCAGATCGGCGAGGTAACCGCCGTACGCGAAGTCCGCGAGGTCGTCCGAGGCGTCGTGGATGATGTCCGGAGCCTCGCCGCCCTCGAAGGAGGTGAGAAGCTGGTCGTGGACGCTGTCCCAACTGCCCTGTACGTACTCGACCTTGACGTCCGGATGGGTCGCGTTCCACTCCTTCACCAGTGCCTTGTTGGCGGCGACGGACTCGTCCTGCCAGGCGAGGGACTGGAAGCGGAGGGTGACCGGGCCGCCGTCCGGGGTGGCGGTGCCGCCCGTGCAACCGGCGAGCAGCAGCACCACCAGGGCGACGAGCCATCGCGCGCGCATCAGCTCTTCACCGCCCCTGCCATCAGGCCGCCGGTGATGCGGCGTTGGACGATCGCGAACACGACGAGCGAAGGCAGCGTCGCCAGGAACGCGGCGGCGGCCAGCGGGCCGAGGTCCGCCACGCCCTCCGCGCCGATGAAATGGGTGAGGACGACCGGCAGGGTCTGTTTCTCCGGGGTCTTGAGGAGCACCAGGGCGAAGAAGAACTCGTTCCACGCCGTGACGAACGCGAACAGCGCCGTCGCCACGATCCCCGGCGCGAGCAGGGGCGCCGTGACGAAGACCAGGGTGCGCAGGCGTCCGGCGCCGTCGACAGCCGCGGCCTCCTCCAACTCGGCGGGCACGGCCCGTACATACCCGACGAGCATCCACAGCGCGAACGGCAGCGACCACACCACGTACACCATCACCAGCCCGAAGACGGAGTCGATCAACCGCAGGTTCTTCAGCACCAGGAACAGCGGGATGATCACCAGCACGAACGGGAACGCCTGGCTGACCACGACCCATCCGGTGGCCGCGCGCCCGAGGAGCGTGCGGTGTCTGGCCATGACGTACGCCATCGGGGTCGCGAGCAGTACGGCGATCAGTGCGGCCGAGGCCGCCGCAAGCAGGGAGTTCGACGCGGCGTGCAGCAACGGCTGTTCGTCGAAGGCCTGGCGGAAGTTGTCGAGCGTGGGGCTCTTCGGGATCCAGGTGGGGTGCGGACTGCCCAGTTCGCGCGGGGGTTTGAAGGCGGTGGACAGCAGCCAGAGGAACGGCAGGGCCAGAAAGGCGAGATACGCGAGAAGGGCCGCGTACTGGCCGACGCGGGCGCTCTTGCTGGTCCTCAACTCTCCTCGCCTCCCCGCAGCCGGCCGACGAGGAACACGGCGAGAAGGACGGAGATCAGCGCGACCATCACACAGCCCATCGCCGCCGCGTAGCCGAACTGCCCGTAGCGGAAGGCCTCTTCGTAGGCGAAGAGCATCGGCAGGCGGGTACGTCCGCCGGAGCCGCCGTTCGTCAGTACGTACACCAGGGCGAAGGAGTTGAAGTTCCAGATGAGGTTGAGGGCGGTGATGGCGAACGCGACCGGCCGCAGGGCTGGCCAGGTGACCGTCCGGAAGCGGCGCCAGGCGCCGGCGCCGTCCATCGCCGCCGCCTCGTGCAGTTCGCGCGGGGTGTTCTGCAGGCCGGCGAGCAGGGCCACCGTCGTCTGCGGCATCCCCGCCCAGACGCCGACGACGATGACGGCGGGCAGCGCGGTGGCAAGGCCGCTGAGCCAGTCGCGTCCGTCGCCCAGACCCAGGTCGCGCAGCGTCTCGTTGAGGACTCCGGCGTCCGCGTTGTAGACGAGCCGCCACATGATGCCGACGACGACCTCGGGCATCGCCCACGGGACGATCGCGAGGGCGCGGGCCAGCCAGCGCAGCCGTAACTCCTGGTTGAGGAGTAGGGCGAGGCCGAGCGCGAGCAGGAACTGGGGCGCGGTCACCCCGACCGCCCAGACCAGCCCGATCCGGAACGACTCCCAGAACAGCGTGTCGTGCAGCAGGTCCTGGAAGTTGAGGGTGCCGATCCACCGGGTGGACGTGGTCCGGCCGGACTGGGCGTCGGTGAACGCCAGCAGGATCCCGTACAGCAGCGGTCCCACGCTCAGGACGAGGATCGGGATCAGGGCGGGCAGGACCAGGAACCAGGCGCCGTGGCCGCCGAGTGACCGGCCTCTCTTCGGTCCGGCGCGGGTCGCGCGCTCAGTCGGCCGCCTCGTTCCGGTCGCCAATGTCACGTGGTCGGCTCCTTTGGTCGTCCGAGGTTGGTCGTCCGAGGTGGGTCGCCCGAGGTGGCCCCGTCATGGTCGTGAAGCCCGTGTAGGCAGTCAAGGCACCACGCAAACGCCCGACCAGCGCGAATGCGACACTGACCGGCGGATGGCGTGAACCCGACGCCGTTCGCGGACGTACACGGACATCCACAGCCGGGTACGAGTGACCGCAGGGACTACAGGGACTACAGGGACTGCACGAAAGGCGGACCATGGACGAGGCACGGGCCCGGGACGTACTGGCCACGGCGGACGTACTGCCGCCCGGCGCGGCAGCGGGCGCTCGGCTGCTCGCGCTGGGCGAGAACGCCGTGTTCGCGGCCGGTGACCTGGTCGTCAAGGTGGGCCGCGACGCCGAACTCCTCGACCGTGCGCGGCGGGAGCTGGACATCGCGCACTGGCTCGCCGAGGCGGACGTACCGGCGGTACGCGCGGCCACCCGGGAGGCGCTCCTCGTGGACGGCCACCCGGTGACCGTGTGGCACCGGCTGCCCGATCCCGTACGCCCCGCCGAACCCGCGGATTTGGCCGAACTCCTGCGGATCGTCCACGCCCTGCCGCTCCCCGGCTCGTTCGTGTTGCCGCCCCGGGAGCTGCTGGGCGGTGTCGAACGCTGGCTGCGGCTCGCCGGCGACGCGATCGACCCGGCGGACGCGGCCTATCTGCGTGAGCGACGCGACGGGTTCGCGGCGGCCGCCGCCGCGCTCACCCCGCAGCTGCCGCCCGGGCCGATCCACGGCGACGCGCTTCCCCGCAACGTCCACATCGGGCCCGACGGTCCGGTCCTGGTCGACCTGGAGACCTTCTCCGCCGACCTGCGCGAACACGACCTGGTGGTCATGGCTCTCTCCCACGACCGGTACGGGGTTCCTGCGGAGGCTTATGACGCGTTCACGGGGGCGTACGGGTGGGATGTGCGGGAGTGGGAGGGGTGTTCGGTGTTGCGGGGGGCTCGGGAGACGGCGAGCTGTGCGTGGGTGGCGCAGCATGCGCCGGTCAATCCGGGGGCGGTGGTGGAGTTTTCTCGGCGGGTGAGGTCTTTGCGGGAGGGGGATTTGACTGTGCGGTGGTATGCGTTTTGAGCGCCTAGGGGGGTGGGGCCTGGTGTTGTGGGGCGGGTGCGGGTTGGTTGTGGCTTGTCGCGCAGTTCCCCGCGCCCCTATCGGTCCCCGACCCTGATTTTTTGGGCTGCTTGTTGTAGTTCGGTCAGGACCGTTCTTACCGCCCTTCGGGCTGTTCGTTCTGGGCGGTGCAGGGCGTCGATGCGGCGGTTGGCCCGGATGCCTGTCAGGGGTTTGAGGGTCAGGGCGGGGTGGGGGCGGGAGGTCCAGCGGGGCATCAGGGCGAGGCCTCCGCCTGCGGCCACCGCCTCCGCCGCCACCGCGAACTCGTTGATGCGGTGGGCGAGATGGGGCCGTCTGCCCGCCGCGGTGGCGATGGCCTCGATCGTCGCCATGATCGGGAAGCCGTCGTGTACGGCGATCCATGGCTGGTCGGCCACATCGCCGGGGGTCAGCCGTCGCTTGGCGGCGAGCGGATGGTCGGCGGGCATCGCCACGTCGAGGGGTTCGCGCAGCAGCGGGGTCGCCGTCACCGTCCGCGGCCAGGGCGGGGCGTGGTCCAGTCGGTGGGCCAGGACCAGGTCGTACTCCCTGGTCAGCGGCGGGAAGTCGTCCTGCGGCACATCCTTGTCGGCCAGCGCGAGAACCGGCCCGTCCGGAGCTGACAGGGCCCGCAGCAGCAGGGGGAAGAACGCGGCGCCCGCGCTGTGGAACGCCGCCACGGACACCTGCCCGTCCGGCCGGTCCAGGAACTCCTCGACGGTGTGCCGGGCCCGCGCCAGCGCCGACTCCACCTCGGTCGCCGCGCCCGCCAGCGCCTGTCCGGCGTCGGTCAGCACCAGCCGCCGGCCCTGTCGCTCGGTGAGCGGGACCGGAATGGCGCGCTGGAGCAGCCGCAGTTGCTGCGAGATCGCCGAGGGCGTGACGAGCAGCGCGTCGGCGACGGCGGTGACACTGCCCAGCTCACCGAGTTCGCGCAGGATCCTCAGCTGACGTTCGTCCACGGGAGGAGTGTAGGCGGATGGTGTAGGGAAACTAACAGATCCTTTTAGAAGGTGGTCCTAGGCTTCAGAGTCGTCGTCGGTGCACCGTGGTCGCGTGTCCGACTCCCGCCGTACCGACGCGGTACTCCTTCTTGTCGCGCTCGTCTGGGGCTCCAGTTATCTGTCCGCCCAGACGGCGACCTCCGCCCTGCCCGTCCTCGTGGTCCTGTTCGCGCGGTACGCCGTGTCCGCGCTCGCCTGTCTCGGGGTGGTCGCCGCCGGCGGACGGGGGAAGGAACGGGGGCGGGGCAGCGGCTCTCGCCTGTGGACCCGCGAGGAGGTGCGGGCCGGGTTGCCGCTCGGGGTCACCCAGGCCGCCGTCCTCGTCGTGGAGACATACGGGGTCGCCCACACCACCGCCGCCAACGCGGGCCTCATCATCAGCCTGACCATCGTGCTCACCCCTCTCCTGGACCGCGCCGGACACCCCGGCGGGCTGCCCCCGGCCTTCTACGCCGCCGCAGGCGTCTGTGTCCTCGCCGTGGGCCTGCTCATGTCCGGCAACGGCTTCCACGCACCGCGTCTCGGCGATGTGCTGATGCTGGGCGCGGCGCTGGTCCGGGCGGTCCATGTCGCCCTCGTCGGGCGTCTCACCACGGGCCGGCCGATCCGTCCCCTTCAGCTGACGACACTCCAGACCCTGATCGGCACGGCCCTGTTCCTGCCGGCCGCCGCCCCCGACCTGCCCGCCCTCGCCCGCGCCGACGCCGGGACCTGGACGCAGTTGCTCTATCTCGCCCTGTTCTGCAGCGTGTTCGCGTTCCTCGCCCAGACCTGGGCCGTGCAGCGCACCTCGGCGAGCCGGGCCAGCCTGCTGCTGGGCACGGAGCCGATCTGGGCCGCCGCGATCGGCATCGCCCTCGGCGGCGAACATCTGACGCCGTTGACCGCGTTGGGCGCGACGCTGATGGTCACGGGCACGTACTGGGGTCAGTCGGTGGAACGCGCCCACCGCGCGCGCAGTACACCCGGCAGGGTCCTCGCCCCCGTCACCCCCCTCGCCCCTGCCCGGCCCGTCCTCGAGGGCTCCGCCCCCGAACCCCCGTGAGAGGCGCGGGCAGTAGTGGTCAGGCGGGCTGCCAGAGCTCGATCCGGTTGCCCTCCGGATCGGTGACCCAGCCGAATCGGCCGACGCCCTCCATGTCCTGCGTCTCCTCGGCCACGTCCGCTCCCCGGGAGCGCAGTTGCGCGAGCATCGCGTCCAGGTCCCGGACCCGGAAGTTGAGCATCGTCTGCTGGTCGCGGGACCCGAAGTAGTCGGTGCCGGACTCGAACGTCGCGAACACCGTCGGTCCGGCTTCCTGACGCCACAGCCCGTACTCGTCGACGTCCAGCCCCAGGCTGTCGCGATACCAGGCGCTCAGCGCCGCCGGATCGGCAGCCCGCATGAAGTGTCCACCGATTCCCAGCACACGTTCCATGCCGGCCATCCTGCCAGGAGGGCCGTCGGGCGGACCGGCACCGCGAGCGGAATGTCGTCGCGCCCGGCGGTGTGCCGACCGGAGACCGCCTCACACGACCTCGCCCACCGCCTCCCGCAGCGGCCAGGTGCCGTCCACCACGGCGTCCGTCTCCCCCTTGCGGCGCAGGAAGCTCTGGAAGTCCGCCGCCCATTCGGCGTACCAGTCGATCTGGCGCCGATGCAGCTCCACCGGCCCGAGCGCCGCGACCTTGGGATGCCGCTCGGCTATCGCGCACGCGAGCCGCGCCGCGGCCAGGGCGTCCGCCGAGGCGTCGTGGGCCGCGTCCAGCAGGACGCCGTACTCCGTGCACACCGCTTCCAGGTTGCGCTTGCCGCGCCGGTAGCGGTCGACGGAGCGGTCGATCGTGTACGGGTCGATCACCGGCGCCGGATCGAGGCCGCCGAGCCGCTCCCGCAAGGACGGCAGACCGTGCCTGCGCAACTCGGCGGAGAGCAGGGTGAGGTCGAAGTTCGCGTTGTAGGCGACCACCGGTACGCCCGTCTTCCAGTACGTCGTCAGGACGTCCGCGATGGCGTCCGCGACCTGGTCGGCCGGCCTGCCCTCGCTCGTCGCGCGCTCGTTGGTGATGCCGTGCACCGCGACCGCGTCCGCCGGGATCTCCACGCCCGGATCGGCCAGCCATTCGCGGCGGCCGAGCGGTTCGCCGCCCCGCACCTCGATCACCGCGCCGGTGACGATGCGCGCCTCGCCCGGGTCGGTCCCGGTCGTCTCCAGGTCGAAGCCGATCAGCAGCTCATGGTGCCAGCCCATGCCTGGCCCCCCTTCTTACCTTCTTGGTGGTGCTTTCCCCCAGTGGTCTCCACGATCCCATGAGCCACTGACAATCAGAGGACCGCGTTCCGCTTGGGGAAGGTGAGCGACTCAGGACACCGGCCGCGAATCGGCCCAGGCCACCTCGAACTCCTCACGGTATGTCGGGAAAAGGCCGATCTCCTCCGCCTCGCCCGACTTGACCACCCGGCTTCCGCCCCGCAGCACCAGCACCGGCGCCTCCATCCCGCGCGTCCGGCGCAGATACGACTGCACGATCGCGACCCCGTCCGAGGCGTCCCCGTCGACGAGGTAGGCCGTGAAGCGGGGCGTCTCGTCGAAGACCTGGATCTCGAAGGCGCCCGGGTCACGCAGGTTCGACCGCACCCGGCGCATGTGCAGGATGTTCATCTCCACGGCGCGGCTCAACTCGCCCCGCTTGAGGCCGAGTTCCCGTTCCCGCCGTTTCACCGCGCTGGAGGCGGGGTTCAGGAACAGCAGCCTCACCCGGCAGCCGGACTCCGCCAGCCGCACCAGCCGCCGCCCGGAAAAGTTCTGCACCAGCAGGTTGAGGCCGATCCCGATGGCGTCGAGGCGACGCGCACCGCCGAAGAGGTCCTCGGCGGGGAACTGGCGCATCAGCCGCACCCGGTCGGTGTGCACGGCGACCACGTCCCCGTACCGGTCGCCCACCAGGTCCTCGACCGCGTCCACCGGCAGCCGGCGCGCGGAGGGGACGTCACCGCCCGCGCCGAGGGTCTCCAGGAGCTTGCCCGAGGCCCGCTCGGCCTGGTTGAGAACGGCCTCGGAGAGGGCCCGGTTCCGGGAGACGACGTTGCGGGTGACCTCCAGCTCGTCCAGGGCGAGTTCGACGTCACGGCGCTCGTCGACGTACGGCTCGAAGCACGGCCAGTGCTGCACCATCAGCTCGCGCAGCTGCGGCAACGTGAGGAAGCTGAGGACGTTGTCGTCGGCGGGGTCGAGCAAGTAGCCCTTGCGGCGGCTGACTTCCCGTACGGCCACCGCGCGCTGCACCCATTCCTGGCCGGCCGGGCCGGCGGCGGCGACCACCCACTCGTCGCCGTGGACGGGTTCGTAGATGGGACGCAGAACAGCGGCCACGACCGCGCGCAACCGCTGTTCGACGAGGTTCAGCCAGATGTAGGCCCGGCCGGCCCGCTGGGCGCGTGTCCGCACCTCGTGCCAGGCGTCGGCGTCCCAGTCCAGTTCCGGGCCGATGGAACCCGTCCCCATCGGCCGTGCCAGGGACACCGCGCCGGGCGGGACCTCTGTGGAGTTACCCTCGTGACCCTCGTCACCAGGGGGCAGCTCCAGCCCTCCCGAGCCCACCCGTGCACCGCCTTCCGCTCCCCCGAGCTCTCCCCGTGGCCGGTCCCGGCCAACGATCAAGGAAGGGTACTCCGCAAGCGGTCGGCGATGCAGCAGGATGGACAGGGTCGTTTCTCAACTACCGCTTTCGACATGCCCGTTCTGGTTGGCGAGCGCGGCGGGCGTGAGCGGATTCATAGCCGTGACATCGCGCGGGGCGATGGAGAAGCCCTGCCAGTGAACCGGCATGGGCTGCTGGTCCTCGTCCCGGGCTATGTGGTGGAAGCCCACGTTCATCCAGACCACCGGGTGGGTGAGGGTCTGCCCGTTGATCCAGCCGTCGACGGACTTCTTGGCGCCGGGACCGCAGTTGAGCAGGTTGTCGCTGGCGAACTGCTCACACTTGTTGTACTCGGTGAAGTACACGTCGTGCTTGGTGTAGCTGCGGCCCGGGTACTTGGTGGTGGACCCGGGGACGAGCTCGTACGACCGGGCGTGACCGTCCTTGTTCTTGCCGGTGGCGCTGACGACACGCCACCAGCGCATGTTCTTGGCGTCGCCCGCGAGTTCCTTCTTGATCTGGGTGCGGGTCGTCTTGTTGGTGGGTCCCTCGTCGCCGCTCCGGGGCGGGCTGACCACGGAGTCGTACTGCTCGATCTTCCCCTTCGAGGAGCCGTCGAGGCCGAAGTCGAGCCGCCAGAAGACGTTGTGGCTGTGGCTGGTGGCGTACGCCCTGGCGCCCTTGCCGATGGGCCAGCCGCGGCCGTCGCCCGCGTCGTAGTCGTCGGGGGCGAGGCTGCCGGTGGCGCCGACGCTCATGTTGATGGTGCCGTCGTCCTGGAAGCGCCACTCGGTGATGTACTCGTACCAACCGGTCTGGTTGACGGTGTAGATGAGCAGGTCCTTGCCCTGGGTCTGCCAGACCTTGTTAGCGGTGTCGCCCTGCATCCGGTAGGCGTGGCCGCGCGAACGGGTCGTGGTGCACAGGCCCTTGACGTTCGCGTGCGCCGGGTCCCAGGCCTCGGGGACCTTGACCGTCTTGATGGTGCCGCCGGGGCACTCACCGGGCGCCATGTTCATCAGGCCCTGGGCGAAGCCCGCCTGGGTGAGGTCCTGGTACTCGGCCGCCCCGTCGTCGTAGGGGACGTGGATCTGGCTGAGCTTCGCGGAGTTGAGGACCTTGATCGGCTGGGCCTCGCCCGGGGGCTGGTACGAGATCTTCTCCAGGACGAGACCGGCCTCGGCCTCGTAGCGCCAGCACATCCGCCAGGTGGTGCCGGTGGAGAGCTTCTGTTCGATGCGGTAGGGCGCACTGCACTCGGCGGGCGGTACCGCCTGGGCCTTGGGCTGAGCCTTGGGCTGGGCGGTGGCCGGGCCCGCCGCCGTGGTGAGGCCGGCGGTCAGTGCGACCGCGGAGAGACCGGCGAGGCCGGCGAGCGCATACTTTTCGCGCATGACTGAGGGACTCCCTAGGAGGAGAGAGTTGGGCGGGAAGAATGGGTTGACGCGGAGGCGGACCGCGGACGGGACGTGGTTGTCGTCGCCCCAGGTCAGTTGAGCTCGGCCACCTTGCGGGTGCTCAGGTCGACGATGAGCGAGCGGGAGTCGATCCACGGCCCGTTCTTCACCTTCGGGAAGAGCCGCACACAGCGGTGGTCGCCGCATGCGGCGAGCGCGGCGGGCTTGGCGCCCGGAACGGCCCGGTACACCATGCTGGTGACCAGGAGCTGGTCGGGCGAGGTGAGTTCACTGCTGGTGGCGTCCTTGTAGTCGGCCCGCAGGCCCGCGCCCAGCGGGTCGGCGATCAGCAGCTTGGTCGCCTCGAGCGTCTCGGCGCGGCTCAGGGGCGGCTGCACACCGTGCTGGGTGTCGGTCCGCTCGACCTTGCCGGTGTCGAGGTTCACGGTCTTGGTGACCAGCGCGTCGTTCTTGTAGTCGTAGAACGACACGTCCGCGCGCCGGGGCGCGTTCGGCTTGTCCACCTCGGCGGCCTCGGGCTCGGCGAGGTCGACGCTGATCCGCTGCGGGCCGCGTTGTCCCGTCACGTTCTCACCGGCGTCGCGCAGCTGTCGGCTGAGGGCGATGTTCTCGACGCGGGTCATCTCACCGTCGGTGAGCGGATCGCGGCCCTTGCCCTTCGCGCCCTCGGCGGGCGCCTGTTCGACGACTCCGGGCGGCACCGCGGCCTGTCCCCCGCCGCCGCCCGTGCTCGCCGAGCCCGAGGTGCCCCCGGAGGTGCCTCCGGAAGCGCCCCCCGAGGTGCCTCCCGAGACGCTCGAGCCTCCCGTACCCCCCGATTCGTCGGCCCCCGCCGATCCCGGCAGCGTCACCGCGACCATCACGGCCGTACCGGCCACCGCTATCCCCGCACCCGCGACCACCTTGCCCAGGTGGCGGCGCACGATTTTGCGCACGTTGTCCCCTTACTCCCCCTCACAGCCCAGGGAGTACGTGAAGAAGGAAAAGTTTTGGCATACCCGGTTTCGCGGGTACGCACTGGTCGAACGGTAAGAGGGACGTAAGTCGTAGGTGGTTCCATCACTTTCGGGGAGACTCGGAGTGGAGTCGCCCCAGCGCGGACCACTACTGAAAGAGTCGAGTGCATGCAGGTCTGGCCAGGAGAGGCATATCCACTCGGCGCCACGTACGACGGTGCCGGCACCAACTTCGCGGTCTTCTCGGAGGCCGCCGACCGGATCGAGCTGTGTCTGCTCCACGACGACGGCTCGGAAACGGCGGTGGAGCTGCGGGAGAGCGACGCGTTCGTCCGGCACGCGTATCTGCCCGGGGTGATGCCGGGGCAACGGTACGGCTTCCGGGCGCACGGCCCGTACGCGCCCGAGCGCGGCCAGCGGACCAACTCCGCGAAGCTGCTCCTCGATCCGTACGCGAAGGCGATCAGCGGTGCGGTGACCTGGGGCGAGGAGGTGTACGGCTACCACTTCGGCGAGCCGGAGCGGCGCAACGACCTCGACTCGGCGCCGCACACCATGTCGTCGGTCGTGGTGAACCCCTACTTCGACTGGGGCGACGACCGGCGTCCACGCACCGAGTACCACCACACGGTGATCTACGAGGCCCATGTGAAGGGCCTGACGATGCGCCACCCGGCGCTGCCCGAGGAACTGCGCGGGACCTACGCGGCACTCGCCCACCCCGCAATTATCGAACACCTGACCGAACTCGGGGTGACGGCCCTGGAACTGATGCCGGTGCACCAGTTCGTCAACGACCACCGTCTGGTCGACATGGGCCTGAACAACTACTGGGGCTACAACACCATCGGTTTCTTCGCCCCGCACAACGCGTACGCGTCCTGGGGCGACCGCGGCCAGCAGGTCCTGGAGTTCAAGTCGGCGGTGCGGGCGCTGCACGAGGCCGGTATCGAGGTCATCCTGGACGTGGTCTACAACCACACCGCGGAGGGCAACCACCTCGGCCCGACGCTGTCCTTCCGGGGCATCGACAACGCGCAGTACTACCGGCTCGCCGAGGACCAGCGCTACTACATGGACACCACGGGCACCGGGAACTCGCTGCTCATGCGGTCCCCGCACGTGCTCCAGCTGATCATGGACTCGCTGCGCTACTGGGTCACCGAGATGCATGTCGACGGTTTCCGCTTCGACCTCGCGGCCACGCTGGCCCGGCAGTTCCACGAGGTGGACCGGCTGTCGTCGTTCTTCGACCTGGTCCAGCAGGACCCGGTGGTGTCCCAGGTGAAGCTGATCGCCGAGCCGTGGGACGTGGGCGAGGGCGGCTACCAGGTGGGCAACTTCCCGCCGCTGTGGACCGAGTGGAACGGCATGTACCGCGACACCGTACGGGACATGTGGCGGGGCGAGCCGCGCACGCTCGCGGAGTTCGCGTCCCGGCTGACGGGGTCCTCGGACCTCTACCAGGACGACGGCCGCCGTCCGCTGGCGTCGATCAACTTCGTGACCTGCCATGACGGTTTCACTCTCAACGACCTGGTGTCGTACAACGAGAAGCGCAACCTGGCCAACGGTGAGGACAACCGGGACGGCGAGAGTCACAACAGGTCCTGGAACTGCGGCGCGGAGGGCGAGACCGACGACCCCGGCGTCCTCGCTCTGCGGGCGCGCCAGCTGCGGAACTTCGTCGCGACGCTGATGCTGTCCCAGGGCGTGCCGATGATCAGCCACGGGGACGAGTTCGCCCGCACCCAGGGCGGCAACAACAACGCGTACTGCCAGGACAACGAGCTCTCCTGGGTGCCGTGGCCGGGCTCCGGCGACACCTCCGACGGCGATTCCGACGCCGAGGGCGGGCCCGGCTCCACGGAGTTGCTGGACTTCACGCGCGCGATGGTGTGGCTGCGCCGGGACCACCCGGTCTTCCGCAGGCGCCGCTTCTTCCACGGCCGCTCCGTGGAGGGCACCCACGACGAGCTGTCGGACATCGCCTGGTTCACCCCCGCGGGCGAGGAGATGGTCCAGCGGGACTGGGACTCGGCGCAGGCGGGCGCGCTGAGCGTGTTCCTCAACGGCAACGCGATCTCGGAGCCCGGTCCGCGCGGTGAGCGCATCCTGGACGACTCGTTCCTGCTGATGTTCAACGCCTCGTCGAAGACGCTGGAGTTCGTGGTGCCGGTCAACCACGGCAGGCAGTGGGAGGTCGTGGTCGACACCGCCCGCCCGGAGGGCGTGGCGGCGGGCACGGGCGCGAAGGTGAAGGCGGGCGACCGGCTGACCCTGCTGGACCACAGCCTGACGGTACTGCAGCGTCCGACCTAGCCGGAGCGGGCGCGTACGGGAGGCGTGCGGGGGAGCCGCGTGCCGGAGCCGATGACAGGAAAGGCGGCGGGGCGGGTACGTAGGTTCCCATGACACCTGAGCGTCCTGACCCGGTCGTGCCCACGGCCACCTACCGTCTGCAGCTCCAGCCCGCGTTCCCGTTCGGCGAGGCGGCACTCGCCGTGCCCTATCTGGCCTCGCTCGGCGTCTCGCATCTGCATCTGTCGCCGTTCCTGGAGTCCGTCCCGGGGTCGACGCACGGCTACGACGTGGTGGACCACGCGCGCGTGCGCGGTGAACTCGGCGGCGAGGAGGGGCTGCGGGCACTGGCGGGCACCGCGCGGGAGCACGGCCTCGGGCTTGTCGCCGACATCGTGCCGAACCACATGGCGATGTCCCCGCGCCACAACCGCCCTCTGTGGGAGGTGCTCCGGGAGGGTCCCGGGTCACCGTACGCGCGGTGGTTCGACATCGACTGGGAGGCGCAGGGCGGCCGGCTGCTGCTGCCGGTGCTGGGGCAGCCGCTGGGCGCGGAGTGGGACCGGCTGGAGGTCGAGCGGTGGCAGGACGCGCACCTGGGGTACGACGGTCACGTCCTGCGCTATTACGACCATGTCCTGCCCGTGCGTGAGGGCACCGAGAACCTGCCGCTGGCGGAGCTCGTCGACGCGCAGTGGTACCGCCCGGCGTGGTGGCGGCTGGCCCGGACCGAGCTCAACTACCGGCGTTTCTTCAGCATCTCGGAGCTGATCGGGGTGCGGGTCGAGGATCCCGAGGTGTTCGCGGCGACGCACGGGAAGCTGCTGGAACTGCTCGACGACGGGGTGCTGGAGGGGCTGCGGGTCGACCATCCGGACGGTCTGGCGGACCCGGGCGGGTATCTGCGCCGGCTGCACGAGGCGAGCGGGGGCCGCTGGACGGTGGTCGAGAAGATCCTCGCGGACGGCGAGCATCTCCCGGCGGACTGGCCGGTCGCGGGCACCACCGGCTACGACGCCCTGCGGCACCTGGACGGCCTGTTCACGGACCCGGCGGGCGCGGGTGAACTCCTCGGCCAGTACCGGCGCTTCGCCGCCCCTCAGGCCGACCGGGGCGGGCACTGGGAGGCGACGGTACGGCGGGCCGCGTACAAGGTGGTGACGCATGAGCTGGCCACCGAACTGGACCGGCTGACCCGCGTGGCGAACCGTCTCTGCGCCGCCTCCCCCGACCCCGCGCTGCGCGACCGGGCGCCCTGGGCCCTGCGTACGGCGCTGTGCGAGCTGCTGGTCCGGCTGGAGGTCTACCGCCCGTACACGCCCGGGGACACGGCCGCCGTGGTCACCGAGGAGGCCGCCGCGGAGGCCCGGCAGGCCTTCGTCGTGCCGGAGGAGAGCGAGGCCGTGGACGTCGTACGGGACCTGCTGCTCGGGCGGCACGGGGAGGGGCCGGAACAGCGGGAGTTCCGGGACCGGTTCGCGCAGACGTCGTCGGCGTTGCGGGCCAAGTCCGTGGAGGACACGGCGTTCTACCGCTACGTTCCGCTGCTGTCGGCGACCGAGGTGGGCGGCAGTCCGGGCAGCCCCGCGGTGTCCCCGGCGGACTTCCACGCCTACTGCGCGCGCGTGCAGCGCGACTGGCCGGCGACGGGGACGGTGCTGTCGACGCACGACACCAAGCGCAGCGCCGACGTACGCGCGGCCCTGGCCGTGCTCACCGAGTGCCCGCAGCGCTGGGCCGACGTCCTGGCGGAGGTCACGCGCACCGGTGCGGGCGTGCCCGACGCCCAGCTGGCGTGGGCGGCCTGGCAGACGGCGTTCGGCCTGGGCCCGGCGGACGCGGAGCGCCTCCAGGGCGCCCTGCTGAAGCATGTCCGGGAGGCGGGCCTGCACACCGCCTGGACGGAGCAGGAGCCCGCGTACGAGGAGGCGGTGGCGGCGTTCGTGGCCGCGGGCCCGGGCGGGGCGCCCGGCGAGCACGTGGCCGCGCTGCGGGGCGAACTGGAGCCGTACGTCCGGGCGAACGTCCTGGGCGCGGCCCTGGTCCATCTGACGATGCCGGGCGTACCGGACCTCTACCAGGGCACGGAGAGCGAGTACCGGGCGCTGGTCGACCCGGACAACCGTCGCCCGGTCCGCTTCCCTCCCGAGGCGCCCGGCGCGAAGGACGAGCTGACGGCGACCGCGCTGCGGCTGCGTGCCCGGCGCCCGGCGGTGTTCGGCGACACGGCGACGTACACGCCGCTCGTCGCCGAGGGCCCGGCCGCGGCGCACTGTCTGGCGTACGCGCGCTCCGGGGAGGTCGTCACGGCGGTCACCCGGCTTTCCCTGCGGCTGGCGGACGCGGGCGGCTGGCACGACACGCGGCTGGCGCTGCCACCGGGCCGGTGGGCCGATCTGCTGGCTCCGGAGCGGGAGTTCACCGGGCACGCGCGCGTGGCGGAGCTTTTCACGCGGCTGCCGGTGGCGCTGCTGGAACGGGTTGGAGAGGAGTGACGGCAGGGTGTCGGCGGGAGTGGCGGCGGGGGCGCGAATATCTCTCCGCACGCCCCCTGTACGCGCTCCGCGCTGGGCTCGTGGCGGCGTGCACGCCCGGCGCTCGGGCGTGAGCACCGGCGCGTGGTGGTGAGCCGCGTCGCGTTCTTCGCGCCCCGGCGGACGGCCCGCGTACGGGCCTCGAAGGGCGGTGTGCGGCCCGTCCCGCGCAGCCGAGGGCCCTGTTGACCGTTCCTCCGGCCGTGCCCGTCCTCACCCTCGGCGGTGGAGTGCTCCTTGGCGCCCCCTGGAGCCGCCCCCACTACCTTCTTGACAGTTCCTGGACGCCATGGGGTACTGCGGATTGCGACGCAGGGTGGACCAGACGGGGGTGAGTCTCCTGCCGGAGCTGCGCTACCCCAGTGTGAACGAACTCGTCTCGTCCGCCCGGGCGCTGGCGGCTCATCGGCCGGGCCTGTGCGCCTTCAGACAGGTCGGCACCTCCCGCGCGGGACGGCCTCTGCACCTGCTGTCCGTGGGCCACGCGCGACGCGCCGTGCTCGTCGTCGCGGGCGCCCACGCCAACGAACCCACGGGGGGCTCGACGCTCCTGGCGCTCGCGCAACGAGCCGTGGACGACCGTGAGTTGCGTGCCGGTACCTCCTGGCACTTCCTGCTGTGCGCGGACCCGGACGGGGCCAGCCTGCACGTCACACCGGCGCCGCGCAGCCTGCTCGACTACCACCACGGCTTCTACCGGCCCGCCGGGCCCGAGCAGCCGGAGTGGTCGCCCTCCGTGCTGCCGCCCGACCGGCTCCCACCGGAGACCCGTGCCCTGACCCGGGTCATCGACGAGGTGCGGCCCTATCTCCAGGTCACCCTGCACGGCACCGACGTGGGCGGCAGCTGGGTGCAGCTGACCAAGGACGTCCCCGGGCTCGCCGAGCCGTTCGCCAAGTCGGCGGCGGAGCTGCACATCCCGGTGGAGACGGGCGCCTCGGACGCGGCGGGCTGGCCCGCGTCGGGACCGGGCGTGCATGTGATGCCGGCGCCCGGCTCGGACGCCGCGTATCCGAGCATGCCGGACGACGCCCGGCACAGCACCTGGTACCACGCCCACCGGTACGGCGGGCTGACCGCGGTCGTCGAGGTGCCGATGTGGGCGAGCGACCTGGTGGACGACCCTGCCCCGCATCCCGCGCCGGCGGCGGCGATACGGCGACTGGCGGACCGGCTGCTGCGGGACGGGCACGAGGTCGAACGGGTCCTCGACGACGCGCTGCCCCGGCTGGCGGGCGCCGAGGGGCCGCTGCTGCGGGCCGCCCAGTGGGCGCTGGAGCTGGTGCCCGGGCTGGCCGCCGACTGGACGTACACCCCGCCCGCCGACACGACGATGGCCTACGTCGGCAGTGTCGACGCCTTCGGCCGCCGGCTGCCCCTGCGGGCCGCCGCGATGCTGCTGCGCGTCCTGCTGGAGACCGACGACCGTGCGGCGCCGCGCCTCGAACACCTGGTCGCGACCTGGAGCGAGGCCTTCATGGACCGCTTCCGCGCCCGCTGGGTGCCCCTGGAGCATCAGGTCGAGCACCAGGCCCGCACGGTGATCGCGGCGGCGCGGCACGCGCGGTAGGGGCCCCTCGGAGGGACTGGGCGAAGCCGTTCACCTCGTCCCTCCGATGGGCCCCCGGAGTGCGCCTACAGCGCGAAGACCGCGCCGGTCCGCGCTCCCAGTTCGCACGCGTTGGAGAACGTCTTGTCGTACTCCCGCGCTCGGCCGTTCCACTCGCCCCGCGCGTGCACGGTGACGGGTGAGTAGAGCATCGGGCAGAGGATTTTCCGCGGCGGGATGGAGCCGATGTCGCCGTCCGCGCGGGCGAGTTCCGCGCAGGCCCGGGCGGCGTGCGCGTGCCCCTGGGGCGGGTCGCACAGCACGAGTGTGCGGCGGGTGTCCGCGGAGCCCGGCTCACCCTTGGTGACGCTGACGTAGAGCCAGTTGTCCTGGACGTCGTGCTGGGAGAGCGCCTGGGCGGGGGCGGAACCGGCGACGAGGAGGCCGACTGCCAGCAGGGCGCCGCGTACCGCTCGCGCGGTCCTGACGGTCCTGACGACACGTACGGGCTTGGTCGTGCCGGCGGTTGCGATCGTGTGGGTCATTCCCTGTGCATCGGCAGCGCGGCCCCCGCACCGCAGTCCGACTCACCCGAACGGGAGCCCACGCGCGCGCGTGGCTGCCGGTTCGCGCGCTTCCTCACTCCGCCGAGAGCCTGAACGCCATGTGCCCGAAGCTGATCTGGTCGCCGGCCCGGACGACGGCCGCGCCGATCACCCGGCGGCCGTTGACCGTCGTGCCGTTGGTCGAACCGAGGTCGCGCAGCACCCACAGGCTGCCCTGGTGCCGGAGTTCGGCGTGGACACGCGAGACGGTCTCATGGGTGAGCCGCAGGCCGTTGGCGGGGTCGCGCCCTATGCGCAGCGGGTGGCCGTTGCCGGGGTGGGGCAGCAGCAGCTTGGGCAGCCGCTCGGCCTGCCAGGCCCTGCGCAGCCGTACCGTGAAACCGGAGACCGCTTCGACCGTCCCGAACACCAGTCGGGACATCCGGCTCTCGGTGGGCAGGTCGGCGGTGAGGACGGCCAGTTCGTCGGAGCGGCGGGCGACGAGCGCGAGCTCCATGCGCCGGATGAACGTGTCGTGCGAGAGCCGGCCCAGCGCGACCCCGTCCCGGAGTGCCTTCAGCGCCCGGTCGCGCTCCGCGTCGGAGAGGCGAGCCGGATACGTGTGGAACTCGAAGGACGACGTCACGTTCGTGATTGTCGGGCAGCACGCGCGGGGTGTCCAGAAAACGCGGAAACGGCGGCCGGCGGGCCGACCTGACGACACCTCAGGCAAAGATGAAGATTCAAGCACGGAGAGTCGGTGTTTGGAGCACCATGGGACGGGCTACCTCCCGGTGGGCACAGTCACGCAGACGAAGGGGATCCGTCCGTGCACTTCGAGGTGTGGGCTCCGCAGGCCAGTCGTGTGACACTCCGGTGCGACGGCGCCACGCGCGCGTTGGAACGCGATCCGGAGCGTACGGGCTGGTGGTCCGGCGAGGCCGAGGCGGGCGACGGGTCCCGTTACGGCTTCGCCGTGGACGACGGCCCCGTCCTGCCCGACCCGCGCTCACGCCGTCAGCCGGACGGCCCGGACGGGCTGAGCGCCGTCGTCGACCACGGGCGCCACACCTGGCGCACCGACTGGGCGGGCCGCGCGCTGCCGGGCGCGGTCCTGTACGAGCTGCACGTCGGTACGTACACGCCCGAGGGCACGCTGGACGCGGCGGCGGAGCGGCTCGGCCATCTGGTGGAACTGGGTGTCACCCACGTCGAGTTGATGCCGCTGTGCCCGTTCCCGGGGCGGCACGGCTGGGGGTACGAGGGGGTGTCCCTGTGGGCCGTGCACGAGCCGTACGGCGGCCCCGAGGCCCTGAAACGCTTTGTCGACCAGGCGCACGCGCTCGGCCTCGGTGTCGTCCTGGACGTCGTGCACAACCACCTGGGGCCGTCCGGCAACTATCTGCCCGCGTTCGGCCCGTACTTCACGGACACCCATCAGACGCCCTGGGGCTCCGCGGTGAACCTGGACGCGCCCGGTTCGGACGAGGTGCGCGCCTATCTGCTCGGCAGCGCGCTGGCCTGGCTGCGCGACTACCGGATCGACGGTCTGCGGCTGGACGCGGTGCACGCGCTGCGGGACACGCGCGCGTGCCACTTCCTGGAGGAGCTGTCGACGGCCGTGGACGCCCTCGCCGCCGACCTGGGCCGCCCGCTGTCCCTGATCGCCGAGTCCGACCTCAACGACCCGCGGCTCGTCACCCCGCGCGCGGGCGGCGGCCTCGGGCTGCACGCGCAGTGGAGCGACGACTTCCACCACGCGCTGCACACCGCGCTGACCGGCGAGTCGCAGGGCTACTACGAGGACTTCGCGCGGGCCCCCTTCGCCGCGCTCGCCAAGACGCTCACGGGCGGCTACTTCCACGACGGCACGTACTCGAGCTTCCGGGGCCGTCTGCACGGCCGCCCGCTCGACCGCACCGGTGTCGCCGCGCACCGGCTGCTCGGCTACACGCAGACCCACGACCAGATCGGCAACCGCGCCCAGGGCGACCGCCTTTCGGCCTCCCTCTCCCCCGGGCTGCTGGCCTGCGGCGCCGCGCTGATGCTCACCGGGCCGTTCACGCCGATGCTGTTCATGGGCGAGGAGTGGGCCGCGGGCACCCCGTGGCAGTTCTTCACCGACCACACGGACGCGGAGCTCGCCGAGGCCGTACGGCGCGGCCGGCGACGGGAGTTCACCTCGCACGGCTGGGCCGAGGAGGACGTGCCGGACCCACAGGACCCGGCGACGCGCGACCGCTCCTGCCTCGACTGGTCGGAGCCCGGACGTGAGCCCCACGCGCGCGTGCTGTCCTGGTACCGGGACCTGATCGCCCTGCGCCACAGCCAGCCCGACCTCACGGACCCGGATCTCTCGGACATCAAGGTCGCCCACGACGAGGAGGCCCGCTGGATCGGCTTCCGCCGGGGCGACGTACGGGTGGTGGCGAACCTGTCCACGAAGTCGGCGGCCATCCCGCTCGGCCCCCGCCGGGCGCTGGTGCTGGCCGCCTGGGAACCGGTCGAACTGCCGGGCGCGGACGGCCTGTTGCATGTCCCCGGAGAGTCCTGCGTGGTGCTGGAGCAAGGATGAGGTGAGCCAAAGGGGGCCGGACTACTCCTCGTCGCCGTCCTCCCGCAGCTCGGTCACCCGTTCCAGCAGGATCGCCTCCCACGCGCGCCGCAGCTGGACCCTGAGCACCGGCAGGGGGCCTGTCTCGCGGCGCGCGAGGCTCTCGGCCAGCCGGAGAACCGTGTCGCAGCGGGCGAGCCACAGGCCGCGCAGGCAGGGACGGGCCGCGTAGCCGGCGAGGGTGGCGGCCCGTACGGCAGCGGGCGAGCCGACCGCGAGGGCGAGGCCGGCGATGTCCTCGGCCGGGTCACCGACGACCGCGTCGGTCCAGTCGACGACGCCACGCACCCGGCCGTCCGCGCTCACCACGAGGTGGCCGCCCCCGAGGCCGTGGTGCACGAGGACCGGCGTACCGGCCTGCGCTGCGAGCTGCGTGGTGGCGGACGGGGTCAGCTGCTGGAGGAGCGAGGGGTCGAACTCGTCGGCCGCGGCGAGGCGTTCGGCCGCCTGCGCGGCGGCTCGGCGCAGCGCCTCGAGGGAGCGTGGCCCGACCCGCGGCACACCGAGCGTCTCCGCCTGGCGTACGGGGACCTCGCGCAGCCCCGTGAGCAGCGCGGCCAGGTCGGCCTCGCCGACGGCGGAGATGTCGTGCTCCTCGGCCAAGCCGCCGGGCGGCCTCGTGTCCAGCGTGTAGGCCAGCCCTTCGGCCCACTCGCCGTGCGCCACCGCGCCGGGGACCGCGACAGCGATGTGCGGGCGTACGAGGTCACGCAGGCGCAGTTCGCGGCGCAGTCGCGCGGAGGCCTCGCGGTCGGGGGCCAGGCGCAGTGTGTGCCGGGAGCCCACCCACCAGGTGGACGGGTCGCCGGTGGGCCGGATGTCGGGTCCGGTGCCGGTCGGGCTCGGGCCGCCCGGGCCGGCGGTGCCGTCCGCGAGCAGGGAACGGACCAGTCGGCGGACCGTGTCCGCGGTGGGTGTCGGTGCCTGGGTCATCGTCGCGCCGCTGTCGTCCGGGGGTGGGGGCGGAGGGGTCGGGCTGTTCGGTCAGTCCACTATGACCAGCTCGCGGGTCGTGTTGTTGAGGCGCCGGCCGCCGCCGTCGGTCACGGTGACGATGTCCTCGATGCGTACCCCGAAGCGCCCGGGCAGGTAGACGCCGGGTTCCACGGAGAAGCACATGCCGGGGACGAGGGGCAGTTCCTCGCCCTCGATCATGTACGGCGGCTCGTGCGTGGTGACGCCGATGCCGTGACCGGTGCGATGGATGAAGTACTCGCCGTACCCGGCCTCGGCGATGACCGTGCGGGCCGCCCGGTCGACGTCCTGGCACGCGGCGCCGGGCCGCACGGCGCGGAAACCGGCTTCCTGGGCCTCGCGCACGATGTCGTGGACCCTGCGCCGCTCGGCGTCCGGTTCGCCGACGTGGACCGTGCGGGAGGTGTCGGAGCCGTAGCCGTGCAGCAGCCCGCCGAAGTCGAGGACGACCATGTCGCCCCGCTCGATGACACGGTCACCGGCCTCGTGGTGCGGATTGGCGCCGTTGGGGCCGGAGGCGACGATGGTGAAGTCGACCTGGGAGTGCCCGAACCGCCGCAGCAGATCGGCGACGTCACCCGCGACGTCACTCTCCCGGCGTCCGCCGAAGGGAACCTTCCGGATCTCCTCGTACGTTGCGTCGGCAGCCGCGCCCGCGGCTGCCAGGTGGGCCAGTTCCGCCGCGTCCTTCACCGCGCGCAGCATCGGCAGTCCCTCGGTGAGGGAGATGTACGAGGTGTCGGGCAGCGCCCGCTGGAGTGCCAGCAGGTGCAGTGCCCACGCGTTGTCGCTGACCCCGAAGCGGCCTGTCGGCTCGAGGAGGGACGCGGTGGCCGCGTAGGGGTCCTTGCCGTCGGTCCAGTCGCGCAGGGTCAGGGCGGGCGCGCCCACCGCGTGTGCCGCGTCCGGGGCCTCCAGCGCGGGGACCACCAGGACGGGGTCCTGTCCGGCGGCCAGTACGAGCAGGGTGAGGCGCTCGGTGACCGCGGTGGGCGCGTAGCCGGTGAGCCACACGAGGTCCGGTCCCGGCGCCACCAGGAGCCCGGCGAGCCCCGCGTCCTCGGCCGCCCGGGCGGCGCGCCGCATCCGGGCCCGGTAGTCGTCGGCGGTGAAGCGCGCGGGCCTGCTGCCGGTCATCCGGGCCTCCGTGAAAGGGCGCGAGGGGCTACGGGCAGCATCCTGCCCGGATGCGCGGGGCGGCGCGAGCCGGTTGACGACGGTAACCACCTTCCTCCCGCCTTCCTCACCTGCCTCCACCCTCTCAACTAACGGTTGGGAGTTGAGCAACCATTAAATCTAATGCTTAGATCTCCTCGAACCATTAACCGAGGAAGGGAAGGCCATGCTCGTACTCGCCCACATCAGCGATCTGCACCTCGACGGGACCGCACGCTCCACGGCCCGCGCCGAACGGGTGCGCGACCGGCTGTGGGAGCTGCCGGGACGCGTGGACGCCCTGCTGGTGACCGGGGACATCGCGGACCACGGCACGGAGGCCGAGTACGAGGAGGCCGCGCACATCCTCGGCCTGCGCACCGGCGACGCGCCCTTCCCGGTGCTCACCTGCCCGGGCAACCACGACAGCCGCGCGCCCTACCGCAAGGCCCTGCTCGGGCTGCCCGCCGACGACGGACCGGTCAACAGCGCGCACGTCTTCGACGACGGCGCCGTCCTGATGTGCGACTCCAGCGTGCCCGGCAGCGACGCGGGCGCCCTCGACGACCAGACGTACGACTGGATCGAGGGCACCCTCGACGAGCTGGACGACGGCGTCCCGGCACTGCTCGCCTTCCACCATCCGCCGGTCGCCCTGCACCATCCCCTGCCGGACGCCTACCAGCTGGCCCACCCAGGCCGACTGGCCGCCCTGATGGAACGCAGGCCCCGGATCGCCGGGCTGATCACCGGGCATGCGCACACCCCGGCCGCCACGACCTTCGCCGGCCGCCCGCTGCTCGTCGGCCCCGGGGTGACGTGGACACTCCGGCTGCCCTGGGAGGGCGAGCAGATGGCGGACCGGGACGCGCCGGTAGGCCTCGCCTTCCATGTACTGACCGACGAGGGACAGCTGACCAGCCACTTCCGGGTGGTCGTGTGAGGGGTTGCGGTGAGGCGGGGGTCGGTCAGGTCACGGGGGCGGTCAGGTGACGACGCCCGGGACGGCGACCAACTGCTGGTAGCCGCCGCTGCGGTGCTGAACCGTGAGGGTGATCTCCGCCCCGGGCCGGGCGCGGCCGACCGCCCGGGCGAGATCGGCCGCCGAGTCGATCCGGGTCCCGCCGAACGCGAGGATTACGTCACCCCGCACGAGGCCCGCGGTGTAGCCGGGGCCGGGGACATGGACGCCGACGAGCAGGGCTCCCGCCTTCGCGGCGTCGACGGCCTCCAGACCGAGCGTCGCGGTCACGGCGGGCGGCGCGGAGGCCGGGCTCGCGCCGCCCGAGGGCGACTTGGCGGGTCCCGCCCCAGACGCGGACCCGGACCGGGACCCGACGCCCGGCTCGGCGGGCGTTCCGCCGGGCGCGCCCGGCCCCTCCCCCGGCTGGCCGGTCCGCCCGCCCTGCCCGGCCTGACGCTGCAGCTCCGCGAGCTTGCTCAGGCCGATCCCCGTGGCGCCGAGGGTGCCGAGTCCGGCGCCCGCGAGAACCAGGACGGTCCCGATGAACAGGCCGAACAGCAGGGTCGTCAGCCGTCGTCCGCGTCGGCGCGCGGCATGCGGGCGCCGGGACGGGCGGGATGTGGTGCCGTCGGCCGGTTCCCGCCCGGGCATCGGCTTGGGACGCAGCGCAGTCTGTTCCATGGTTCGTTCGCCTCCGGCAGGTGCTCTACCCGGCGCACCGGCGTACGACGAGCCACGAACGAGTGAGACTGACAGGGCGTCGGACATGGGCAGCTCTCATCGCATAGGGCGGAGAAGGTCCGTAAACCGCCGACGGGAGCGGATCATCCCGTTGTCAGTGGGGGCTGTTACGTTCTGCCGCATGACCGATCACGCCCTGCGGCTGCTGCGACAGAGCCGTTCCGCCGCCGAACTGGCCGCGTTCCCGTTCGAGTTCGACCTCGACCGCGCCGATCACGCGGAGGAGGTCCGCCTCGCCTCGGGCGGACCGCTGACGCCAGTGGCGGGTGACGGCACGGGCGGTACCTATTTCCTGTGCGCGGACGGGTCCGTGCTGTACGCCGACTCGGAGGGCTCGGCCGGGATCATCGCCGCCAGTGCCGACGAGGCGCTCGAGACGGTGATCGGCCTGCCCGGCTGGCACGACTACCTGGACCTGTCGCCCGCCGACGGTACGGAGAAGATCCTCGCGCGGATCGCGGAGACGGAGGAGGAGATCCGCGCGGACTACGACATCGACGCCGAACGCGCCGAACTCCGGGCCCAGTTGGGGCTGCCCGAGCGCTCCCCGGTGGAGCTGATAGGCATGCTGCACACGGCTCTGCTGCGCACCGAGCCCGACTTCCTGCTGCTCAACGCGGAGGAGGGCGGTGCGTACGAACGACTCGACCGGCATCCCCGCCCGCCGCTGTGGGAACCGGTACTCGCGCAGGGCCGGGCCGATCTGGCCGCACTGCGGGCGGGCGAGGGCCCTGCGGCGTGGGACGCGGTGGCCCGGGACCCGCTGCGCCGCCGACTCGCCCTGCGCGCGGCGCAGTTCGACCGCGCGGCCGACGACCTGGGCCTGCTGCGGCAGCTGGTGAGGTACGAGGCCCAGGCGTCGATGACGGACGAACTGCGCCTCGGAGCCGTCCTGGTGGGCCTGCACGGCTTGGCCGAGGACCTGCCGCTGCTGCACGAGGTCCGGGACACGGACTTCGACACGGTGTGCGGTCTGAGCGACCTGCCGGGTCCAGGTGACTCGGGCGCCGATCTGCGGCGGTGGGCGCTGGAGACGGACGCCTCGATGTTCGGCACGGACCCGTCGGACGAGCCGGTGTTCACCTGGACGGACCTCGCCCGCGACCAGGGGATGACGGAACTGGCCCGGGTCGCCCTGATCCGACGGCTGGACGAGATCGAGTTGGGGCAGCACCTGCTCCGGCGGCCCGGTGGGGCGGCTGACGCCCTGGACACCTCCCCGCTGCGTGCGCTCGGCCGGGGTTTCGAGGAACTGGGAGACACGTTCCAGGCGTTGCGCGCCCAGCGTCTGTTCGCGGCCCTGCAGGACACGGCGTGGGCCCGGGTGTCGGCCCGGCTGACACAGGCCCGCCTCGAACGGGAACTGGGCCTGCTGTCCCAGGCCACCGCCACGCTGGCGGCCCTGCGCGCGGTCCTCACCGACCCCCGGGACACCTCCCTGCGGCTGTGGCACGGGGTGAACCTCGGCCGTTTCATCGCCGAGGAGCACTACGCCCTGACCCGCGCGCTGGCCGACGCGGACCTCCCGGAGGAGGCCCGCGCCCTGCTGACCGCCTCGGACGCGATACTCGGCGAGCTCTCGGGGAACGCTTCGATGGGCGTCCGGGAGCTCGCCGAGGACACGGCGGAGCGGGTGCGCGACCTCGGCTGACGGGAGACGCCCCGGACATCGCCGGGCGGCCTCCGAGCGGGCGGGCGTGCGAGCGTGCGGGTCAGCCGAGCATCAGTGCCGAGCCGCGGTCCGGGAGGAAGCCGTGGGCCCTGCTTGCCAGGTGGTCGGACTTGTAGCGAGGGACCTGCTGGTGCCAGTTCAGGATGCCGGACAGCCAGTTCCGCAGCTCGGCCACATATCCGTCCATGGTCGCGCGTGCCTCGTCCGTGAGCTTGAAGTCCTCGTACAGGACCGGGAACTCGTGCGCGGCGACATGCTCGAACTGCTGCATGCGCTGGGTCATCAGGTCGTGGATGATGCCGAGCGCGGTCGGGTAGTCGCAGCCGAAGAAGTTCTGGACGACGAGGATGCCGTTGTGGATCTCCCCCTCGTACTGGATCTCCTTCTGGTAGGAGAAGACGTCGTTGATGAGCATCGCGTAGTCGGAGGCGGCCTTCTCCAGCGACTGGACGGGGCCGCTGCGGTAGATCTCCGGCGGCACGGTCCGGCCGTGGCCGATGCGGCACAGGCTCATCGTGAGGTCCGAGCCGAAGGTGGCGCGGCGCATCTCCAGATAGTCGATCGGGTCGGGGATGCGGTTCTGGGACTGGTTGAGCAGTTCCCACACCCAGCTCTCGGTCATCACGTCCACCGCCGCGCGGAAGGTGCGCCGCTGGTCGGGGGTCATCGTGACCGTCGTGCGCCGCCACAGGTCGATGAGGCCGCGTTCCATGGCGTTGACCGGGACGGGGAAGGCGTCGCCCTCGATGGGCATGCAGGCGGAGAGACGCTCGGTACACAGACGGGCCGCGGCCAGATCGCGGCGGTGGCCGAAGACCAGGGGGTAGTAGTCGTCGCCGTAGGTGCCCCAGGCCAGCCAGGCGGAGCTGAGGTCGAGGGCGTCGGCGGTCGCGTCGGGGTGGATGCCGGCCGCGCACAGCGGCAGGTCGGCCGCGGCGAGCTTGTCCTCGTCCCAGACGCCCTCCTGGAGCATGCCCACGCTGTGCGTCCAGCTGGTGAGACGACCGCGGGCGCCGTCCAGGTGCGGACTGAGGTTGAGCCGGAACGGCATGTAGAAATCGGGCAGTTGTGAGGGGCCGACCTGCTGGTAGGGCACGTGCGTGTAGGCGCGCATGCGTTCGGCGCCGGCCGAGGCCAGCAGCGCGCCGATGTTGGCGGCGGACGTACCGAACCCGCCCATCGCGAACGGCCGCGACTCCTCCAGCGCGCCTTCGTTCATGTACCGGCTGGAGCGCAGGTGCCACTCGTGGCCGCCCGACTGCCAGTCCTGCAGTCCGCGCGTGTACGCGGCGACCGCGCCGATCTCGTCCGGCGTGAGTCCCTTCTCCAGGGCCAGCCCGGGCACCTCGGTGAGCGCGGTGTGCTCGAACTGGTGGAGCCGCGAGGTGAGGATGTCGTTGACGGTCTCGGCGGCCTCCTGGGTGGTGCACCCGAAGAAGGTCTCCAGGACGAGCACACCGTTGCTGAGCTCGCCCTCGTCCTCGACCTCCCGCTGGTAGGAGAACAGGTCGTTGCGCAGGTGGACCCCGTCCGAGAAGGTCTCCATCAGTACCCGCAACGGCCTCGACTCCGCGACGGACGCGGGCACTTCGGCCGTCGCGTACTCCACGAGCCCGGCCGACCAGGGCGCGCCGCCGACCTTGCGGCGCATCTCGATGTACTCGACGGGGTTGGAGACACGTCCCTCGTTGATATTGGAAAGTTCCCACATCGACTCGTTCAGCAGATGCTCGGTGGCGACGGAGAACCGCCTGCGCCAGTCCACCGACATCGCCGGAACCGTGCGCGCCCAGAGGTCGGCGAGGCCCGCCTCCACCGGGTTCTGCGGCTCCGGTACGGGCGTCGAGAGGTCGAGCGGCATGAAAAGGGGCAGCCGGTCCAGATAGGCCTTGCCGCCGTCGCGGTCCTGGCTGCGCTTGAACACCTCCAGGAAGTGGTCGTCGAAGAAGAACACCCACACGTACCAGTCGGTGATCAACGAGAGGGCGGGCCCGTCGCAGTCGGGATGCGTGTACGCGCACAACAACCCGTAGTCGTGCGCGTCCAGATCGGACTGCTCCCAGACGCCTGAACCCTCCAGCATTCCCATCTCCCGTGCCCAGACGGTCGAATGGGCGCGCGCCTCGTCCAGATGCGGGTTGAGCCGCGCGGGATACGGCATATAAAAGTGCGGGAGTACGAACGGCTGTGTCATGGGCGGGGCCCTACCCCTGCACCGGACTCACCATCCGCCCAGCCGCACATGATCACACCATCGCGTGAATCAGGACCGATTCCGGGATTCCGGACGGGCGTTGTGAGTTCACTCAACATGCGATCACTACGACGACACCTGAATCACCGCACGGGTTCCGCTCGTGCGCCAGCGCTGCCCCTCCGCGGCGACGAGCGCCGCCTCCGTCCGGGCGTCGAGACCGACGATCACATCCGACTTCAGGGTGCGCAGGGCGGCGACCGGGCCGGGGAAGTACGCGGTCACGTCGGCGAACGGCGTGGTGGGGGGCCTGAGGCGGTCACCGACCAGGCGACGGTAGTTCAGGTCCCCCTTCATCAGGGTGACCGTGGCCGACGCGAACTCCTCGCGAAGATCGTCGGGCATCTCCGTGTACGCCAGCGGGCCGCAGGAGAAGGGGTGGGCGCGCACCACGAGCCGGCCCTCGGCCATCGCGGACCAGAGGCGACGGCCGTACGCGGCGGCCTCCCCCGGCGCGCGGGTCAACCGGCGCAGGGCGTCGACAACATCGGCGGTCGTCGCGTCGGAGACGAAGTACGGGTGTGGTTTGACGTGCAGAACCGCGTGCCCCGCGTACCCCCGGGTGAGCAGGTGGTCCAGGAGCAGCAGGTCGGGGACGAGTTCGCGGCCCGCGTTGTCCGCGACCAGACACACCGTGCCGGCGGCGCGCCGCGCCGGCCCGAGCAGCGACCAGAGGGCCTCGCTGTCGTCGGCGACGAGTCCTGCCGCCTCTTTGCCCTCGTCCGCGCCGGAGAGCCTGAAGCCGAGGTCGGCCCGGTTGCCCCACAGCGACCCGTGGAGCAGGGCGCGCGCCTGCTCCTCCTCGGGCCGGCCCACGAGGTCGTCGAGCGCGGCGAGTTCCTCGTCGGTCTCGGGGGCGTCCAGTTCGGCGAGCTTGAAGGGGCGGAAGGGGTCGATCCCCCGCCACGCGTCCCCGCTTCCCTCGCTCCTCCCGCTTTCGTCTGTCGCCCCGAAGTACCCGACCGCCTGGAGGAGTTGGCGGTAGAAGTAGCCCTCCGCCCACAGCCACGGCACATCGAACCAGGACTGTCCCGCGTACTCCCGGGTGCCCCACTCCTCCCACTGCTCCCGGTCCTCGGCGCCGGCGGGGAGCGGTTCGACGGCGCCCTCGGTGCAGTTCTTGAGGAGCGCGTCGAGCGCGCGGTGCTGCTCGGGGCCGTACGGGAAGGCGTCCCGCACCTTCCGGATGAGCGCGGGGTGCCGCTCGGCCAGCACACTCCAGGGGAACGAGCCCGGCTCGTTGCCGAGGATCACGGGCGGGGACACGGAGTCGGAGGCAGGCATACGCCTCACCGTACCGTCAGCGAAAAACGCGGCCGGGGACATCGACACGCACAGGCTTCACGCACGGGCGTCACGCACGGGCCGCACGCACAGGTTCACTCACGACCCTCACGCGCGCACCGCACACACGAGCCTCACGCGCGGGCAGGCGGCCCGGGACCCCCCGCCCGGCCCGCATGCGGGCGCAAGCCCGCGCACCGGGGTCGGACGGGACCGCCCTTCCCACCCGCCTCACGCCACCGCCCGTATCTCCCGCTCCAGTTGGGCCACCAGGCTCAGATACCGTGCCCGCCTCGGCGTGGGCACCAGTGCCCGGATGGTGAGCCGCCACATGTCCGCCGTCCGCCGGGGCTGGCGCGCCACCGGCTCCACCGCGCGGCTGACCACACGGCTGCCCACGAAGAAGCTGACGAGGGAGTGCGCCATCGCCTCGACATCGACGTCCGGATGCACGTCGGCCTCCCTGACCGCGCCGATGAGTTTGCCGGAGGCCATCTCCGACCACTCCCGGAAGGGGTGTCGCAGCGGCGGCCGTACGGCGACGTCTCCGGCGGCCAGACGCAGACCCGCCCGGGCGATCGGACCCTCGACGGCCATCCGCGTGATCCCGAAGGTGACGCGGATCAACGCTTCGAGCGAGGTGTAGCCGCGGCCGTCGATGTCTCTGGCCATCCGCCGGGAGGTCCGGGACTGGATCTCCAGGATGATGTGGGCCAGGTCCTCCTTCGCCGCGAAGTGGAAGTAGAGGGCGCCCTTGGTGACATGGGCGTGCTCGACTATGTCGCTCAGGCTGGTCGACTCGTAGCCGTGCCGGTCGAACAGGTCGGCCGCCGCCGTGATGATCGTCGCGCGGGTCTGCTCGGCGCGTAATTGCCTCGCCATCGCCGTCCATCCCTCCCCAACGTCCCGGTGCTCCCGAACTCCCCGAAGAAAAACGGGATATGCCGTTTGTTTCTTACTCCCCGTACAAGATAGCCGACCGTTCCGCAGTGCCCACCACACACTCGAAAACCGTGCTTCCCTCCTGCGTTCCCACCACCTTCAGGGTGCCGCCACCCTCGTCCGTCGACTCGATCCAGGTGGGCAGGTCCAGTTCGGCGAACTGGTGGAAGGTCGTGTCGAAGGACACGGGTATCAGGCCGCTGTCGGGGCCCGTCCGGGCCATCGCGGCCTGGCGGGCGGACTCGAGGAGCAGCATGCCCGGTATGTGGTCAAGTGGGTGGTCGAAGAAAACGGCATGACCGGTATCAACTCGCAACTGCCAGTGAGCTTCCGCCTGTTGGGGTGGTGCCAGCACCACATCCGCCGCGGATTCCCGGCCGACGTCGGCGGCGAGGAGGCCCGGCGGCACGGGCAGCGCGGTGACCGTGTCCGCCGTACGGCCGCCGCGCAGCCGGCTGAAAACGGCGCCGCTGGTGCAGGTGAAGGCGACATCGGCGTGCGCGACCCGTCGGCCGTCAAGCCGTACGTCGGCCTCGTAGCGGGCCGAGACAAGACGCTTGCCCCGGTGGCGGATGTCGGAGAAGGTGATGTCGACGACGGGTTCGGCCGGAACCGGCCCGACGCCCAGGTACTCGGGGACGGTGGTGATCCGGAACTCCTGGAGCACGAACTGGTGGTCCAACGGCACCTGGTACTCGGTGTGGTTGAGCAGGGTTCCGGCCTGGCGTACGGTCTCCACGACGAGCAGCGGATCGTATGCCGTCCGATCGGGCGACACGTGTAAACAATGGGCACGCGGCCATTGCGCGGAGACGCTGAACCGGTCGGTCCCTGTTCGGGACCAACTGGTCGGGAACGTCTCGGCGATCGCCGCGCGGTGCACCAGCTGACGCGGAACACCAGCCGTCATGGTCGGGATTTCGGCAGACTGCGGCACTGGAGGCAATGTCTCTCCCTCGGTCCCCTTGTGGCGTGGCAGACGGAAAGGCGCCCGCTTCGGTGAGCGATAGAGTACGAGGCGACCGGTTTGTTTTCAACGAGATGAGCCGGTCCGGCCCTATGATCGGCGGTTCCGGCGCACCTGACCCGCGCCGCACACGCCAGTACGACACCCAATTTCGGCACCGGCACGGACACCGGTCAACTGGGCGCCAGGGAGGGGCTCTTATGGCGAAGCAGGAGCGCGCCATCAGGACGCGCAGGGCGATCCTGGAAGCCGCGGGCGCGGTTTTCGACGAGCACGGCTACACCTCCACGACCATCTCGATGGTGCTGGAGCGGGCCGAGGTGACCAAGGGCGCCCTGTACTTCCACTTCCCTTCCAAGGAATCCCTGGCGCAGGCGGTCCTCGACGAGCAGGTGCCGTTCGGCAGTGTGCCGCCGCAGCCCTGCAAGTTGCAGGAGATCATCGACATGACGTTCGTGGTCGGCCAGCGACTGCGGACCAACTCCCTGCTGCGGGGCAGTGTTCGGCTGGCCGTGGACCAGGAGACGCCGAACCACGTCGATCACTCGCAGCCCTTCAGGCAGTGGTCGGAGCGGCTGACGTCCCTCATGGAACAGGCCCGTGAGCAGGGGGAGTTGCTGCCCACGGTGGATCCGCCGGAGACGGTGGACCTGCTGGTCGGCGGTTTCACCGGCATCCAGCTGATGTCGCGGGCGATGACCGACCGGGCCGATCTCGGCCACCGGCTGTCCGTGCTGTGGGCGCACATCCTGCCGAGCCTGGCGGTGCCGGGGCTGCTGCTCGGCCTCGACAGCAGGGCGGACCGGGGTTCCCGTGTCCTCGCCGTGCCCGACTCGCTCGATCTGAAGGCGTCGTGATCCTGCTGACCGGCGCGACCGGCACCGTCGGCCGGCTGGTCGCCGCGCGCCTTCCCGCCGCCGAGCCCGTACGGCTGCTGGCCCGTGACCCGGCCCGCGCCGCCGCGTTCGCGGGCCCGCACGCCGAGGTGGTGGGCGGTGACTTCGAGGACCCCGCGAGCCTGCGCCGGGCGCTGACCGGCGTACGGTCGGCGCTGCTCGTCACCGCGGATCCGATGACGCACGTACACGACGAGAACTTCCTCCAGGCCGCCCGGGACGCGGGAGTTCACCATGTGGTGAAGCTGACCACCCTGTCGGTGACCGAGCCCGACGCGACCGACCTGGTGACGGAGTGGCAGCGGGAGAACGAGGGGCTGCTGCGCGGGTCCGGCCTGTCCTGGACCCTGCTGCGACCGCGCGCGTTCATGTCCAACACACTGGGCTGGGCCCGTTCGATCCGGGCCGAGGGCGTGGTGCGGGGCGCGAACGGCACGATGGCGACCGCGGCGATCGACCCGCGGGACATCGCGGATGTGGCGGTACGGGCACTCACGGCCCAGGCGGAACACACCGGACGGGCGTACGCGCTGACCGGGCCGGCGGGGATCACTCCAGTGGAACAGACGGAGATCCTGGGCGAGTTGCTGCGCCGCCCGCTGAAGTTCGTGGAACTGACGGACGATCAGATGCTCCGGGGTCTGCTGGCGCGCTGTCCGGAACCGGTGGCCCGCGCCCTCGTGAAGAGTGCCGCCCGGGGCCGGGACGGCTCGAAGGGCCAAGTGGAGCCGGACGTAACGAAGTTGCTGGCCCGCCCGGCACGCTGGTACCGGGACTGGGCAACGGAACACCTGACGGAGTTCGGCGGCCCGGAGCCCGAGTGACGATCTCGCGGGCGCGCTCGCGAAATGGCCCCCCAATGACGACGGGTCGGTCGGCGTCCATCCACGCCGGCCGACCCGCCCGTTCTTGTCACTCCGCCGGGCCGGATCAGAAGGTGAGCGTCCACCCGTTGATCTTGCCGGTGTCCGAGGCGGCGACGTCCTGGACGCGCAGCTTCCAGGTGCCGTTGGCGACCTCGCTGGAGGCGTTCACCGTGTACGTGGTGTTCACGTTGTCGGCGGAGTCCGAGGTGCTCGAGGCCTTCAGCGGGTAGGTCGAGCCGTCGGGAGCCACCAGGGTGATGACCAGGTCACCGCGGTACGTGTGGGTGATGTCCACGCCGACCTGGAGGGCCGAAGGGGCGTTGCCGGTCCGGCCGGTGACGGCGATCGAGGACTCGACGGCGGAGCCGTTGTCCGGGATCGAGACGGCGGTGGAGGAGGAGAAGACGGTACCCGTCGTGCCGCCGGTGCCGCTCACGGCCTGCACGGTCTTGGTCGCGTCGGCCAGACCCGCACCGCAACCGAGCGAGCAACTGACGGGCAGCGCACGGGCGTTGCTCTTGATGGCCGTTTCGATCTGCGCCGGGGTGAGCGAGGAGTTCGCCGACTTCATCAGCGCGACCAGGCCCGCGATGTGCGGGGTGGCCATGCTGGTGCCCTGGTAGTAGGCGTACGACTCGGTGGAGGGGGTCTTCGCGCCGGAGTTCAGCGTGGAGAGGATGCCGTTGGCGGTACCGGTGCTCATCTCGCCGCCGGGGGCCGAGATGTCCACGACGGCGCCGTAGTTGGAGTACGAGGCCCGGGCGCCGGTGCGTCCGGTCGCGCCGACGGTGATGACGTTGTTGCAGTTCGCCGGGCTGGAGGTGGAGGCGTTCGCGTTCTCGTTGCCGGCCGCGACGACCACCGTGGTGCCGCGGTTCACCGCGGCGGTGATGGCGCTCTGGGTGGCCGAGGAGCAGGCGCCGCCCCCGCCGAGGCTCATGTTGATGACCTTGGCGATGTTCTGGTTGGCCGGAACGCCGGAGACCGTGCCGCCCGACGCCCAGGTGATGGCGTCGATGATGTCGGAGTCGTAGCCGCCGCACTTGCCGAGCACCCGGAGCGGGGAGACCTTCGCGTTGTACGCGATGCCCGCGACACCCTTGCTGTTGTTGGTGACGGCGGCGATGGTGCCCGCGACGTGGGTGCCGTGCCAGGAGGAGGAGCTGCCCTCCGGCTGCTCGCACTCGCCGGCCGCGTACCAGTCGCCGGGGTCGGCCGGGTTGCTGTCGCGGCCGTCGCCGTCGACGGAGACCGCGGTGTCGGAGATGAAGTCGTAGCCGGCGACGATGTTCGCGGCGACGTCGGAGTGGGTGACATAGCCGGTGTCGATGACGGCGACGGTCACGCCGGTGCCGGTCGACGTGGTCCAGGCACCCGGGACGCGCATACCCGCGGTCGCCTCGAACAGGTCCCACTGCTTGGTGTACTCGGTGTCGTTCGGGTCCGCCATCGGCTTGTTGAGGCGGTCCGGCACGACATAGGCGACCTGCGGGTCGGCCTGGTACTCGGCGATGACATCGGCGACGTCCGCCTTGCTGAGCTCGTCGCCCAGGTCGACGAGGGCGGCACCGGTGCCGAGGCGGCGCTGGAAGTCCAGGCTCTCGCCGGCCTCCTTGCCCTTGGCGGCGGCGTCGGCGTCGGCGGCCGTGTTCGACGTGGCCTCGGCGGCGCCGGACTTGTAGCCGACGATGAGTCGCTCGGCCGGAACGGCGACCGCCTGCGCGGCGGCGTCCGGGGTGGCGACCTGGGCGGCGGGCTCCTGGGCGACGGCGACCGAGGTGGTGGCCGCAGCCACCAGAGCGGCGGAGACCGCGGCGACGGATATCAGCTTCCGCCCCGTGACACGGGTGGGTGAGGTACGCAAGGGCTTGCCTTTCGGGGCCGTACTCCGAGCCGCGGGGGCAGCGGGGAGTGGCGGGCGAATCGCTTCTTCTTCGAAGCGGCGGGGGGTGCGGTTCGAAAAGCGGCGCAGCGGCCGGCCAAGCGCGAGCGGCCCGTTTCGGGGTTTCCTGTGGGGCGGCTGTGGTGGAACATTAGGCAAAGGGATGGTCATCCGGATACAGAGGAAACCCTCGATCGGCCCGGATCCCCACCCTCGAGAGCCGGAAACCGCCCCTGCATGAAGGCCAGTTGACCGGGTTGGGCGGGTTGCGCGGGATTGCCTGGGCATGGGGTGGGTCGCACCGAGGGGGAGGCGGGACGGTACGGGGACGGTCCCGTCGCGTCGGGGCCGTGGGCCGGTGATTGAACACGGCCCGCCCTTCTCCCGTACTGCCCGAGAGCAGACCCGTCCCGGGTCGGCCCGCTACAGACCTGTTCACCCTCGGTCGAGGAGACGTCCCGGATGACCGCCCACCGCCGCACTCTCCCGGCCGCCGCACTCGCCGGCGGCGCCGCCTTCGTGGCTCCGCTGCTGCTCACGTTGTCGGCGGCGGGTCCCGCTCAGGCCCACGGCGCGCCGACGAATCCGGTCAGCCGCGCCTTCGCCTGCTCCCCCGACGGCGGCAGCCAGGCCGGTACGGCGGCCTGCCGGGCGGCTGTCGCCGCGAACGGCGGGGCGCCCTTCACCTTCTGGGACAACGTGCGGGTCGGCGAGGTGAACGGCCGGGACCGCGCGGTGATTCCCGACGGCCGGCTGTGCAGCGGCGGGCTGTCCGACTACCGGGGGCTCGACCTCGCTCGCGCCGACTGGCCCTCGACGACGCTGTCACCGGGCGCCCGGCTGACGATGACGTACCGCTCGACGATCCCGCACACCGGCACGTTCAAGATGTTCCTGACGAAGCCCGGGTACGACCCGTCCGGCCCGCTGAACTGGTCCGACCTGCCGGACCGGCCGTTCGCCGAGGTCAAGGACCCCGCGATGACGGGCGACGCGTACCGCATCGGGATGACGCTGCCGTCGGACCGGACCGGGCGCCATGTGCTGTACACGATCTGGCAGAACTCCAGCACGGCGGACACGTACTACTCGTGCTCGGACGTGGTGTTCCCGGCAGCGAAGAGCAGTAAGGGCGGCGCCGGGGGTTCCGGCGACACCGGCGCGACCGCGCCGACGGCGTCCCCCGCGGCTCGGGCCGGGTCGACGGCGTCGAGCTCGGCGAGCGTGGCGGCCGAGCAGCCGGCACCCGCCGTGGAGAGTGGGCCGGCGGCTGAAACGGGACGGGCGGCGGAGTCCGCCGACTCCGCCGCCCCACAGGCCGCAGGCACCGTGGCCGGCGCCCCGGTGGCCTCGGCCACCGACGACACCGGGACCCGGCGCCTGATCGCGGGCGGCGCCGCGGCCGTACTGCTGGCCGTGGTCACCGCCCTCGCCCTGCGACTGCGCAACCGGTGAACACCGGTTGCCCAGCCGATCATTGACGGTTCGTCAGTTGACGAAGACCGTGGCGTTGCCCTGCGTCACGTCCTGCACCGGGGCGTACTTCGCGGTGAAGTAGCCGTTGGCGAAGCACAGCGACGAACCGGACGTCTTGGTGAACGCCTGGGCGGTGAAGTTGATGCTGTTGTCGGCCTCGCCGGTCGTACCGGACAGGCTGGGCGCCTGGTAGACGCAGTTGATGGTGCCCAGCAGGGTACGCAGCACCACGGTCGTCTGGATGGTGGAGTTTGCGGCCGGGGTGACGGTGACCGTGCCGTCGGAGCCCACCGCGGTGGTGTACGGCAGGTTGTTGACGGTCACGCTGTTCACGCCGAGCACACCCAGGACGTTGCTGGTACAACTACCGAAGGTGTGCGCGGTGACCGACTCGGTGGCGGTGCCGGGCGCGGCGGGGTTGTCGTTGACAGAGGCGGTGAAGGTGGACGCCGCACACGTGACGCCACTGGTGCCGGTCGCGCTGGAGTAGAGCGTGGCCGTGGTGCCGGTGGCGAGAGAGGCGCTGAGGACGTCGTTCACTGCGACGGCGTCGCCGGCCCCGCTGTTGATGGTGAGCACGGTGTCGGCGGCGGACGCGGGGGTGACCGCGGCGACCGACAGCCCGGCGACAGCAGCGGCGAGGGCGAGGACGGTGCGGGTACGAGTACGCATGATGCGGGTGCCTCTTTCTGAAGCAGGGGGTGTTGGGGGGTGGTGTCTTTGGGGGTGGCTTCGATGTGGTCGGTCCACGCGGCAGTGCGCGTTTCCGGACACATGAAGGGCGCTGAATGACGGCGTCGCCGGCCCGTGACGCCTTCTCCGTACGCGACGGACCGGCAACGACTACCGGCCGGTGACCGGCAGGAAGGCTTGGAGGGAGGCTTCCTGCCGGACCGGGCGGGACAGGGCGAACCGGCGGCGGCCCATGGGGGAAACGGCCATGCCGGTGCCTCGGATGTGGACTGCGGAATGAGCAATGAGTCCGGGAGAGCGGTGACACGCACCGCTGCGGATCCGGCGCCACGGATCCGGGGAAACCAGGTTGAGTTGTAGACCTGAGGGACCGTCAACGTCAAGGCGTCGGACGGAAGTTGGCGGACCGAGTCGCACTTGTCGGGGAATCCGCCGACGTGTCTCCCGGTGAACTCCGGCGTGCTCCGGCGGCCTCGCGACACTCCTCTCAAGGGCGTCCGAGGGCCCGGAAAGGACCCCGAACGGGCCTCGATCCCCCGGAGAAGTCACAGGTGGCGCATAATCCGCACCCTTTTTCCACAACTCCCTTGACCCTCCAAAGTAACCACGGGTAACTTCCTCCCGGCTACTGGGGCGTAACCGTGAAGGTCCTTGCAACCGCCGGGAGTTGTGAAGACGGAGATCGCCGCAGCCGCTGTCCGCGCCAGGACAACGTGCCACTGAAGCTTGACCAGCATTGACGCAGTTTTGACTATGTACTGGGAGCAGCCATGGCCTCGTCCTCGGACGCCTCGTCGTCCGCCGGATCCAACCCCGAGCAGCCAGGAAGCGCCAACGCTTCCGAAGCGGCCGCCGGCACGGGATCCACCAACGTGTCCGAATTCTTCGAAGGTGCCGGAAAAGGCGCCGAGCGACGCGGGCGGGTCCGTCTGCGCCGCGCCGCCGTGATGGCGGTGCCGGCCACCCTGGTCGCCGCCACGCTCGCGGTCCTCACCGCGGAAGGCGCCCTGGGTGTCCAGTTCGCCATCTCCGGCATGCCGTTCACGGTCACCGCGACCGAGATGACCGGCAACGGGTTCGAGCAGTTCGGTGCCCTCGACCACATGATCGAGCACAGCCCGAACGAGGGTGACACCGGCGGCCAGGTTCTGGTCATCACCACCGCGATCAAGAACGCGTCGATCACCAAGCTGTGCCAGAGCGTCGACCTCGGCGGCATCAACCTGCTGATCAAGGCGGGCGGCAACGGCACTCCGGTGACCGCGACCGACCTGACGCTCGACGGCACCGAGCAGTCGGGTGACGCGTCCTTCACCAACATCGAGATCGGCAACGACGCCAGCACGCTCAGCAAGGCGGGCGTCCAGGGTCCGCAGGGTGTCTTCAGCCAGCAGTCGGACACCGTCCGTATCGCCAACCTGCGGTCGACCAACTACGCCACCACGGCGGCCGTGTTCAAGCTGCCCGGCCTGAAGCTCAGCTTCAGCCCGTCGGGTTGCTGATGACCGGCCTCGAGCAAGAGGGGGTGGGGCCCGCCTTCAGAAACTGGCGGGCCCACCGTCCGTTCGTGGGCGGGCTGCTGCTCACCCTGGGCGGCGTGGAGATCCTCATCACGATGAAGGTCTCCCTGAAGATCGTCGTGCACCTGGGTATGCAGGGTCTGGCCGGCTTCATGCTGCCGGCGCTGATGGTGGTGTGCGGTCTGTTGATCCTCTTCAACCCCGCGCAGCGCCTGTTCTACTCGATCGTCGGCATCATGCTGACGCTGGGCACCTGGGTCACCTCGAACCTCGGTGGCTTCTTCGTGGGCCTCGCCCTCGGAGCCGTGGGCAGCTGCATGGCCTTCGGCTGGCTTCCGGACCAGGACCCGCGGGTCAGCCGTCGGCAGCGACGGAAGAACGAGCGACAGGGCAAGGCCGCCATGACGGCCCCGGAGACGACGGAGGCCGCAGCGGCGGACGACGGTCAGACAGAGGGCGAGGGCAGCCTGCGCGGCTCGATCCGCTCCTCCACTGCCGTGTCGCCTTCGCATCTGACGACATAGGCACCCTTGCCCGGCAACTCCGCGACCGCCTCGACGAGTTCGGTTCCTCGGTAGACGAGACCGACCCCGTCGTCCGTGCAGTGCGTGGTGGGCAGGGTGCCGTCGGCAACGAGCCGGTGCACCAGCGGGCGACGCCCCGCGTCACTGTCGTAGTGCACCCCGTTGCCGTACGGAAGGAAGCCCAACGCGTTGGTGAGCGGCCGGAGTTCTGGGCCGAAGGAGTCGGTGGTGCCCCCTCTGAACCAGCAGAGGGAGCCCGCGCTCACCCCGCTGAGCACGACCCCCGCCTCCCAGGCGCGCCGCATGATCCGGTCGAGGCCGTGCACCCGCCACACCGCCAGCAGGTTGGCGACCGAGCCGCCCATGACCCAGACGACGTCCTGGTCGAGCACCGTGCCCTCGATGTCGTCCACGTTGGGCATGGGGAAGAGATGCAGCGGGGTGAGGTCGAAGCCCGCGACCCGGGCCGCCTCACCCATGCGGGCGGTGAAGTGTTCGGCGTCCCCGATGGCCGTACCGACGTACAGGACGCGCGGTCTGCGGCCGTGGACGCCCGAGAGGTCGACCGCGTGATGCACGAGGGCGTCGAACGCCACCATGGTCCGGCCGCCGGTGCGGTGTCCGCCGGAGGTCGCGAGAATGGTCGGTTCGGAAGCGGCCATGCGGATGATCTTACCGATCGGCGACAGGCTCCCGTCGGTCGGCCACGGGCTCGGTCCGGACGGTGTCCACAACCCTCTCCGTAGCGCCCTCCACACCCTCTCCCACCTGCGTGTCCGCCTTCATTGCCTGCGCCTCGCTCTTGAGGATGCGCATCGAGCGGCCCAGGGCGCGGGCCGTGTCCGGCAGCTTCTTCGAGCCGAACATCACGATGAACACGATCGCCACGATCAGCAGGTGCCAGGGTTCCAGTCCATTGCGGAGCACAACCTCACCGCCCTTTCCTTCGTCACACATGACAGTTGCTACTTTGCGCAACTGTAGACCCAGGGTGAGACGTCAGAAGGGCGCCGATGACCACCAGCACCAGCAGGGCCGTACCCCCGCGACACCGGTCCGCCGCGGGCACCCGGCGGCGCAAGCCGGCTCGGCGTGGACGGCTGGCCCTGGCGATCACCCTCTCGCTCCTCCTGCTCGCCGCGGCCGGCGCCGGCTGGGTCTATCTGAAGCTGGACAGCGACATCAACACCTTCGACGGGAGCGGCCTCTCGGACAACCGTCCGGCCGCGGGCTCGTCCAAGGGTGAGAACGTCCTCGTCATCGGCTCGGACGCGCGCAACGACGGCAACGCCGCGCTCGGCGGCGGCGACGTCAACGACATCGGCCGTTCCGACACCGCCTTCCTGCTGCACGTCTACGCCGACCACAAGAACGCCGTCGCCGTCTCCATCCCGCGCGACACCCTGGTCACCATCCCGCCCTGCAAGCTGCCCGACGGGAAGTGGACGACCGCGCAGCCGGACATGTTCAACGCGGCCTACTCGGTCGGTGAGACCCGCACGGGCAATCCCGCCTGCACCCAGAACACGGTCGAGAGCATCACCGGGCTGCGCGTCGACCACACCGTGGTCGTCGACTTCAAGGGCTTCGCCGCGCTGACCGACGTGGTGGGCGGGGTGAAGGTGTGCCTGCCGCAGAACCTGTACGAGCGGGATCTCAACCCCCATCTCGACTCGCGCGGCAAGCTGCTCTTCGAAAAGGGCGAGCAGAAGGTCGAGGGACAGAAGGCGCTGGACTATGTCCGGATCCGGCACGGCATCGGCGACGGCTCCGACATCGGCCGGATCAAGCGCCAACAGGCGTTTGTGGCAAGCCTGTTGAAGGAGGTCAAGGACAACGGGCTGAGCCCGACCAAGCTGCTCCCCCTGGCCGACGCGGCCACCAAGTCCCTGACCGTGGACCCCGGTCTCGGCTCCGCCCAGAAGCTGATCTCCTTCGCGATGTCGCTGAAGGACATCGACCTGCACAACACGAAGTTCGTCACCATCCCCTGGCGGTACCAGGGTTCGCGCGTCGCGATCGTCGAACCCGACGCGAGCGACCTCTGGGCGGCCCTGAAGGCGGACCGCACCCTGGACGGCAAGGACGCAAGCGGCAAGAAGAAGACCACGCCGAGCGCCCGCCCCGCCGCCACCCCGACTCCGACTCCGGTGTCCGGCGAGGGAATCGCGGTCACCGTCTACAACGGCACCACGGTCACGGGCCTGGCCGCGAAGGCCGCCGCCGAGCTGACCGCCGAGGGTTTCACGGTCACCGGCACGGCGACCGCGCGCAGCCAGGACCACGCGACGACGGTCATCGAGTACGGCCCCGACCACAAGACGCAGGCGCAGACAGTGGCCCGTGCCTTCCCCGGCGCGGCCATGCAGCCGGTCCCGGGGGCGGACATCAACGTGGTCGTCGGCCAGTCGTACAAGGGCGGCGCCACGGCCGCCCCGCAGCCGACCTCGGTCCCGAAGGACGTCGTCGAGGGAGCCCGCTCGGCGGACGACAACCCCTGCTCGAACCTGACCTACGGCTGACCGGACCCCCGCCACCGCCGGGCGACGGCGAGCGCACCCCCGTACAGCGCCGGCACGACCGCCACACCCGCGTAGTACGGCCCCGGCAGCCCCGCCGGCCCCAGAGCCGGGCGGAGCGGGGACAGCGGCAGCAGCAGCCCCACGGCCGCGAGCGCGGCGGCCGCCCGCCCGACGGCTCCCGTGCGCCGGCCCCCGCCGCCGCGCAGGAGGACCATCGCCACGGCCTGGGTGAGGAGGTTCTCGGTGAACCAGGCCGAGTGGAGGACGGCCCGGTCGTCCAGGGCGTCGGACGGGCAGCCGGGAGGAAATTCTCAACGACCGCCGCCAGCCGCGCCTTCGCCTCGCCGTCGGTGAGACCGCGCGGGGAACTGTCGAGGCTCCGCAGCGTCCGGAAGTCAGACTCCACGGAGGTGCCGTACGGGGGCGTCCTCGGCGCGGTCGGTCAGCCGGCCGACCAGCAGCCGTACGACGGTCACGATGTCGGGGTCGTCGACGAAGTAGACCTGCCGGCGGCCTTCGCGGCGTGCGCGCACGAGCCCGGCGAGTCTCAGTTTGGTGAGGTGCTGGCTGACGGCGGGCAGGGCGCCGCCGACGCGCTCGGCGAGCCCGGTCACATCGCTCTCGCCCTGGGCCAGCGCCCACATGATGTGCAGCCGGGCGGGCGAGGCGAGCAGCCCGAAGGCCCCGGCGGCCTCCACCAGCACCTTTGCGGGCGGATCGTCGAAACCGGAACTGTCGGTACCTGTCACCACCGGCCCAGTTTAGGCCGGGGCCGGACCTGTGCTGCGGCGCACGATGAGGTGGGCGGGGATGACGGTGACGAGGTCCGTGTCCGTTTCCCTGCCCGCGATACCCGGGTCGGTGCCGCCGTCGATCCGGGCCAGGAGCAGCCGCAGCGAGCGGGTGCCGATCTCCTGGAAGTCGGTGCGGATGGTGGTGAGCGGCGGCAGCAGATGGGCGGCCTCCGGGATGTCGTCGTAGCCGACGAGACTGACGTCGTCCGGGACCCGGCGGCCGGCCTCGTGGAAGGCGCGCAGCGCGCCGAGCGCCATCTGGTCGTTGGAGGCGAAGACGGCGGTGACGTCCGGATCGCGGGCGAGCCGTCTGCCCAGCTCGTACCCGGAGTCCGCGCTCCAGTCGCCGGCGAGCGGCTCGGGCACCTCGGCCCCGGCCTTCTCGAGGGTCTCGCGCCAGCTCGCGGCCCGGCGTTCGGCGGAGGTCCAGCCGGCCGGTCCGGCGATGTGCCGGACCGTTCGGTGGCCCAGGTCCAGCAGGTGTTCGGTGGCCAGGCGGGCTCCGCCCCTGGAGTCGGCGGTGACCATGGGGGTGTCGTCGCCGAGGGCGTTGTCCATCACGACGAGGGGGATGTCGAGGTGGGCCTCGGCGAGCGCCTTGCCGACGCGCCGCTGCGGGGCGATGGCGATGACGCCGTCGGCGCCCTCCGCCGACAGCCGGTCCACGGCCTGGACGACGGTGTCCCGGTCGGCGGTGTCGAGGGCGATGGAACTGACCAGGTAACCGGCGTCCTGGGCCGCGGTGTTGATCGCGGTGAGCGTGGAGGCGGGCCCGTAGCGGGCCGCGTCGAAGGAGATCACCCCGAGCATCCGGGTCCGTCCGCTGGCCAGTGAACGCGCGCTGCGGCTCGGGCGGTACCCGAGCGACCGCATGGCCGCCAGCACCGACTCGCGGGTCTCCGGCCGGACGGCGGGATGGTCGTTGAGCACCCGCGACACGGTCTGCTTGGAGACACCGGCCAGCCGTGCCACGTCGTCCATCACCGGCCGCGTTCCCGCGAAGTTGCGTCGGCTGCGTCCCTTGGGGGCGGCGCCACCACCGGCGCTTCGGGTCATGGGGGTCGCTTCCTTCGGCTTCGTCCGGTGGCGGTCGTGCCCCGCCCGGCTGGCCCACAGGATAGGCCGCCGGACGGCGGTCACCACCGGCCGCAACCTACCCGGTGATCACGTGAGTCCGGACCGTGACCCACTCGACACGCTCGATCCCCGTCTCCCCCACCGGCACGGGCACGGGCAGGTGCACGGGTGCCCCGGCCGCGAACGGCAGCACCTTCACCCGCAACCCGCCGCCGGCCCGCAGGGCGTCGTCCGGCAGCCGGCCGAGGCCGATCTCCCAGACCCGCCCCGAGGAGAACTGGTCGGCGACCAGCGTGTCCCCGGCATACGCGCGGGCCACGTCCCCGGTCCAGTGGACGCGCAACAGCGTTCCGTCGCGCGGGAGTTCGTCCGGCAGCTGGATGAGGTACTCGGCGGCGGCCGTGTCGAAGTGTTCGTCGGCAGGCGCACTGGCCCGGCCCAGTACACCGGTGACGGGGTCGGGCGCGGGCCCGGCGGCCCGGACGAGGGAGACATCGAGGGTGCCGGAGGCGCCGCCGGTGGGCAGCGTGTAGCGCGTGAACACCCCGTCCGACTCCCCCGTCAGGTTCCCGCCGGGAGGGCTTTCGGGCGCGGGCAGCACGGCGAACGACGGCCTTGCCGACGCGCTGTGCAGCCGCACCTCCCCGGCCACCTCGTCGAAGACGAGCCCGTCGCCGACCAAGCCGTGGCTGTCGCCGTCGCCGCACAGGATGATCCGCTCGGCGCCCCAGGCCACACCCCGGTAGGCGGTACGGGCGGTCGCCGCGTCCAGTACGAGCAGGCCGACCTGTCCGCCGTCCAGCGTTCCGACCTCGACGAGGGCGTCGGTGCCGGGCCGCAGACCGGTGACGAGGAAGCGTCCGTCGGCGGAGGCGACCTTCCCCATGGGGGTGTGCACATACCTCAACGTGCCGATGTCCAGGGCGAGTTCGACGGGAATCCCGTCCGTGGCCACCAGCACCAGAACGGTACGTCCGCCGGCGTCGACCGTGCACACCGGCTGGGCGGTGGCCCAGTCGAGCCGCAGGCCGGCCACGTCGAGCCGTAACGGCCAGCAGAAATAGGCACCCTGAGGGACCGTCACCGGCACGCTGGGCAGCGTCAGTTCGGGAGCGTCCGGAAAAGCCACGGTGAACGACGTGTCCGGACGGTCCGGCAGCGGTTCGTGCGGCTGGTGGTTGTTGACGAACAGGAAGCCCGAGCCGCCGTCACCGCGTACCGCCCAGCGCAGTGTCTCCCGGTCGTCCTGTCCGGCCGGCCGCAGCTCGGGCAGCACGGACTCCATGGGCGCGATGCGCTCGCCGAAGTCCGCCAACATCAGGTGCTGCAGGCGCAGTTCGTCGTACGAGGCCCGGTACTGCCCGTACTCGCCGAGCGGTGCCTGGAAGTCGTACGTCAGGACGGGGAGGTCGTTCGGGTAGTCCGTGGCGTGGGACTCCTGGAGGGTGGTCAGCTCGCCCACCGGGTTGGTGCCGCCGTGGAACATGTAGTAGCCCTGCCAGACCGAGCCGCACCCGATCTTCGTGAGCCCGAGCGCGCCGATGTCGTCGGCGTCGACCCGTGGCCTGCGGTGGTAGGCCACGGCCATCCCGCCGCCCAACTCGCAGGTGGCCCACGGGAATCGGTCGGTCGGCACCGGTTCCTGATCTCGTACCCGGGTCGGCCGGAGATCGGCGCCGATGCCCTCGTCGTCGCGCTGGTGGGTGAAGAAGAAGTGCTTGCGGCAGGTGTCGGGCCAGCCGCCGTCCCAGTCGGTCCAGAAGGTCTCGGGGTAGCCGCCGTAGAGCGGAAGCAGTTCGTCGGGCGGGAGTTGGACCCCGCCCCAGGCCGTCGAGGTCCAGAGCGGGGCGCTGAGTCCGGCCTCCCGCGCCATCCGCTTCAGGGTGCGGAGGTGACCGGGCCGGTCGTACAGCTCGTTCTCGATCTGGATGGCGACGATCGGTCCGCCGTGCGCCCGGTCGAGCCCTTTCAGCTGCTCGGCGATCGCGGTGAACCAGCCGCGTACGGGTCCCAGGTAGTCGGGGTCGTCGGTGCGGGGTGCGCCGGTGCGGGTGAGGAGCCAGTCGGGCAGACCGCCGTTGCGCACCTCGGCGTGGCTCCAGGGCCCGATGCGCGGGATGAAGTCGAGGCCGTGTCGGGCGCAGAGTTCCGCGAACCGGCGCAGGTCGCGGTCGCCGTCGAAACGGAGCCGGCCCTCGATCTCCTCGTGGTGGATCCAGATGAGGTAACTGGCGACGGCCGTCACCCCGCCCGCCTTCATCTTCAGGAGTTCCTCCTCCCACTCCCCGGCCGGGTAGCGGCTGTAGTGGAACTCCCCGGAGACGGGGAACCAGGGGCGTCCACCGCGCGTGAACCAGCGGCTGGTCACCTCGATCGGGTCGGCGGCGCCGGGCGCGTCACCGAACGGGAGGTGGCCGGTGAGCGGGGGTCCGGCGGGCGGGGGAAGCCGGAGGGAGTGGTGGGTCACGGCTGCACCGGTCCCAGGTCGGGGGTGTCGGTGAGCAGGGCCTGCGTGGAGGTGGTGGCGTTCAGCTCCAGGAGGAGCAGGTCGTTGGCGCCCGGGCGCAGGACGGGGGCGGGCACGTAGAGGGTGCGCTGCGGGCCGCGGTTCCAGTAGCGGCCGAGGTGGAAGCCGTTGATCCAGGCCTGGCCCTTGGTCCAGCCGGGCAGTGAAAGGAAGGTGTCGGCGGGGGTCTGGACCTCGAACGTGCCCTGGTAGAAGGCGGGTTGAGCGGAAGGGACCGCGCCGGAGGGAGCGAGGGGCAGCGCGCTGAGGTCGTCGAGGGTGAGCGGGTGGCTGTCCCAGCCGCGCAGGGCGGTGCCGTTGAAGCTGACCGTTCCGAGGAGCCCCTTGGGCGAGCCGATGCGCGGCCCGTAGTTGACCCCGCCCATGTTCTCCACGAGCACCTCGACCGCCGCTCCCGCGAAGGGAATCCGCACCGGCAAGGACTCGTCGTGCCGCTCACGCTCGAGTACGCCCACGGGCGCTCCGTCGACGAACACCTGCGCCCGGTCGCCCACACCGCCGGCGAAGTGCAGCAGCCCGTCGCCCGCGAGGGGGGCGATGGTGCGGTAGAGCACGTATCCGGCGCGCAGCCCCAGTTCGTCCATGGTCGCCGGGTCCTCGGTGCGCACGGCCTTGGCGAGGAGCCCGGCATGGGGCAGCAGGGGTGCGCTCTGCCCCAACTCGACGACAGTGGGCGGGAGTTTGACGCTCGGCGCGGGGACCGGCTCGTCGGGGACGGGTGCGTGCCGGGCGATCACCTCACGGAAGGCGTGGTACTTCGGCCCGGGGTCGCCGTTCTCGGTGAGGGCGGCGTCGTAGTCGTAGGACGTGACGATGGGCTGGTAGGCGTGGTCGTGGTTGGCGCCGTTGGTGAAGGCGAAGTTGGTGCCGCCGTGGAACATGTAGATGTTGACGGACGCGCCCGCCGAGAGCAGCCGGTCCAGGTCGGCTGCGGCATCCGCGGCGTCCCGGGTGTGGTGCTCCTCGCCCCAGTGGTCGAACCAGCCGATCCAGAACTCCGCGCACATCAGGGGCCCTTCGGGCTGGTGCGCCCGCAACTGCTCCAGTGACGCGGCGACTTTGCTGCCGAACGTGCCCGTGGTGAGCACACCGGGGAGGCTGCCGGCCGCCAGGTGGGCGGGGTTGGCCTGGTCGCAGGTGAAGAGCAACTCCCTGATCCCGCGCGAGCGCAGAGCCTCCGCGAGATGCTCGAGGTAGGCGGTGTCGTCGCCGTAGGCCCCGTACTCGTTCTCCACCTGGACGGCGATGACGGGACCGCCCGACTCGGCGAGATACGGCAGCAGGGGCGGCAGCAGCAGGTCGAGGTAGCGGTCGATGGCGCCCGTGAACCGGGGGTCGCTGGAGCGCAGCCGGATGTCGGGGTCGGTGGTGAGCCAGGAGGGCAGCCCGCCGCCGTCCCACTCGGCGCAGATGAACGGGCCGGGCCGCAGCAGGACGTGCAACCCCTCCGCCTTGGCGAGCCGCAGATAGCGCGGCAGATCGAGGATGCCGTCGAGGGCGAGGGTGCCCGGTTCGGGCTGGTGGAGGTTCCAGGGGACGTATGTCTCCACGGTGTTGAGGCCCATCAGCCGGGCCTTGCGCAGCCGGTCGGCCCACTGGTCGGGGTGGACGCGGAAGTAGTGCATCGCGCCGGAGATGATCCGGAACGGTTCGCCGTGCAGCAGGAAGCCGTCGGACGTCGTTGTCAGAGCGGGAGCGGGCATGAGGGGAGTTCCCTTCGGTCGGGAGCGGATCTTCAGTGGGGGGCGCGTTCAATGGGGTGGGAGCGGAAATCTTCAGTGCTGGGCGCGTTCAGTCGGTCCGGGTCGCCCGGATCAGCCAGACCGTGGCCGCCAGGCACAGCGCGGAGACTCCGCACAGCAGCAGCGGCACGGCCCGTACGCCGGACCACTCGATGGCCTTGCCGAGCAGTGGTCCGGCGGCCACTCCCCCGGCCATCGACGCGGCGATGACGACGGCGCCGGCTCTCCGCGCCCGTGGCGCGACCCGGTTCAGCCAGGGAAGGCCGGTGGGGAAGATCGGGGCGATGAAGAGACCGACGCCCGCGTAGGCGTAGGGGGCGAGTCCGGGTACGGCGGCCAGGAGCAGACAGCCGGCCATGCCCGCGCAGGAGACGGCGACGATCGACTGGGGTGAGAAGCGCAGGGCGAGCGGGGCCGCCAGGAAACGGCCCACGGTCATCATCAGCCAGTACACGGAGGTGGCCGTGGCGGCGGCTCCGGCGCCGTAGCCGACCGTCTCCAGATGCGTCGGCTCCCAGCCGCCGACGCCCGCCTCGATGCCGACGTGCAGGACGTAGAGGGTGACGAAGACACCGAGTACGGAACCCATGCTGCGGGCGAGCACCTGCCCGCCCGGGCCGCCGGTGGCACCCGCTCCGGGCGCGGGGGCCGGTTGCGGTACGTGTTCCCGTACGCCTCGAAGGCACAGCAGCAGGGGGAGGTTGGCGAGGGAGAAGGCGAGGAAGACGGCCGGGTAGTGCTCCGAGCCGACCGCGCCGATCAGCGCCGGGCCGAGGATGGCGCCGATGCCGAAGTGGGCGTTGAGGATGTTCAGCATCGCCGTCGAACGGTTGCCGAAGCCGACCGCGAACAGCTGGTTGAGGCCGTAGTCGATACCGCCGAAGCCGAGCCCGGCGAGCAGGGCGGCGGCCAGCGCGACGGGCCAGTTGGGCGCGAGCGCGAAGCCCGCGGCGCCGACGGCCATCAGGACGTACGAGCTGCCCAGCACGCGCCGGTTGCCGAGCCGCACGTACAGCCGGTCGAAGAGGAGGACCCCGACGACCCCTCCGGCGAAGTGGGCGCTCAGCCCGAGACCCGCGGCGGACGGGGAGAGCCCGAACTCCTCGCGGAAGGCCGGGATCGACGGCCCGTACAGGGCCTGCACGACCCCGATCAGCACGAACCCGACACAGGAGGCGACCACGGCGACGGGGCTGAAGACCGGGGTGGTCGAAGTCGGGGGTGTCGGCGCGGGCAGGGTGTCCCGTCGCTCGGTGAGAGCCGGGCGCCCGGTGGGTCGATCGGTCACGAGGACTCCCGTCGCCTGTGGTCGAGAACGCGGCTGACTCGCCCTCGCTCCGATGCGGGGACGGCAACGATGTTACCGGTAACATTTGCGGCGTCAAGATTCCCCGGGGCCTTTCGCCCCGGGGAATTCAGAGGGGATTCAGAAGGGAGCCGGCGGAATCAGCCGCCCGCGCCGGGCGACCAGCTGGGATCGCTGCCCGCCAGTCGGCAGGTGAGGACGTAGAGCGGTATCGGCGGGGTGTACGGGGAGTCGCCCTCGGGGCTGTGGAGCAGCCGGGGCCGGACGGACGGCGACACCGGCCGGGTGCCCGTCCAGGAGGGGTCGGCGAGCTGGGCGCCGATGACGTACCGGACACCCGGCGGCCAGGTCACGCCGAGATGCGAACCGGACGGCACGATCCACCACCACCGCTGGTCGTCGGCGAAGACACAGCCGACGCGGGGGAGCGCATCCATGATCCGCCGCCCGTACTCACGGGGCGTGCCCACGGCGTCACACCCGAGCCCGGCGGTCAGACCGGCGGGGAGTACGAGGGGACCGGGGTGAGCGGGCCGCTCCCGCGGGGGCTTGATGGAAGGGGGTGCGTGCAGCGGCGGGGACGGGAGGTGAGCGGTGGCGGCGGCCTGGACGGGGCGGGGGATGAAAGGCGTATGGGGCTGGTGGGTGACCGGGCGGCCGTACGTGCTGTGCGGGCCGCACAGGCTGTGCGGGCGCGGGTCAGGAGCGGGAGTACGGGGGGTGCGGTGCTGGCGTTCCATACGGTCCATGTGAGGCGATTCCTTCGGCCGAGTGGGGGACGGGCCGGATGCGGTGCGGGGCCGACGAGCGCCAGGGAGTGGGGGCGGCGGCCTGTACTGCGGGGGCGGAGGGGGGAGTTGGGGGGAGCGGGGGTCTGAGGGGCGCGGGTGTGGCGGTGGGGGCGGCTGCGGGTAGGGGGCTGACCGGGGTTGGGGGCGTGGGCAGTACGGGGGCGGCTGCGGGTACGGCACTGACCGGGGCCGGGGGCGGTGGCGGCACGGGGGCCTGCGTCGAAGCCGGTACGGGGGCCGATGCCGAGGCGGGTTTCGGTGCCGGGGACGGTATGGGTCTCGGGGCCGATGCCAGGGCCGATTGCGGTGCCGGGGACGGTATGGGTGCCGGGGCCGGTGTCGACGCGGGCGCCGGGGCCGGATCCCACGTCTGGGTCAGGGCTGGCGTCGGAGCCGGGGCCGGTTCCCACGTCGAGGTCGGGGTCGGCGCGGGGACCGGTGCAGGTGCTGACGCTGATGATGAGGCCGGGGCCGGTTCCAGCGGCGGCGTTGGCGTCGAGGTCGGGGGCTGGGCGGGGGCAGGTACCCGGGCCGGGACGGGTGTGGGCGCGGTGGGCTCGGTGGTCGTGCTCGCGGCGGGGGCCGATACCTCGGTGGCGGGCGCCGCCGGGATCAGGGCCGTCGTACCGGCAGGTGTAAGGGAGTCGACCGGAGCCGGGACCGCGACCGATGTCGCCATCGGAGCCGCGGGCAGCGGGGTGGCCTCCGCCGACTCCGCCTCCTCGGTGGCCAGTTCGGCCCAGACCACGCGCCCGGAGCCGTTCGGGGCGTCGTGCACACCCCAGTCGCGGCTCAGCATGCCGACCAGCAGGAGTCCGCGTCCGCACTGTTCGTCGTCGTCGGGTATGCGCTGGGCCGGCAGGGTGCCGCCACGGTTCTCGTCCTCGACCTCGAGGTGCAGCCGCCCGGCGGAGAGGTGCAGCCGGCACACGATCCGCTCGCTGGCGGTGTGGGTGAGGGCGTTGGTGACCAGCTCAGAGGTCACCAGAAGGGCGCTGTCCAGGGTGTCGGGGTCGACGCCCCACGCGTCGAGCAGTTCACGCACCTTCCGGCGGGCCGTGCCGACGGACGCCGGAGTCGCGGTCAGTACGAACATGTCCGACTGCGGAGAGTGACCGGAGGGGGCGGAGTGATCGGGGAGGTCCGGGTGGCCGGCGTGCCGACCCCTGGGCATTCGGCCGAGTGGCTGGGGGAGAGAGGGCGGAGCCATCGCCGTTCGCCTTTCGTTGCCTGTGCACCCTGGCCGGTGCGACACCGACCCGATGTGATCGACGAACCGGTCAACCCACGTCAAAAAGGCGCAGGTTGCGGCCCCTTCTCCCCCAACAGGGCCACACGGACTCGCCGTTCACCGTTTCCGGGAAGGTACGAACACTGTGACACCTGACAACAACGGCTCGCAACCAGCAAGTTGAAATTTGCAATTTGTGGGGTGCATGCTGCTCCCGTCGAAAGATGATCGTGACAGACTGCGACCCTGAGCCCGTCGTGAGGGGGGTAGGTGTGACCGCGGAGACAGACTGGGGCGGCGCCCCCTCCGTACTGCGCATGATCCTCGGCCGACAGCTGGAGGAGCTGCGCACACGCGCCGGTATCTCCTTCGAGGACGCGGGTGTCGCGATCGGGGTCAGCCACTCCACGATCCGCCGGATGGAAGCCGCCAAGGTGGCCCGGCTGCGTCTGCCCGACGTCGAGAAACTCCTGCAGACCTACGGGGTGACGGACCAGCAGGAGATCGACACGTTCCTGAAGTCGGTCCGCGAGGCGAACAAGCGCGGCTGGTGGCACAACTACCGGGATGTACTGCCCGACTGGTTCGCCGCGTATCTGAGCCTGGAACAGGCCGCGTTGCAGATCCGCGCGTACGAGGCGCAGTTCGTGCCTGGCCTGTTCCAGACGGCGGAGTACGCGCGGGCGCTGCTGGGGGCCGGCAATCCGCACGGCTCCTCGGAGGAGACGGACCGGCGGGTGGCACTGCGTCTGCGCCGCCAGGAACTGCTGACCCGCGAGGCACCGCCGCGGGTGTGGATCGTGATGGACGAGACCGTGCTGCGGTGGCCGGTCGGCGGTCCGGAGGTGATGCGCGCGCAGATCGACCATCTGATCGAGATGAACGCGCTGCCCCATGTGACCTTGCAGATCATGCCGTTCGGCAACGGCCCGCATCCCGCGATGCGGGCCGGGGCGTTCCATCTCTTCCGGTTCAGGGCACCCGAGTTGCCGGACATCGTCTATCTGAGCGGTCTGGTCGGCGCGGTGTATCTCGACAAGGGCGACGACGTCGTCGTCTATCGCGAGGCTCTGGACCGGCTGGGCGCGCAGTCTGCGCCCGCCAGAAAGACCGAGGCCCTCCTCGGTGCGATTCGCAAGGAGCTCTGACATGCACCACCCCACGCATCCCCACCTCACGAACACCCACCCGAACCACTCGGGCCACCCCCACCCCGTACGCAACGGCATGCCGGCCCGTGAGCTCGGCTCCCGCGGCTGGTCCAAGCCGTGGAGCGACGACGCGGGCGGCGCCTGCGTCGAGGTGAAGAAGCTTTCCGACGGCCGGGTGGCCGTCCGCCAGTCGACCGACCCCGACAGCCCCGCCCTGGTCTTCACCCCGCACGAGATGACGAGTTTCCTGGCCGGAGTGAAGGCGGGTGACGCAGACTTCCTGCTCTGAACTGGCGCTGAACTGCCTTGTTTCTACTGAGACTTGACTGGCTTGACTCAGACTTACGAACCGAATGGGAGGGACGGCGTGCCCGACAACGGATGGCCGGCCGACCGCATCGACACGGAGAACGCACACTCCGCACGGATCTACGACTACATCCTCGGCGGTAAGGACTACTACCCCGCCGACAAGGAAGCGGGCGACGCCATGTCGCACGAATGGCCCGCCCTGCCGATCCATATGAAGGCCAACCGCGACTGGATGAACCGTGCGGTCGCCTACCTGGCCAAGGAAGCGGGCATCCGCCAGTTCCTCGACATAGGCACCGGCATCCCGACCTCCCCCAACCTGCACGAGATCGCCCAGTCGGTGGCCCCGGAGTCCCGGGTGGTCTACGTCGACAACGATCCGATCGTCCTCACCCTCTCCCAGGGTCTGCTGTCCAGCAGCCCGGAGGGCAGGACGGCGTACATCGAGGCGGACTTCCAGCATCCGGAGGCCATCCTCGACTCCCCGGACTTCCGGGAGACCCTCGACCTGACGAAGCCGGTCGCGCTCACCGTGATCGCGATCGTCCACTTCGTCCTGGACGAGGACGACGCGGTGGGCATCGTCCGCCGTCTCCTCGACCCCCTCCCCTCGGGCAGCTACCTGGCGATGTCCATCGGCACCGCCGAGTTCGCCCCTGAGGAGGTGGGCCGGGTCGCCCGCGAGTACAAGGCACGCAACATGCCGATGCGCCTGCGGACGTTCCCGGAGGCGGAGGAGTTCTTCGAGGGCCTCGACCTGGTCGAGCCGGGCATCGTCCAGGTCCACAAGTGGCACCCCGACGAGACGAGCGGCGAGGGGATCAGGGACGAGGACATCGCGATGTACGGGGCGGTGGCGCGCAAGCCGTAAGCGCGTCGAGGACCGGCGGGGGTGACCGAGGTCTCGCGACCCAGGTCACTCCGGCTGCGGTTCGAAGTCCCAGCTCGGACGTTCACCCTGGCGCACCGCCAGGGTGAACGGGCTGTTCGCCCCCAGCGCCTCGACGAGTTGCTCCAGCGTTTCCCGCTGCAGGCGGTCGGCCGCGTCCGGTTGGCGCAGCGAGCGCAGGTCGGCCGCCAGGGCGGCCTTGCACAGGAGGGTCAGCGGGTGCGCGCTCCCGACGGCCCGCGCCGACCTGTCCATGCAGTCCCGGCTGTAGCCGGCGGCCCCCTCCGCGTCCCCGACGAGGCTGCGCGCACCGGAGACATTCAGTGAACAGCCCAGTGTCCAGGGGTGGTCGGCCCCCATCGCGGCGGTCATCCCGCGCAGGGCACGCTCGGCGATGCGGAGCGCCTCGTCGTGGTCGCCCGTCTCCCAGAGGTTCAGACCGACGTTGCCCGCCGTGCCGACGGAGAACGGGTGTGCGTTGCCCAGAAGGTCCGCGTAGTCGCGGGCGACGCGGTCCGCGAGGGTCCAGGCATGGTCCAGGTCGCGGTGTTCGCGGAGCAGGGAGGCGTAGTCGGCGGCGACGAAGAGGGCCTGGGGGTGGCGGGCACCGTAGAGCTGGCGGGCCAGGTCGACGACCTCGCGCATGATCTGTTCCGCCTGGGGCAACTGGCCGGAGCGGCGCAGGCACAGGGAGAGATTGTGTTCGGCGACCATCGAGCTGATGGCGTAGCGCCCCATGACACTCTGGTAGTCGCTCAGGTTCGCTTCCTGGCGGGCGAGTGCCTGAGGGAAGCGGCCGAGCAGGCGGAGCGTCCAGCAGCATCGCAGCTCGTTGTAGAGCGTCCGGTAGTTCCGCCGGCCTGACTCCTCCCTCAGCCGCGCCACGATCGAGTCGTACATCTCGAACGACTCCTCGTAACGCCCGAGCAGATCAAGGACGTTGGCGAGATTGCCGCGCGCCTGCGCGCTCAGGGTGGCCTCTGCTCCTCTCGCCGCCGTCTCGGCGTGGACGGTGTGCAGATACAGTTCGTGCGCCTCGCGATAGGCGCCGAGCGCCACCAGGGTCCCGCCGAGCCCGTTCTTGGCGCGCAGGAGTTCGGTGTCCTCGGTCGGCCGCCGCTCCGACAGCCTGTCGACGACCGCCCGTCCCACGGCCTCGGCCTCGCGGTAACGCCCCATCCTGCGGAGCATGTTCGCGTGCTGATGCGTGAGGATGAGCATCTCGCTGCTGTCCGGCGGCATCCGGCTGTGCCAGCGTGCGATGGTGAGTTCGCAGAGCCTGAGCCCGGTGCGGGCCTCACCGCGGCCACGGAGGTACTCGAGGCAGTTCAGTATCAGCTGGGACACCTCGGCCCGCGTGCTGTCCAGCGCCCCCGAGATCTCCAGGTGCGGGATCAGTTCGCCGTAACGCGACCAGGTTCGCCCGTCGAGGGGGTCGCCCGGGTCCGCGGCCGCCAGGGTGTCGCAGGCGGCCTGGGCGAACAGATCTCGTTCGTCCTCACCGAGCCCCTCCCGCAACAGGGAGTGGTAGAGGCGGTGCACCTCCGCCCGCTCCACCCCGTCCTGACCGAACAGCAGTCGCACAGCCGAGGTCTCCGCCAGTCGGACCAGTGCGGCGTCCCACGTCTCCCGGTCGACCACGAGAGGCGCGATGGGCGGTGGCACGACGGTGGACCGCTCCTTCCAGAGCAGGCCCACCGGTACGGCGTCCGGCGAGAAGCAGGTGAAGAGCTTCAGCAGTTCGGCGAGGGCGGGCTCGCGTTCCTGGAGCGAGGCGAACGTGATCGACCAGCTCTTCTCCAGCGCCCGGGGGTATTCGGCCGGACTGTCCGCGCCGAGGGGCTGGTCCAGCCGGCCGGGGTGACCGTCGTGGACGAGTTCCAGGTACTCGGTGACCGGCATGGGATAGGCGTCCAGCCAGGCCGCGGTGTGGGAGAGCAGCAGAGGCAGGTCCTGCACCGCGTCGGCGAGGAGGTCGGCCTCGACAGGGTTGAGCCGAGGAGCCCGGCTCCTGATGTACGCGATCGACTCCGCGCGGGAGAAGGGGGGTACGTCGATCCGGTGGACGCGTTCGTTGTCGGCCCAGGCACGGCTGTTGGAGGTGATGAGGACATGCCCGACGCCCTCCGGCAGCAGATCCTCGATCTCGGTGAGGTCCTCGGCGCGGTCCAGCACCAGCAGCCAGCGGTGGTACGGCTGTCCGATGCGCAGCGCGGCCTGCACCGCGCGTATCCGATAACCGATTCCCTGGCCCGCCGCGAGCCTCAACTCAGGTGCCAGGGCGGCGAGTTGTTCGCGCGCCGTGCCCTGGAAGCCGGCACTGATCCACCACACCACGTCGTACTCGTTGCCGTACCGGTGCACGTACTCGATGGCGGTCTGCGTCTTGCCCGTACCGGACGGGCCGAGCAGCACGCAGCGGTGGTGATCCGCCGCGCCGGGTTCCGGTGCGGGTGCGAGCAGGGTCTGCCGGGTCCGGGTGAGCAGGGCTTCGCGACCGGTGAACCGGGGGTTGCGGAGTGGGGCGTTGGAGACGGCCGGAGCGGTGCCGGGAAACCGGAGTTCAGTGCTGCGACGGTCACCGTTCACGGGGGCGGCGGCCGTCATCGGTGTGCCCAGGAGGCTGAACAGGCGGCGCACGGCTTCGCGTTCGTCGACGCCGCGCAGATCGGCCGACGGCAACGCCCTCAGGGCGGCGGGTCGTTCGCCCGCACCGACGAGCACCGCCGCCAGTTTTCCCGGCCAGTCGGCGGCGGCCTCGGGCAGAGCGGCGTTCCACTCGTCGTCACCGCGGCCACCGAGCCGGCAGTCCGTGTCTCCCAGTACGAGCAGGGTCCGGCCGGATCCGCGCAGCAGTTCACCGAGTTCGTCCCACAGCATCCGTCCTGGGTCCGGGTGCCATGCCACCGTCGTCACACCGAAACCGGCGTCCTCCGCCCGGTCGGCGACCCAGGTCCCCCAGGCCTGGCTGGCGCCGGTGTGGGCGACCGTGATCCGCCGGTCGGGTTCGGCGGACCTCCGCACGCGGGCCAGGTGATCGGGTACGGGGCTGGGGGCGGGCAGCGCGTAGACGGCGCCGTCGGCCGCGAGCAGCTGCACGGGCCCCCAGCCGACGCGCTCGGTGACGGTCGCGCCCCGGCCGACCAGCAGGGTCCGGGGCAGCGGGTCGTCGAGCAGGTCCAGCACTCTGGGGTCGGTGTCCGGAACCTCGATGGTGAAGCCGCCCACGCCGTCGGCCCGTTCGCCCAGCAGCAGATCCGGCCCGTATCGGCGGACCGGGAGCGGGACACGGGGCAGTCTGGCCGCGATCAGCCCGACGTCGGTCACGGAAAGGCGTTCCGGCAGCTCGGGACGGAGGCTCACGCCGGACAGGCGGGCGCTGGTGACCGTGGCGAGCTGCCAGGCGGTGGTGGTACGGCGGACCGTGTCGGGCAGCCGTGGCCAGGCACCGGCGAACCACCGGGCGACGCCGTCCCGGCCCTGTTCGACCAGCGCCCGCAGTGCGGGTTTCAGCGCGCGTTCGATGGCCAGGTCGGCGCCGGCGCCGTCCCGGACGGCGAGCCACGTCGCCCGCTCCTCGGCGAACAGCGCGGGCGAACGGTCCTTGTGCAGGCGTTCGACAACGGACCAGAGGCTGTGCACAGGTGCCCCGGACGGGGAACCGGCGAGCCGCTCGGCGAGCTCGGTGCGCAGTGCCGGCAACAGGTCACCGCGGAGCGAGACATAGCCGTACCCGCGCCGCTCCACGAGGTTCCCGAACCACAGGTCGGCCTCGGCCGACACATCGAGCAGCGGCGCCACCGTGATCCGTACCGCACGCATCAGCTCGGGCTCTATCCGGCTCACGACGCTGAGCAGGACGGCCAGTTCATGGCCCTGGCGGGCCGGAGGGCTCACGGGATCCCCCCGGAACCCGTCGTTCCCCGGCCCGGGGTCACCGCAGCCCTCCGACAACCCGGCCCACGGTGGTGCCCCGGTCCCAGGCCACCACCCGTAACCGGGACTGCCACCACGTCGGCCAGAGACGTTCGGGAACCGGAACCAGGGCGACCGTGTCGCAGCCGTGCTGTCTGATCCGCAGCAGGGTCTCCCGCCATTCGCGCTCGGTGCCGCGGTGCGGGTCGAAGATGGGGCCGATCCTGCCCAGCCCGGACAGCAGGAGGACCCGGGTGCCGTGCTGGGGCGGCTGGTAGGGCCGCCAGGTGCCGCGCGGGCCCGCGCCGACGCCTCGGGAAGGGCAGTCGGCGAAGCGCAGCACCCGGGTTCCGGCGACGCCGACGAGGCTGCGGACCTGGTCGATGACGTCCTCGACGTCCCGGGCGAAGGGTTCCATCGAGGCGGAGATGTCGGCGAGGATCTGCACGCCGTACCGCAGGGTCGGCAGCGGACGACGCGGGATCTCCGCGAGGGGCAGCCCGCGCGCCAGATGGTCGGCGGCCCGTTCCACGTCGAGGTCGCCCTCCGCCGTCACCCGGGCGAGCGCCGCGTGGAGCACGGCGGCGGTGGAGCGAGGGGCGAGCAGCGGAAGGTGCGGGAGCGCGCCTGCCTCCGCGGCGGGCGCGGACCGGGGTGCGGGCAGCGGGTCGACGGCCCAGCCGGTGCGGCGCGGCGGCCGGTGGCCCACGGGGACGAGCAGCGTGGACTCCTCCTCGGCCACCGGCTGTCGGGGGACGCCCAGCGGCTCCGCGTACGACGCGGGTTCGCCGTCTCCCGTCGGGCCGGCCCCACCCGGTTCGGTGGGCGGTGCGGGGAGGTCGGTGGGGTCTCCCGGCGGTTCGGCGACGGGCACCTGCCCGACGCCCGGGCCGAGTCCGAGCAGTGCGGCCACCCGTTCCCAGCCCGCCGCGTCGGTCAGTCCGAGCGCGGAGGCGGCCCGGGCCACGTCGCCCAGCCAGATCTCCCGTGTCGCCGGCCCCCCTGCCGTCACCACCCGTCTCCCGTGATCTGCTGACGCTTGATCAGCACACAGTTCTTCAGCCACTCCCAGCGCTCGCTGCCAAGGGTGATGCCAAGGGTGAGACAGGCCCGCAGCGCGTCCAGGAACTCCGCGGTACTGGGCTCCCGCAGGCCGATCGTCATCGCCTGTTCCCGTACCTTGCCCAGTTCCACGGCCAGCGCCTCCGCCAGCCGCAGCTCGGCGTCGCCCGCGCTCCCGTGCCAGGTCTTCATGTGTTCCTCCGCGATCCGCACCAGGCTCCGCACATCGTGGTCGGGGAGCGTCTCCACGACACAGCGACGCAGGAAGGCCTGCGGCAACTCGCGCTCGTCGTTGGTGGTGATGACGACCAGGTGCCGGGCGAACCGTGGGTCGATGTCCCCGGTCGGGGGTTCCAGACCCACTTCGGCACCGGTCTCGACGACGGTGAACCGATGCGAACCCAGCGGTACCAGAAGGCTGTTGGGTACGTCCGGGTCGGCCTTGTCGATCTCGTCGATGAGCACGACGGCGTGGTCGGGGCTGCGACCGGAGTTGATCTCGGCGGAGGGGTCCAGGCACTCGCCCTCGGCGACGGAGTGGCCGCGGGGCCGTCCCCGCCGCCGCGCCGACTGCGGTGCCAGGGCCCACCACAGCACTCCCGGCTCCACGTAGGAGGCGTCGTCGAGCCCGACCGCCCCCTTCTTGTAGGCCTGCGCGTCGGCGAGCCGGCGGACGCTGTCGTAGCGCCACAGCAGTTCGGTCGACCGAGTGCCATACGTGATCACATGATCGTAGTAGCGCCATCCGCGCTGCCGTGCGATGAAGGGCGCCAGCGACGACTTCCCCGACCCGGGCCTGCCGCGCAGCAACAACGGCCGCCCGGTGGCCAGCGCGACCATCACCGCTTCCTCGATCCGCGGTGACATCACATAGATCTCGCCGTCGCCCCGGTCAGGACTGCGGAACCACTCCTCGGGGCTCTGGTGTCCGGCCATCGGGCTCATCCCCTCCCCCTGGTGCGGCCCGGCCTGCCGTCGTCCCCGCCCCGGCCGTGGCCCCAGTCGTTGAGCATCCCGTACGCGACCCTGATCGCTATCCGCTCGTCGTCGGCCCCGAACTCCGGTACCAGCAACGAGGCTTCGGCGAGCCGACCGGGTCTCGGATCGTCGTCGGCCAGTTCGTCCCTCGGTATCAGGAGGATGTGCAGCCAGGGGATCTGCCCGTGCAGCCAGTCGACGACCCGTTCCGCCTCGTCCAGGGAACAGTGCTCGGCGAAGATGACCACATAGGTGTCGCAGTCCGGCAACTGCGGTGCGCTGGCCAGCGGTTCGCGGTCCGTCATACCGAACCGCGCCCGTATGGTCCGCTCGCACAGGTACCGCAGTTCCTCCTCCGGATCCTCCTCGCCCGGAGGCGGCGCCATCACCACGATGGGCGTGTAGCGGCTGTGGTCCATGCAGAAGGCCCGCCCGAGGTAGTACTCCCCGGTATCCGGATTCCGTACGTTGAGAACCACGGTCCGGGGTCCGTCCCCCTCGTCGCCCGGCAGGACACGCCGGGCGGAGGTGGGGTCGATCCAGACGGGCAGCACCAGATGAACGAGCTGGTCGAGGGCGGTGCTGTCCATGTGCCGGGCGATCTCGCCGACGGCGTTGCGCAGCCGTAACGCGTCATGGGTGTGCAGCATCTGCGCGGCGAGGAACCCGCAGCTGACATCGCTCACCGGCGCCCCCGCCAGATGCCGGTCGTGCAGCCCGAGCGCCTTGCCCATCCTGGCGAGCCGGCTCATCGTCCGGACCTGGCTCAACTGCGCGGTGATGTCCTCGGCCCAGCGCTGTACGGGGTCGTCGTCCTCGGACGGCGGCGGCAGGGGCGGAAAGGCCCGCACGATCGCGGCCGCGGCCTCGACGGGATCCGGCAGCTCACCCCCGTCCCCGCCGGTCACCCGCTGCACGAGCTGCAGGGACATCAGGTCCTCGAAACGGGCCCCCTGCATGTCCTCCGGGGTCACGTCTCCGACCGGGGCGGGCAGCACGAAGAACGAACGGTTGAAGTGGTGCCGCCACATCAGGATGTCGACTTCCCGGTGCACCCAGTCCGAGGCCAGCGCCGACCTGTTGAGGAGCACGACAGCGGCCTGGCACTCCAACAGCCACTCGTACAGCCGGGGATACCACTTCTCCCCCGGCAACAGTCCGTCGGCGTCGACCAGAACGTCGTATCCACGCTCCCGCAGACCGTGTACGACCTGTAGGCGCACCTCTGTGGCATAGGTGTCGCCGCGCGCGCTGTGGCTGATGAACACCTTGCTCAATCCCCCGCCCCCTCAGGTCCCCCGTCCTAAGGGGATTCTGACGGCGGTTCAAGCCTCCCGCAATCGTGCGTCACCGACTGCCGAACTGAGGCGCCCGGCAATGTGCCTGATCAGATGTTCGAGATCGGCGCAGTACACGGAAGGGTTGAGGAAGCCGGTGTCCGTGCGGAAACGGTGGGCGTAGTTGCCACCGCCGCACACCTGTACCAGAGCGCACTCCTGGCACTCGGACGAGAGGGTGGCCAGCCCGAGCTGACGGGCGGCGATACCGGGGTGGTCGAGCGCCTGGTCGAAGGCGTGCCGGAACACGTCGAGACCGGTGACGGGCGCGCCGGCATAGGTGGTCTTCAGCGAGTCGACCTGCTCGATGGCCCCGTCTGTGTCGACGACGACCGCCACGACGGGCGAGGTGCCGACCGCTTCCGTACCGCTGGGCAACCCCATGAGCAGTCCGATCACCTCGGTGAACAGCCGGATGCGCGTAGGCACGCGGTCGGCGTCGAACCACTGGTCGAATACGGTCGCGAGCCATTCTCCGTACGGAGCGGGAGCACCCGTACTCGGCGGCGGGGCCGACCAGTTGGCGTGCGGGAGCAGCAGATCCAGACTCGGCGGCGCGAACTCCAGGAGCGACTCGTAGACCTCGAGGGGGTCGGTCGCGCAGTCGATGGTGCAGAGGATCCCGGCGTACGAGTCCGGGTGCCGGGCGAGGACACGTAACCCCCTGGACGCGGCGGGCCAGGCGGGGCGCCCCCGACGGTCGACGCGCCGGCTGTTGTGCCTGGCCAGCCCGCCGTCGAGGCTGACGCCGATCCAGATCCCGGCGTCCGCGAGCTCGGCGACGACCGCGTCGGTGAGAAGGGTCCCGTTCGTCTGCATGGAGACGTGCACCCGGCACGCGTCCTCGCCCGCCTGCTCGGCCACGGCCCGCCGTACGGCGTCGACGTAGCGCACGAGAGGCCCCGGACCGGACATCAGGGGCTCGCCGCCGTGCAGATTGACGTACACGTCACGCAGTCGGTGGGCGGCCGCGTGCTCGGCGATCCGCCGGGCGGCCGCGTCCACCACGCCCTCCGGCACGGCACGGGGGCGTTCGCGCCAGCTCTGGTCGGGGCCTTCGTAGACGTAGCAGTAGGTACAGGCGAGGTTGCAGCGGCTGTGGACCTTCAGCACGAACTGCTGGAACGGAGTGGGGCAGGTACCCGTCGCACGCCGTACCGCCTGGACGTCGAGCCCCTGCACGGGCCACGGCGGCGGGGCCGTCGTCACCGTTGGGAGAACCGGGGCGGTTGGTCCGGCGAGACGTAGGGGGAGTCCTCGTAGAACGCGCACCGGGCCGGTGTCCCGGCCCGCCGCAGCAGTGTCTCCGCGACCGCCGCGAGTACGGGCCGCGTCGCGCCCGTGGCCAACATGGCCAGATCTCGACCAGCGAAAACCGGCAACGACTGCGAATTGCGACGCTGGGCGCTGAGAGAAGGCGCCACGCCCCGAGGAACAGGCAAGCCTTCTCCTGGTGAGATAAATACACGCGGGCGGACCCGCGCGTGTGACGGGCGTGACGCTAGCAGTTTTGGCAACGGTGTGTCACATGACGTGCCCCACATGTGAGTCGGTCAGGTCGGCTGTGGTTCGAAGTCCCAGTACGGGCGGTCGCGCCGTGCGACCGCCTTGGTGTGCGGATGGCCGGATCCATACCTGTCCGTCAGCCGGCGGAGGGCTTCCTGTTCCAGTCGGGCGGCTTCCTGCCCGCGCCGCAGCGCTCGCAGATCGGCCGAAAGGGCCGCCTTGCAGGACAGGGCCATCGGGTGGTCCTCCCCCAGCACGCGCACGGCTCGCTCCAGGGTCTCGCCGCTGAGCAGCGCGGCGCCTTCGGCGTCCTCCGCGAGACTGCGTGCCCCGGAGAGGTTGAGTGCGCAGCCGAGTGTCCAGGGGTGGTCGGCACCGACGGCGTTCGTCATCCCCCTCAGGGCCGCCTCCGCGGTCCGCAGGGCTTCCTCGCGTTCTCCGTACTTCCACAGGACCAGCCCGACGTTGCCTGCCGTGCCGACGGTGAAGGGGTGGTCGGGTCCGACCAGGTCCTCGTAGCCCGCGGCCACCTCGTCCGCGAGTTTGCGGGCCTCGTCCAGGTCACCGTGCTCACGCAGGAAAGCGGCGTAGTCCGCCTGCACATGAAGGGTGTCGGGGTGCCGGAATCCACGCTTGCGCAGGCTCTGTTCCCCGACATGCCGCATGCCCTTCTCGGCCTGCTCCAGGTCCCCGGCGCGGCGGTGGCACAGCGCGAGGTTGTGCTCGGCGAGCAGGGTGTTCGGATGCCATTCGCCCGCGCTCATCCGAAGCAGCCGGAGATTGTGCTCCTGCCGGGACCTGGCCTCCGCGTACTCACCGAGGAGCCGGAGTGTCCAGGCGTAGTACAGCCCCGAGAGCAGCGTCTGTTCGGCGGACGCGCCCAGCCTCTCCTGACGCATCTTCAGGGTGGCCCGGTGCGCCTCGGCCGCCTGTGCGTACTTGCCCAGCAGTGCCAGCGTGGTGTCGAGGTTGGTACGGGAACGGGTGTCCTTGGACGCGCGCGCGGAAAGCTCGAACAGCTGGTACGCCTCCTGGTAGGCGCCCAGCGCGTTCAGCGTGCCGCCCAGCCCGTTCCTCGCCCGCTCCAGTTCCTCGTCGTCGTCGGCCCTGCTCTGGGCCAACCGGTCCACGACAGCGCGCGCCACCGCTTCGGCCTCCCGGAAACGTCCCGTGCGACGCAGCATGTTGGCGTGCTGATGGGTCAGCTTGAGCATGTCGGGGTCGTCCGGGTCCATGCGGCTTCGCCATCGGGCCAGGGTCTGTTCGCACAACGCGAGTCCGTCACGGCCCTCACCGCGTGCCCTGAGGTACTCGACACAGTTCAGGACCAGCCTGCGCACCACCGGCTTGGTGCTGTCGAGGGCTCCGGACGTCTCCAACTGTGCGAGCAGCACGCCGTACTTGGGCCATTCATCGGCGTTCCCGGGGTCCCGCGGGTCAGCGCCCGCCAGCACTTCGCACGCGACGGCGGACATCGCTTCCCGCCGTTCCTCGGGCAGCATGCTGGTCAGGAAACTGTGATAAAGCCGGTGCATGGTCGCGCCTCCCACTAGTGGATCGCCCTCCGAAGAACTCTCGTAGGCGAGTTGTACAGCAGTTGACTCGGACAGCCGCTGCAACGCCGAATACCAGCGGATCGGGTCGACCGCAAGAGAGGCAAGGTGGTCGGGCAGGTCGGACGGGTGAGCATTCTGGATCAGACGTACGGGAATGGCGTCGGGAGAGAAGAGCGAGAAAAGCCTCAGCAGTTCCGACGCCTCCGGATAGTTCACCTCCAGAGTGTTGAGGGTTATCGACCAACTGGTCTGGAACCCCATCGGGTAGTCGTCCGAGATGCGGATGCCGATCTGGTTCGCGCCGCCCTTGCGGATCAGGTCGATGTACTCCCTGGCGGGCATCCTGTTGGCGTCCAGCCAGGCGGCGGTCTGTGCCAGCAGCAGCGGCAGGTCCTGTACCGCCTCCGCGAGTTGGTCCGCTTCCTCCTCGGTGAGCCGCGGTGCGCGGCGACGCACGTAGGCGACCGATTCGTCACGGGCGAACGGCAGGATCGGGATCTCGGAGAGCCTGCCCGACGTGGCCCAGTCCTGGGTCAGCGTGGTGACCAGGACATGCCCATTCCCTTCGGGCAGCAGGTCTTCGACCTGGGACATGTCGTCCGCGCTGTCGAAGATCACCAGCCACCTGCGGTGCGGACTGCCCGTACGCAGCGCCTCGCGCACCGCACGGATCCGCTCCCCCAGTTCGGTGCCGACCGAGAGCTGCAGCCGACGCGCGAGGTCGGCGAACTGTTCGCGGGCGGTGGCCCGGTATCCGGCGTTGACCCACCACACCACGTCGTAGTCGTTGCCGAACCGGTGGGCGTACTCGATCGCGATCTGGCTCTTCCCCACGCCCGAGATGCCGCGCAGCGCGACCCGGGACGCACCTTCCTCGGACCGGTTCAACATGGAGTGCAGTTCGTCGAGCGCCCAGTCCCGGCCGGTGAAGCGCAGGTTTCGCCGAGGAGTGTTGAGCACCGACGGGGGATCGTTGGGGAAGCGTGGGGCGTTGTCGCCGACCTGGGGCGTGTCCGTGGCCGGCAGTCCCAGCCGGACCAGAATGCGGCGTCGGGCCTCACCGGAGTCCAGGTCACGCAGGTCGACGGGTTCCAGGCGCTCGCCACCGGGCGGAATCGCCCTGGTGGCCACGCTCACCGCGGTGAACCGGTCCGCGTACTCCGGGACGACTTCACGCAGAGCCGCGGTCCACTGTTCGTCGCTGCGCGGCCCGAGGTTGAAGTACCAGTCGTCCAGGACGAGCAGTATCCGCCCGGACGCCTCGAGCAGTCCCCGCAGGGCGTCGGCCAACGGCACGCTGACGGGTGGGTCCCAGCGCAACAGTGTCGTCCGGTGGCCCAACTGCTCCAGGTGGTACGCGATCCAGGTGGCCCAGGGCCGGTTGAATCCGGCAAAACTGATCACATAGTGACCATGCGACCCGGCTCCCCCGCGCCCGCCCTCCATGCAATCATCTCCTCGTATTGATAAGTGCAGCAATAAGCCAATCTGACAATATTCTCTAAGGCCGATAAATGCGTGCCCGCGATTCCCGGGCACGGCACCCGAAATCCGGAGTTCATCCGTTTGGCAGCCCTTCCGTCCTGGCGACGGCATCCAATCTCGCCGCGACATGTCTGATCAGTCGCTCAAGATCTCTGCAATAGACCGTCGGATGGCGGAATCCGCTGCCCTCCCGGTAGCGATGCGCGTAATTGCCGCCACCACAGACCTGCATGACCGGGCAGGACCGGCACACGGCCGCGAGGGCCGCCTCACCGAGTTGACGCGCGGCGACACCAGGGTGGTCCAGAGCCTCGTCGAACGAGTTCCGGAACACGTCCAGGCCTGTCACGACCGCGCCTTCGTATGCCTGTTTGAGTGAATCCAGTTGTTCGATCGCGCCGTCCGTCTCCACCACGACAGCACCCGTGGGCGACAGCCCGACCGCCTCCGTGGCGCTGAAGCCGCCCAGCAGAAGGGCGACGATCTCCATGAAGAGCCGGATGCGCGGCGGCCGCTCGGCGCCCCGGCCGTCCCACCACAGGTCGAACACGGCGGACAGCCAGTCGCCGTACGGGGTCGCGCCACGGCTTCCGATCCTGGCGGCCTCCGGCGCGCGCACCGGCAGCCCGGGCGGCGGGGACGACCAGTTCGCATGGGGAAGCAGCAGGTCGAGAGAGGGCGGGCCCAGCGCGACGAGCGACCGGTAGACCTCGCCCGGGTCCTGGTCCAGGTCGATGGTGCACAACAGTCCGGCGTACGACTGAGGATGCCGGGCGAGCAGTCGGGCCGCCCGCTCCACCGCGCGCCAGGACGGACGCCCGGCGTGATCGACGCGACGCCGGTTGAGTTCGGGCGTTCCGCCGTCGAGGCTGAGGCCGACCCGGATCCCGGCCTCCGCAAGCGCGAGCAGAACCCGCTCGGTGAGCAGGGTGCCGTTGGTCTGGACGGTGGCCGGTGTCACGCAGGAGGCGGGGACAGCGGCACGGATCGCCGCGAGGTACTCCACCAGGATGTCCGGACCCGAGAGCAGCGGCTCTCCCCCGTGGAAATCGACCCGGATGTCACTCAGCCCGTGCGCGACCACATGCTCGGCTATCCGCCCAGCGGTGCGGCGCATCACCTGGGAGAGCACGCGGGGCGGGTGGTCGCGCCACGATCCGTCGGAGCCGTGGTAGATGTAACAGTATGAGCATGACAAATTGCAGCGACTGTGCACCTTCAGGGTGAACTGACGCAACGGCACCGGCCGGAACCCCATGTGGCGCAGATGCGTCACATCCAGAATCGCCAGGGGCCAGGGGGCGGGTTCAGGACTGTGGGCGACGCCTGCGGCACACCCCTGCGACAACGTAGGCACGCGTCCCCCTCCCTGCCTGGGTCGTGCATGCCCGCGCGGGGACCACGAAAAACGATCACGGGTACAAGTGACCGGAACCGGACGTCGCGGTCCTCACCGGTCGCGTCGCCGGCCGACCGTGGTCAGGGTGAGTCGTCGTAGTACGCCACCGCGCTCGCGGGCCGCTGAGCCAGCATCGCGCGCACCTCCGCCAGCACGGAATGGCCACTCCCCTCCGGCAGTTCCTCCCACACGACTCGGGTGAGATCCGGAAGAGGCTCATCCCACGCGGTCGGCTCACAGATCGCAGGATTCGACACGCTGCGCTCCTCCCCAGGCACGTCGGCCCTCGGCAATTACCCGTGCGGATGATGCACGGAAACCTTTCTTCTGGGCTCTCCTGCCCAGTGCGGCCGAAAATAACGAGCAATCAGGCCGAACCCCGGGTGGTGTCGGCCGTGCGGGCGGTCAGGGCGCGCATCCGTTCCAGGGTGGCGCGGGCCTGGAGACCCCGGTCGTCGCCCGCGGCCTGCCAGTTGGCCCAGGCCGCGCGATAGGCGAGGAGGGCGCCGGCCGGGCCCGCCGTCCGCTCCAGAACCGTTCCCCTCCGGTGCAGGGCGCGGGCGCAGACGAGGAGTTCGCCCGCCGCCTCGGCGGCCGTCGCGGCTCGGCCGTAGGCCTCGGCCGCCCGGTCCTCGTACGCCGTCGTGGTGTTCTGCGGACGGGCCAGCGCCAGCAGCGCGTCGCCGCGTTCCAACCAGGCGAGGGCCTCCGTGCGGGCGTCCTGGCCGGTCCGGGCTCCCCTGGCCGCGCGGGCCAGGATCCACTCGGCCTCATGGAGGTCCGTGAGCGAGCCGCCCGCCCGGTGGTGCCCGACCAGGGCGCGGCCGAAAAGGAGCCTGCGGGCCGGCAGCCGCGGGTCGCTCTCCGGGGTCTGGGCCAGGGCGGCGCGCAGGACTCGTACGGCATCCGTGGCGACGTCCACGTCATCGCTGTGGCCCGCCCGGCTCAGCAGCGCGCCGCCCCTGGCCGCCAGCAGTTCGGCACGGCGCGGGTCGTCGGTACCGAGCTGGGCCTGTGCCTGGGCGAAAAAGGCATCCGCCGCGTCCAGTTCGGCCGGTTCGGCGGTGCGCGTCCAGCGGGTGGTGTGGGCCTCGGCCAGCCGCCACAGGGCGCGCAGCCTCAGCTCGCCCGTGTTCGCCCCCGTTCCGACCACCCGCACCGCCTCCCCCAACGCCCCCACAACCTCCCGCGCCCCCTCGTCCCCCACCACCACCGCCCGTGCCGCCGCCAGTTCCAGCCAGGCCCGGCAGACGACCCCCCGGGGCTCGCCCGCGCGTTCCGCCAGGCCTGCCGCCGACTCGAAGTCCGCCGATGCCTGTACGGCGAGCGCGCGGGCCTCGTCGGCCGAGTCGCGCTCGCGGGCGTTGGCGCACAGCTCCATCAGCAGCGCGCCGCGGGCCAGCAACGCCGAGCCGGGCAGGGGGTGTTCGCCCGGCCAGCCCTCCAGGAGGGCGTCGAGCCGCACCTGAGCCCCGTACAGGAGGCGTCGGTCGCCCAGGAGCCGGTAGCGGGCGCGGACCACGTCGACGACGCAGAGGAGGACGTCGAGCAGGGGGCGCGGCTCGGAGCGCACCAGGGCGTACGCGCGCTCCAGGCTCTCGGCGGCCTCGGCCAGGACCCGGGCCCTCGTCCCGTCGTCGGGCTCGGTCGCGGCCCTGGCCCGGAGCACCTTGCCGAGGACGAGGTGGGCGTGGGCCGGCGGCGTACCGGCGGGGTCCGCCGCCGCGCGGACGGTGTCCTCCGCCTCGCGCAACACCGCGCGGTCCCGGTGGATGTCCCAGAGCCCGAGCAGGCACTCGGCGAGCAGCGCCCTCGTGGCCGGGGTGGGTGTGGTCGCCCGCAGCAGACGTACGGCGTCCCAGAGGTCGCGGATGCCGCCCTGGCGTTCGTAGCGGGCGAGGCGGCTGCGGGCCAGCCAGAGGGCCAGGGATTGCGAATGCGACCGGTTGATGACCAGGTTCGCGGCGCCTTCGACCTCCCTCGGCTGGAATCTGCGCAGCACCCTGCGGGGTACGTCGGCGAAGGGCTGCGGGACCGGGCGCCCGCCCGTCTCCTCGGACCCGTCCGTTTCCACCACGGTGTGGACCGCCGCCCCCGAGAGGTGGGCGACCACCGTCGCGGGGAAGTTCTGGGCCTTTTCGCCCCACACCCTTTCCAGATAGCGCGAGCACTGTTCCAGCACCGCGCGGGCCTCGTCCAGTTCCAGTCGCCGCAGCAGCAAATCCCTTACACCCGGGGCGAATTCGTACCAGGGTCCGGGACCGTCGCGTTCCTCAGCCACCTCCACCAGCAGGTCGCTGAAGAGCACTTCGGCCAGTTCTACCGGGCCGGTCGCGGGGAGCAGGGCACGCTGGACGAGCTGCATCACGGGGTACGCCAGCGGTGCCGCCGAGAAGCAGACCGCGAGGCGACGGGCGGCGGGAGAGGCGACCGTGCGGAAGTCCTCGACCAGCTGGGCCGGGGTGCGGTCGGGGCGTGGGCCGGGTGGTGTCCCCTCGTCCGCCGGCCCGACCATGGCCACCGAGGCCGCCGGCGCGCCCGCAGACCGTTCCGACAGCAAACGTGCCCAGTCGCCGAGCGCGACGGGCGTCGGCGGCAGCACGGGGACGGGCAGGGCCTCGTCGTGGCGGGGACGCGGGGCGCGGAACGGCTCGAAGCCGAGCATTCCGCCGGGGTCCGTCGTGCGTCGCAGGGTGCCGGGTTCGGTGGCCAGCAGGGTCCCCGGCCACAGCCGCGCGGGCAGCGGCTGTACGACGGCCAGCGGGCCCGCGCGCAGTCGCCGGTGGAGGAACCGCTGGCCGGCGCCGTGTCGCCACAGCGGGCCCGAGCAGTCGCTGAGCAGGAGGGTGAGCGTTTGGCCGCTCGGGTCGCGCAGCCCTTCCGCCGGGGCGAGCCACTGGCTTCCGCCGGCCCGGCACAGCACTCCGACCCCGCCGTCGGGATGCGGGCGCAGCCGATGGACGGTCACCGAGCGGAAGGCACCGGACTGTTCGCAGGCGAGGCGCAGTTCCTCCAGGGTGCGGTCCCAGGCGCCCATCGACGGCGAGTCGTCGACGAGCAGCTGCATCCGGGCCCGTCGGCGCCGGTCGGCCCGGAAGACCGGCAGGGCGCAGTTCCCGGCGGCGCTCGCCTGGGCGGTGAGGGACTCGTCCAGCAGGTCGTCGCTGCGGGGTCGTGGTGGTCCCGTCGGCCGCTGCCAGTCCCGGAGGGGGCGCAGGGCGCGCGCCAGGGACAACAGGTCGGGGAAGGCGGACGCCGTCGGTACGAGGATCTCGGCGCCCGGTGCGTCGTAGGTCTCCGCCGCTCCCGCAGGCTCCTCGGGGTCCTGCGGCCCTTCCCTCCTTTCCGTCCCTTCCTGGCTCACCTGCCTCTCCGGCCGTCCTGTCCGCTCCGGCCCTCCTGCCTGTTCAGCGTCCTCTTCCCGCCGGTCTCCCGGTTGGCGCGGTCCTCCGCGTTCCCTGACCACCGCGAGGAGTCGCGGGGGCGCCGGGTGGTCCGCCGGGTCCACGGAGACGCCCTCTTCCCCGGGCGGGGTGCCGTTCCCGACTCCGGCACCCGGGCCGTTTCCGGTGCCGGTGTCCGCGTCGGTCTCCGCCTCCGCCATCCGCCCCGCCAGCCAGAGCGCGTCGGCGAGTTCGGTGGCGTTCGGCCTGACCCCGGCCTCCCCCAGGCGCCGGATCAGTGCGCCCAGCGGATCCGGCGGCCCCGCGTCCCCGCTCACCTCGTCGGCCGGTTCAGGGGGCGCATGAGCTGTTCGGCGAGGTGGGCGCGGGTGCCGGGTTCCTCGTCCTGGGCGTGGCGGGTGAGGTAGACGGCGTTGAGGAGTTGGTCGGCCGCCCGCTGTTCGCCGGGCCTGCGCTCGAGGAACCGGGCGATGACGTCCGCGTGTTGCTCGGCCGCGTCCTCGCCGAAGTGGGCGCGGACCATGGCGGCGAGCCGCTCCTCGTCCGGGGGTTCCAGGTGGAGGTGGACGCAGCGCCGGAGCAGTGGCACCGGGAAGTCGCGTTCACCGTTGCTGGTGAGGACGATGAAGGGGAAGGCGCGGCAGCGGACGCGTCCTTCGTGGACCTCCACGGATCGCCCGTCGTGGTCACGGACCCGTACGGCCGGGCGGTGTTCGGCGATCCGTTCCAGTTCGGGGATGCCGAACTCGCCCTCCTCCAGGACTCCGAGGAGGTCGTTGGGCAGGTCGATGTCGCTCTTGTCGAGCTCGTCCACGAGCAGTACCCGGGGGCGTGCGGTGGGGAGCAACGCCGTTCCCAGCGGGCCCAGTTGGAGGTAGCGGCCGATGCCCTGGGCGAGCAAGTCGGTGTCGTCCGGCGGCTGTTGGCCGGAGGGGGGCGGTTCGGCCGGGTTCGGTCCGGCCTGACTGCTGTCGTGTTGGGGACGGCTGCCCGGGCGGGTGATCTGGAGGTCCTGGAGCCGGCCCAGCGCGTCGTATTTGTAGAGCCCGTCGGCCAGTTGGGTACGACTGACGATCGGCCAGCGCAGTACGCGGCCCAGTCCCAGTTCATGCGCCACGGCGTGCGCGAGTGTGCTCTTGCCGCTGCCCGGTTCGCCGGTGACCAGGAGCGGACGGCGCAGGTACAGCGCCGCGTTGACCAGTTCCAGTTCGGCCGGGGTGGGGCGGTAGTGCTCGGCGAAGGCGCGGCTTCGGCCGAGCCTGCGGGTGGAGACGGCGTCCACGGGAGCCGGCGGCCGGATCAGCGGGCCACCGTCGAAGCGGCGCCAGGCAGGCGGCTCCGGGAGCCGGTCGACTCCGTCGTGCGGTTGTCCGGTGCCTCGGTAGATCAGCCACTCGTTCACGTCACGCTCCTCGGTGCAGGACGGGCGGGGCTGCCTGATCGCCGGAGGGAGGGGCCGGGCGGGTCGCGTACGAGGTTGGCAAACATCGGGGCACGAAAGGGAACCGGAGGTCCCATTTCCCCTTCCGTTCCCCCTCCGCACAGGCAATCCTTCTGACACTACCCAGCTCCGACCAAGGAGGATCACACGCGCCGGGCACACCCCGAACCGGCACGTGAACCACGGTTCCAACTGGTTGCTCACTTGACTACCAGGCGTCACATCCGATTGGCTCCGCCCCAGCGAAAGTCGGACAGTAGGTGCACGTCGCCCGACGGTCGCGCAGTTTTCGGCGTACCCACACCCCTCACTCGTCCCCCTCCCTTCTCCTCCTCGGCCGCGCAGCGAGGTGCCGCACTCCCATGAACACACCCCCCGCCTCTTCCGGTTCCGCACGATCCGCCCGTGCCACGGCCGTTGCCGCCGGCGTGGCCGCCGTCTGCCTTCTCGCGGCCGGCTGTTCGGGCTCGGGCTCCGACGCAGCGGACTCCGGCAAGGGCTCCGCCGCTGTCGGCACCGCCCGGCTCAAGGTCGCCCTGATCACCCATGGGGCCAAGGGCGACGCCTTCTGGGAGCGCGTGCAGAAGGGCGCGCAGGCCGCCGCGGCCAAGGACAACGTCGAACTGACGTACGCGAGCGACCCCGATGCCGCCTCCCAGGCCGGCCTGGTGCGTGACGCGGTCAAGGACAAGGTCGACGGAATCGCCGTGACCCTCGCCAAGCCGGACGCGATGAAGAGCGCGGTCTCGCAGGCGACGAAGGCGGGGATACCCGTGGTCGGTCTCAACTCGGGCATCGACGCCTGGCGTTCCGCGGGCCTGCTGGAGTTCTTCGGCCAGGACGAGAGCACCGCCGGCCGGGCGCTCGGCGACAAGCTGGACGCGCTCAAGGTCAAGCACGCCCTCTGTGTCATCCACGAGCAGGGCAACGTCGCGCTGGAGGCGCGCTGCGCCGGGGTGAAGAAGACGTTCGCCGGCGAGACCGAGAACCTGTATGTGAACGGCACCGACCTGGACACCGTGACCGCGGTCGTCGCGGCCCGGCTGAGCCAGGACTCGAGCATCGACGAAGTCGTCACCCTGGGCGCGCAGTTCGCGCTCTCGGCGGTGAAGGCGGTGGACCAGTCGGGCAGCAAGGCGAAGATCGCCACCTTCGACCTCAACAACGACATCGTGGGCGCCATCAAGAACGGTGACGTGCAGTTCGCCGTCGACCAGCAGCCGTATCTCCAGGGCTATCTCGCCGTCGACTCGCTCTGGCTGTACAAGACCAACGGCAACTTCAGCGGCGGCGGAGCGGCCCCCGTACTCACCGGGCCCGCCTTCGTCACCAAGCAGAACATCGCCGACGTCGCCGCCTTCGCGGCCGCCGGCACCCGCTGAGCCCGTCAGGTCCGCCGCTTCCGACCCCGCCGGCCCCCTTCCGCAACCGTTCCGCATCCCCTTCCGCCCCGCCCCCGAATCCCCTTGCGCGGCAACCGTCGTACAACGGCTGCACCAAGCTTTGGGGGCTCACGGTGCGTACGTTCACTTGTACGGATAGCATCCTGCGGACCCTGACGTGTTCCGCCATCAGTTCCGCTTCCGCTGTCACCCACCATCCGCCACCTGCCATTTGTCACTCCCACCCACCGCTGATCGCCCTAGGACGACGATGCCTCCACGCAAAGGTGCCCGGCGCCGTCTCGGCTCCATACGACTCTCGCTGATCCTGCTCGCGCTGGTTCCCACCGTCACCCTCGCCGCGATGTGGGGTGTGACGACGATTCAGATGTTCTCGGAGGGCCTGCGGCTGCGGGACCAGACGGGGCTCAGCAGGGCGACCGGTGCCATGGGTACCGATGCCACGCTCGCGTTGCAGAGGGAACGCACCCTGTCGGCCGCGTGGCTGGCCTCACCCAGGGGCGACCGCTCCGCCCTGGACGCGCAGCGCAAGGAGACGGACGCGGCCGTCGCGAAACTGGTCGGCCAGACCAGGGCGATCCAGGAGGCCCCCGCCCGTATCGGGGAACGGATGTACTCGGTCATCGCGGCGACAGCCAGCCTGGAGTACTACCGGGGTCAGGTCGACCGGCTCACCGACATCTCCCCCCAGCAGGTGCTGGACCAGTACTCGTCGATCATCGGCAACCAGATCCACGCCTTCCAGGAGCTCTCCCAGGTCGACGACGGCGACCTCACCTCCCAGGCCGGCCCGCTCGTCTCGCTGGAGAACGCGGCCGAACTGGTCGCCCAGGAGGACTCGCAGCTCACCCTGGCCTGGCCCTCGGGACACTTCGACCAGCAGGAGTGGGAGACGTACGTCCGGCTGGTCAGCGCCCGGCGCTGGGTCGTCGAGGACCAGCTGATCCAGTCGTTGACCGGCACGGCGAAGACCCGCACCGAGGCGGTCCTGCAGGGAAGTGCCTGGAAGACCCTCACTTCCATCGAGGACCAGGTCCTCGCGTCGGGTACGCCCGGCGGCGGCGCCGACCGGAAGATCACCCTGCCCGACAGGCAGAAGCAGTGGAGCGCGGCGATGGACGAACTGAGCGTCCAGTACGGCTCCCTCATCCACGACGAGACCAGGGGGCTGCTCAACCGCAGCGCCGACGAAGCGCGGTCGCTCCTGATCAAGGCCGCCTCGCTGAGCGCCGGCGGATTCGCCGGGCTGCTGCTGTGCATCATCCTGTCCTGGCGCATCACCCGGTCCCTGTCCCGCCGGCTGCGCGGCCTGCGCATGGCCACCCTGAGCCTGGCCGAGGACCGGCTGCCGGACGTGGTGGCACGGCTCAACCGGGGCGAGAAGATCGACGTCGAGTCGGCCACCCCGCCGCTGGACTACGGCCACGACGAACTCGGCCAGGTGGCCCAGGCGTTCAACACCGCGCAGCGCACCGCCGTACACACCGCCGTCGAACTCGCCGACACCCGGCGGGGCTTCCAGAAGATCATCCTCGGCATCGCCCGGCAGAGCCAGAACCTGGTCAACCTCCAGCTCACCAAGCTGGACGCGCTGGAACGCGCCCACCAGGACCCGGAGATCCTCAAGGGGCTGTACGAACTCGACTCCACGGCCAGCCAGTTGCGCCGCTACGAGGAGAACCTCGTCATCATCAGCGGTGAACGGCCCGGCCGCAGCTGGACCGAGCCGGTCGCGCTCCTCGACATCCTGCGCAGCGCGGTCGGCGAGGTCGCCGAGTACCAGCGGGTCGACGTGCAGACCGAGGAGGACGTGTACCTCGCGCCGCCCGCGGTGGCCGACGTCATCCATCTGCTGGCCGAGCTGATCGACAACGCGACCGCCTACTCGCCCGCGCCCAGCCCGGTGGGCGTACGGACCGCGCTGGTCGCCAAGGGGCTGGCCATCGAGATCGAGGACCGCGGTCTCGGCATGTCCGAGGAGGACTACGCGTCCTTCAACGAAAACCTGTCCAAGGCCCCGCAGTTCGACGTGGTGGCGCTCGCCGACGACCTGCGCCTGGGCATGTTCGTGATCGCGCGCCTCGCCGTCCGGCACGGCATCCAGGTCACCCTGCGCTCCTCGCCGTACGGCGGTACGACGGCGATCGTACTGATCCCGCACGAGGTGGTCGTACGCGAACTCACCGCGCCCGACACCGACTCCACGGTCCCGGAGGAAACGTCCGCGCAGGAGGCGGGGACCGTCGCCGCGGAGGGCCCGACGCACGAGCGCACCCGGGAGACGCCGCCCACCGCGGCCCGGGTCCGGACCGCCGACGCCGCTGCCGCGCCCCGGCCGGCCGCCCTCGTCGGGGCGGGCCGGGGCGGTACGGAGGAGAAGGCCGAGCAGGGCGGCGACGCGCGCAAGGGCGGGCTCAGCCCGCTGCCCCGCCGTGTGCCGCAGACCAGTCTGGCCGCTGAACTGCTGGAGGAGGCCGGACCCGACGACACGTCCGACGACGCGCTCGACGAGTTCTCGGCGGAACGAGCGGCCTCCTCTCTCTCCGGGTTCCAGCGCGGAACCCTGCAGGCCCGTGACGACGACGCAGAAGAGCAGTACGACCATGGGGAGGACAACGCGCCCGAGGAACCCGACGCACCACTCCCCGCCGCTGGCACTCCGGTCACCTCGACTCCGCCCGCAGACCGCTGATGAAGGACAGAGAAATGACACGCCCCACCCCCGCCACGCACACCGAGCTCGACCAGTTGCTCACCGGACTCGTGGACCGGGTAGCCGAGGTCAACCACGCCGTAGTGCTTTCCGAGGACGGACTGGTCGTCAGCAGGTCCACGGCGTTCCTGCGCGACGACGCCGAGCGGCTCGCGGCGACCGCGTCCGGGCTGATGAGTCTCAGCAAGGGTGTCAGCATGGACTTCCGGGGCGGCCCGGTGCGCCAGGCGCTGATCGAGATGCGCAACGGCTACCTGATCCTCACGGCGGCCGGACCGGGCGCCCATCTGGCGGTCCTGACCAGCCAGGGCGCGGACGTCGGTGTGGTGGCGTACCAGATGAACATGCTGGTGAAGAAGATCGGTGAGCACCTCAGCGCGGCGCCGCGTGCCGGGGTCGCCGGCGCGGCCGGCGAGTGAAGTGAGCGGAAGCGACGCGGCCGGCCGTCTCGTACGGCCGTTCACGCTCACCGGCGGCCGGACCCGGCCCAGCCGCGCCGACTTCACACTGATCACCTCGGTGACGGCGGTGGACCCGCAGCCCGCCGGGGCCGCGCGCCCGCAGCCCGAGCACGCCCGGATCCTGCGGTTGTGCGCACGGCCCGTGGTGGTCGCGGAGCTCGCCGCGCATCTGGATCTCCCGGTCAGCGTGGTCGTCATCATGCTGTGCGACCTGCTGGAGGCCGGCCGGATCACCGCCCGGTCCCCGCGCCAGATCTCGCGCACCACGGACATGGACCTGCTCCAGAAAGTGAGGGACGGCCTTGGCCGGCTTTAGCCCGACCCTGAACGGGACCTCGGCGCCCGACACGGTCAAGATCCTCATCGCCGGCGGTTTCGGCGTGGGCAAGACGACGATGGTCGGCTCGGTCAGCGAGATCGTGCCCCTGCGCACCGAGGAACCGCTCACCGCGGCCGGCCTCGGCATCGACGACCTCGACGGCATCGAGGAGAAGAAGTCCACCACGGTGGCCCTCGACTTCGGCCGCATCACCCTCAGCCGGGAACTGATCCTGTACCTCTTCGGTACGCCCGGTCAGCAGCGGTTCTGGTTCATGTGGAACGACCTGGCGATCGGCGCGCTGGGGGCCGTGGTCCTCATCGACGTACGCCGGCCGGAGACGAGTTTCGCGGCGATCGACTTCTTCGAGCGGCGGAACATCCCGTTCGTCGTCGGGGTGAACGGCTTCCACGGGGAGCATCCGTACGAGCCGGAGGAGATCCGCGAGGCGCTGGCCCTGCCGCAGCACACGCCGGTCCTGCTGTGCGACGCGCGCAACCGGGAGTCGTGCCGGGACGTGCTGATAGCCCTCCTGGACCAGCTGATAGCGACGGCGGCTTCGGGCGGGGGGAGCGCGCACAGCGCCTGAGGTCACGCGGGTGCAAGGTTTCCGCAAGGCGGTGGCAAGCCTTCCGACCAGGCTCCGGGGCACCCCTCGTACCGAGCGTTCCTATTCGTCAGGAACACAACAACGGGGGTACCGATGGACGGTGCACGGCAATGGCTGACGCTGCCGGGCTGCAAGCGGGTCCTGGCCGTCGTACACACGCAGGTGTACGGGCAGCGGCTGCGCGACGCGTTGTCGCTGCTGGAGTCCGATCTGCGGATCCAGGTCGACTTCACGATCGCGCCGCACGCCTTCAACGCGGGTGCGGCCCGGTCCGTACCCGCGGAGCACGACAGTCTGCTGCCCTGGGAGGCCGCGCTCGACAACGACTTCGACCTGGTGCTGGCCGCCGGCTCGCAGGGGGTCGACCGGCTCCGCGGCCCGCTGCTGCGGTTGCCGCACGGCGCCGGGCACATGAAGCTCTCGCGGGCCGCCGACGACCGTGATCCGGGGGCGCCACGCACCGTCGGCGGGCTGGGCAGACGGTATCTCGTACGGGACGGGCGGGTGGTGCCGAAGGCGCTGGCGGTCGCCCACCGGGACGATCTGGCCACGCTTCGACGGGAGTGCCCGGAGGCGCTGCCCGTCACCGAGGTGGTCGGTGACGCCACGCGTGACCGGATCGCGGCGAGCATGCCGCTGCGCGCACGCTACCGGGCCGCGCTCGGGCTGCGCGGCGACCAGAAGCTGCTCGTCGTCTCCTCCACCTGGGGAACCGGGTCCTCCTTCAACCGGATGGACGCGCTGCTGCCCAGGCTCGTCGCGGAACTGCCGTCCGACGAGTACCGGGTGGCCGTGCTGGTGCATCCCAACGTCTGGTCGGGGCACGGCCCCTGGCAGGTGCGGTCCTGGCTGTCGGCGGCCCGACGGCCCGGGATCGTCGTGGTCCCGCCGGAGCTGGACTGGCGTGCACTGATCGTCGCGGCGGACTGGGTGATCGGCGACCACGGCTCCGTGACGCTCTACACCACCCTCACCCGGGCCCCCGTCATCCTGGCCCGCTTCCCGGAGGCGGACGTCGATCCAGCGTCCCCGGGAACCGAACTCGCCCGTGTGGCACCGGCGTTGTCACCCGCGCACGCCCTCCCCGAGCAGCTCGCCTACGCCCGTTCCGCCTATCCGGCAATGGCGTACGCCCGGATCGCACGGCGCATCTCCTCGGAGCCGGGGCGGTTCGGGCGCAACACCCGCAGGCTGATGTACCGCCTGCTGGGACTGGGCGAACCAGCCTTCGAACCCTCGCTGCCACCACTTCCGCTCCCCCGGCGACTGTGGGGCGGGCGCCGGGGCCGGCGGTCCGCGTGAGCGAACTCGTGGTCGTCTGCCTGGACAGCGCCGAGGAGAACTGGCGCGAGTGCGCCGACGTACTCTTCAGCACCCGCCCAAGACCCCCCGCAGAAGCATGGCTCCTGGCCGGACTGGTCCTGTGGCGCTACCCGGGCTGCCTACTGGTGCTGCTGCCCGGGGCGGGCGGGGACGTGATCCTCCGGATGCGGGCGGGGGTCATGGCGGGCATCGCGGCCGACCCGCCACCCGGCGGACGCGAACTCGGCTGAGCGGTCGGGAGGGGGGCGGGGCTACGCAGTTCCTCCGGTGCCCGGTCCGAGGAGGCCGGGGGCTACGCGCTTCTCCCCGCCCCGCGTCCCCTCCTCACCCACCCGAGGGAGCACTCACGCCGGACGCCCCATGCCTCACCGCACCCTCCGCAGCCGCTCCCCCACCCGCCGCACATCCGCCTCGCTGACCGGCTCGTAGCGGGTCAGTGACTGCTCGTACCAGTGTCTCGCCCGGTCGAGGTCGCCGCGGTCCTCGGCCGCTTCGCCCAGCATCTCCAGGACGCGCGCCTGCCAGTGGACCGAGCCCGTTGCCTCGAACTCGGTTATCGCCTGCCGGAGTTGGCGCTCGGCGAGGTCGTGCCGGGTGTCGTCGAGGCGGGCGTGGGCGCGGCCGAGGAACGCCAGGGCGCGGGCCGCGTCGTACGGGTCGTCCTCCGCGAGGAGTTCCGCGCGGGCGCGGGCGAGGTGGCCAAGTGCCTCGGCCGGCCGGTCGTCCGCGAGTGCCGTGTCGCCGAGGCACAGGCGGGTCACGGCGGCGCCGCGCCGGTAGCCGATCTGCTCCCGCAGGGCCAGGTCGCGGGTGAAGTACTCGCGGGCCAGGTCCAGTTGACCGGCCAGCCGATGGGTCTGGCCCAGTCCGTGCAGCGCCTGGGCCTCGTTGCGCCGGGCGGCCGTCAACTCCGTTGACCGGTCCGCCACTTGCGCTTCGAGCGCGGTCACGTCCTCGCGGGCCACGTCCAGCGCCTGACCGAACCAGGTCAGGGCCTCCTCGTAACGGCCCACGTTGCGCAGGCCGGCCCCGCCCGAGGTGAGCATGCGGCTGATCCCGGCGCGATCCTGGATGCGGCGGGCCGCGGCGAGGCCCATCTCGTGTGCCTCGATCCACAGGTCGTAGGGACGCAGGCGCAGGAACAACGGCCAGAGCGCGTCGGCGAGTTGCCAGGCGGTGGCGTCCCAGCCCCGCGCGACCGCCGTCCGCAGGACGGCCATCAGCCGGGCGCGTTCCGCGTCGAGCCAGCGCAGCGCGCCGGGGGCGTCGGTGAAGGGCGGTGCGGCGGTCTGCCCGGCGTAGTCCCGGCGCAGGGTGCGATGACTGGGGCTGAGGAGCGCCTCGGCGGCGGTCGCGGCGGCGAGATGGAAGTCGACGACGCGTCGTACGGCCCGGTCGGTGTCCTCGGTCGTCTCCTCGTCGGCGGCGCGTTCCCGCGCATGCGCGCGGATCAGGTCGTGGAAGCGGTAGCGGTCGAGGCCGGTGCGCGGGTCCGGGCCGAGGTCCTCGAGGAGGTGCACCTCGACCAGTTCGTCGAGCAGCCGGTCCACGGCATCCCCGTCGACATCGCACAGGGCGGCGGCCACCGCCGGAGTGAGCACGGGAACCGGGGCGAGGCTCAAGTACCGGTAAGAGCGGGCGAGTTGGGTTCCGAGGAGACGATACGACTCCTGCAGCGCGGCCCGCACCGCGGACTCTCCGCCCATGCGCAACGCCTCCAGCGGGCCCTCGCCCTCGTTGCCGCTCAGCGCCCGTGCCAGTACCTCCAGTGACTGCCGGGGCCGGGACGCGGCGCGCGCTCCGGCCACGCACACCGCCAGAGGCAGCCCCGCGCAGGCCTCGGCCATGACCAGTGCCGCTTCCGGTTCCCGCCGTACGCGGTCGGCGCCCACCCTGCGGCTGAGCAGTTCCATGGCGTCGCCGGTCGGCAGTACGTCCAGCGAGACGAAGGACGCGCCCTCCAGACCGAGGCCGGTCAGCCGGTTCCGGCTGGTCACGAGGGTGAAGGCGACCGTAGACCCGGGGAGCAGGGGGCGCACCTGGGCGGCGCTGAGCGCGTTGTCGAGCAGTAGGGCGATCCGCGCGTCGGCGGTGACCGACCGCCACAGCGCCGCCTGCTCGTTCAGCTCGGCAGGGACGCGTTCGTGGCCGAAGGAGCGCAGCAGTTCCGTGAGCAGTTCGCCGGGGCGTGCGGGGCCGTCGGCGGAGTGGCCGCGCAGGTCGGCGTACAACTGCCCGTCGGGGAAGGAGTCGGTGCGGCCCAGCAGCCAGTGGCGGGCCAGCGCGGTCTTGCCGATACCGGCGGGTCCGCTGACGACGGCGATGGTGGAGCCGCCGGGCGAGGATCCCACCAGCCGGTCGAGTGCGGCCTGTTCGGCCCGCCGGTTGACGAAGTGGCCCGGCAGGGGCGGCACTTGACGGGGTACGGCAGGCGCCCTGGCCGCCGTGGGATCGAGTACGGGGTGGATGTGGACGCCGCCGGTGATGTCGCGGGCCTGGACCACGGGCCCGACGACGCGGGCGGAGGTTCCGATGCTGTTGGCGACCTGCGGGCGGGCCGCGGTCCGGCCCGGGGAGTCTGCCGGCTGCTCTGCGGCCGGCGCCTCCTCGGCCGGCTCCTCCGCGGCCAGGACTTCGGCGTGCCAGCGCCGTAACTCCCCGGCGAACTCGGGCCTGTTCACCGCCTCCCCGGCCAGCAGTTCGGCGAGGGCCCATGTGCTGTCCGCCGCGTCGGCACCACCGCTCTGCTCGCTCCAGGCGGTCATGGACTCGGTGATCCGGGGTACGGGGACGGCACGCACGAGGTGGGCGAGCGCCTGCCGGGCCGGTGGCCGCCTGGCCGCCAGCGTGAGGGCGGTTCGTAATTCCTCGGCCGTCACATGCCGCATGAGCCGCTTCCCCCATGTCCCCCGATGCCAGACGTCTCAGGTCCTACCCGGCCGTCGACCACATCAGACCGATCGCGTTTCTGGCGAGTTCGCATTGGTCAGAATCGAGCCAATAAATATTTCAAGTAGTGACAATATTTGAACACTTATTGACCGCATGCGATTCTTGACGACGCCAGAGCGCAGCCGAACCGTCGGACGGGGGCACTGGTGGGCTTGGAAATTCGCTTACTGGGACCGGTCGAGCTGCGCGCGAACCAGTACGCCGATCCGCTCGGCTCAGCCAAGGAGCGGCTGCTCGTCGCGGCGCTGGCATTCGAAGCGGGACGCCCGGTTTCTCTCGACGCCCTGATCCACCGGCTGTGGGACGAGAACCCGCCCGCACAGCCCCGGGCAAGCCTGCACTCGTACGCCGCCCGGATCCGCCGCCGCCTACGGGCCCTGGACAGCGCGGCGCGGCTCGTCCAGCAGGCGCACACCTACTCGCTGAAGGTGCCCCCGGGCCAGGTGGACTACCACCGCTTCCAGCAGTTGACGGTCCAGGCACGCACCCTGAGCGACAGCGGCGACGACCGTCAGGCGCTGCGTCTGCTGCGGGACGCGGGCGCGCTCTGGCGGGGCGAGCCGCTCGCCGGGCTGCCCGGGCTGTGGGCCGAGCACCTCAGGGGCGTCCTCGGGCAACGGCACCTCTCCGCCCAGCTGTTCCGTGTCGACCTCGAACTGCGCGAGGGCCGCTACGCCGAACTGGTCCCCGACCTCACCGCCCTCCTGGAGGAGCATCCCACCGACGAACTGCTCGCCGGCCGGCTGATGACGGCCACCTACGGCAGCGGACGGCAGGCCGACGCGCTGCGCGTCTTCGAGGGTGTCCGACGGCGGCTGCGTGACGACCTCGGCGCGGACCCGGGCGCGGCTCTCTCCCGGCTGCACGGGCTCGTCCTCAACGGCGCGCCGGTGCACACCTTTCTGCCCCGGCCGGAGGCCGCGGTGACCGCCGGTGCGGCGGCGACAGCGCCCAGGGCGTTGCCCGGGCACGCCGAACTGGTCGGCAGGGAGGCGGAGTTGGCGGCGATCGTGCAGAGCGCCTCACCCCCGCGTACGGTTTCGGCCGGTTCGGCGGGATCAGTGGGACCGCCGGGTTCTGCCGTTCCGGCGGCCGGGCGCAATGTCATCGCCCTGCAGACCGTGTCCGGCATGGCCGGGGTCGGCAAGACTTTGATCGCTCTGCACGCGGCCAGACAGCTCGCACCGCTCTACCCGGACGGCGCCGTCCACCTCGATCTGCGCGCCCACGCGCCCGGCCAGGAGGCGCTCACCACCGAGGCCGCGCTCAGCTCCCTGATCCGGGCCTTCGGTGTCCCCGCGAAGGATCTCCCGCAGGACCCGCACGAGTTGGCGCACCTGTGGAACAGCCTGCTCGGCGACCGGCGCGCCATCGTGATCCTCGACGACGCGGCGGGCCCGGAACAACTGCGCCCCCTGCTGCCGGGCTCCTCCCCGTCCCTCGTCATCGTCACCAGCCGCCGCCGGCTCACCGGGCTGCCCGGCATCCGCGCCATCCAGCTCGACGTACTCCCGGCGAAGGACGCCGTCGCCCTGTTCCGTTCCGTGGCGGGCGAGGAGCGTACCCGGCAGACGAACGAGGTCGCGGACATCGTCCGGCTCACCGGCTATCTGCCGCTCGCGATCGAACTGGCCGCGGGCCGACTGGCCTCCCGCCCCTCCTGGACGACCGCCCATCTCCTGCGTCGGCTCACCCATGGACAAGGGCGCCTCAATGAAATCCGGGACGGCAGCAGGGGCGGGATAGCCACGGCGTTCGAAGTTTCGTACAGAACACTGACGAGCGAGGAACAAACAATTTTCCGATTTATCGGCCTTCGTTTCGGACCGGACATCGACGCATACACCCTCGCCGCGCTTACGGGTCTGCCCCATGACGCCACGGAAAATGTCCTGGAGGTGCTCCTCGACGCCCACTTGATACGTGAGCCCGCACCCGAGCGCTACACACTCCATGATTTGCTCGGCGAATACGCGCGCTCACTCGTCATGTCCGAGGAATCGGAGTCGGCGCGCGAGCGGGCCGCGTCCAGAACGATCAGTTTCTATGTGCAGGCATCCGACGCGGCCGACCGGATGATCCAACCGCGCGCCCTTCGCCCGCATCGCCCGCTCCCACCCCCGGAGTACCCCGTCCCACCCTGGGACGATCCGAAGTCGGCCCGCCGCTGGCTCCTCGCGGAACGCACGGCACTCCTCGCCGCCGAGCGTCACTGCCGGGCCACCGGACGGCTCCGGGAAGCGGCCCTCCTCGCCGGCGCGTTGGCCGGATTCCTCGACGAGGAGGGCTACTCCGCGGACGCCCGGCGCATGCACGCGTCGGCCGTAGAGCACTGGCATGCGGTCGGCGAACGGCGGTTCGAGGTCCACGCGTTGATCGACCTGGGCAACGCGCTCTCCCACTGCGGCAGGTACGACGAGGCACGCACCGCCCACCGGCGCGCACTGCGCGGCGCTGAGGAGACCGGCGACACCGAGGCCAGGGCCGAGGCCCTCCATCAACTCGGCGTTCTGCACTGGAATCTCGGCCGGCTGACAGAAGCACTCCGATTCCAGCTCGACACATTGCGCCTGCGTCTGGCTTCAGGAGATCACTGGCAGATCGCCCGGTCGAGGAACAATATCGGAATAACGCATCTCTATCTGGGGAACTTCGAGGAGTCCCGGAAGAACTTCCACGCGGCCCTCACCGACTTCCGAAGATCGGCGGACGGACGCGAATACGCACACGTTCTCAACAATCTCTCCGATCTCCATATGAAGATGGGCGAGCCCGACACCGCGCGGCGAATTCTCGAGGAAGCACTCGAATTACTCAGCGAGACCGGCAGCCCGGCGGAGAGTGCCATTATCCAGGTGAATCTCGCCAACACCATGAATTCCCCGGACGAACTGTCCGCAATGCTCGATCTATATCAGGACAGCCTCGCCACATTCCGCCGGCTCACCGACCGGCGCAATGCCTCCGACACCCTGCACGCCATGGGCCTCGCCCTGCACGCCGCAGGCAGGTACGAGGAGGCGGCGACCCGTCAACGGCACGCCCTGGACCTGGCACGGAGTGTCGGCGCCGCACATGAGCAGGCGCAGGCACTGCACGCGCTGGGCCGCGCCGAAAGCGAACTCGGCCTGGAAGGCCCGGCCGCCGCGCACATCGCGGAAGCCATCGAAATCGCGGACCGGACAGGCGCGGCCAGGGAAGCCTCACAGGCGCGGGCCAGCCTCGCCGGACTTCGCACGGAATCGGCGCTGCGACAAACTTCTACCAGACCGGGAACCCGTTGAATAGGGCTCCGCAGATACGGTTCTTCCAATTTGCGTTCGAAGGTCCAATGGGGCCAAGATCGGTACGGGACGCAGCCGCGCCCCGTACCAACAAGTTGTTGTAGGTGAAACAAACAGTTATGTACAGCACCAACAACGTGAAGCCCGGGAAACTCCGCCGGGTGCTGCCCCGAGTCCTGATGGTGGCGGCCTTCGCCCTCGGAATTGCGATCTGCATCCCCAGCGCTTGGGGTACGACTACCATCGTCTAATTCCGTCCGCGCGAGGGAGCACACCCATGGACCCCATCTCGGTGACATTGCTGGCGGCTCTGGCCGGCGGCCTCGGTGGAGAAGCCGGGCGACAGGCCTGGCAGGGGCTGACGGCGTTGGTCCGGCGCCCTTTCCAGCGGGGTGACACCGAGGGGGACCCTGGGGCGATCGTCCCGGCCGTGAGTTCGGGCGAACCCGAACTCACGGCACTCGCACAGGCACCGAACGACACGGCCCGGGCCCACGCGCTGAGTACGGCGCTGGCCGTCCGGGCCGTGCTGGACGCCGAGTTCGCGCGCCGCCTCGAGGAATGGTCGGTGCACGCGCGACAGGCCGGCGAACAGGACAGCGTGGTGCACAACGAGATCAGCGGCGGGACCTACCGCAACAGCCCGGTCATCCAGGGCCGCGACATCTCCGGGGTCACCTTCAACACCCCTCCGCAGCAGCCCTGATCACCGCTTCAACGCCGTGAGGCCGGGGCAGTGCCGCCCCGGCCTCACTTCACTTCGCACAACTTCACTGCAGGCGAATTCACTTACAGGCAGTACCGAACCGTCCACTCGTCCACGTTGTACGTGTCCTTCGCGGGATCCGGCAGCGAGGCCGGCTGCGCCGCCACCATGTCCTCCATCCGGATCCGGTCCGGCAGCTGCCCGAACCGTGCCTGGCGGACCGCCTCGGCGGTCTCGGAAGCCCCTGCCCCGACCCGCGCCTCGACACCCGCCTCGACCTTCACCGTGGCCTTCGCCGTGGTCCTCGCCCCGTACGTCATCCCAGTCCCCGTTCGCTCGAGCCGACTGTCGTTCCAGCGTACGTGGACGTCCGTCTATTCCGCGTAGGTCATCAGCAGCCCGGCGAGGAGCGCGGTGCGGACGGGCACATGGGCCAGCAGCACATGTTCGCCGCGGGCGTGCGCACCCCCGCCCACAGGACCGAGTCCGTCGAGAACCGGGCGTCGCAGCGCGGAGACGAAGTTGCCGTCGCTCGCTCCGCCCACCCCCGTCTCACGGATCGTCAGACCCAGCTCGGCCGCCACCGACTGCGCCTGTTTGAAAAGGAGTTGGGAGGCGGGCGTCGGCACCATCGCCGGCCGGTTCCAGCCCCCGGAGACGGACACCCGTACCCGTGGGTCGGAGGCCGTCAGGGCGGCCAGTCCGCTGTCGATGCGGGCCGCCTCGGCGGGGTCGGCGACGCGGACGTCGACCCCGCAGCGGGCGTGCCCGGCGATGACATTGCGTCCCGTACCGCCGCTGATCACACCGACGTTGACCGTCGTTCCGTGTTCGCGTGAGCCCAACTCCACTATCTGCGTGACCAGTTCGGCCAGGGCGTGCACGGCGCTCGCGCCGCCGTACGGATCGAGGCCCGCGTGCGCCTCCACCCCCTCCACGGTCACCTCGAAGAGGCCGACGCCCTTGCGGGCGGTCTTGAGGTCACCGTCCGGCCCCGCCGCCGGCTCGCACAGCAGGGTGGCCGCCGCGTGCTCGCTGAGCCGCTCGATGTGCGGCCGGGAGAACGGGCTGCCGATCTCCTCGTCGCCGTTGAGGAGCAGGCGTACGGTCGGGCGCGGCAGCTTCCGTTCGCGCATCAGCCGTAACGCCCAAACGGCCTGTACCAGGCCGCACTTCATGTCGAAGGCGCCCGGCGCGCTCACCCGGCCGTCGTCCGTCACGCTGAACGGCCACTCGGCGAGGGTGCCGGCCGGCCACACGGTGTCGTAGTGGGCGAGCAGCAGGACCGTCGCCTCGGAGGTGCCCCGGTAGAGGAGTTCCAGGACGTCGCCGTGCTCGCCGCCGTCGTGGCGCACGGCCTCGTCCGGTGGGCCGAGCCGTCGCAGCGCCCAGTCCTCGATGGCGGCGAGGCCGGCGGACAGCAGCTCCTTGTCGTCGCTGGGGGTCTCGTACCCGACCAGGGTGCGCAGGTCGTCGGTCATGTCGGGCAGGGCGGTACGGGCCAGGGACTCGATGTCGGGCAACGACACGGGCAGCTCCTCGGGACGACGGGGCAAAACGGTTAGCTACCCGGAAACCCGGGGAATCACCGCCACCCACCGCCGGTGATCACCGCCTCGCCGGCCTCGAAAGTTACACGGAGATTGCGCGAACCCTTGACGCGCCCACTCTGACTGCGCTGTCATGACTGCGCAGTCATGACAGCGCAGTCAGATGTTCGTCGTCGTCGACGGGCGCTGTTCCACCTCAGCCACGGCAGCCGCGGTCACCCTCCGGCTACCGTGGGGCACCGGCCACCGGGAGTCACCGTGACACGACAGACAGGACGGGGAGCGACCTCGTCGACGCCCCGCAGTGTCGACGTGGCACGTCTCGCGGGGGTCTCGCAGAAGACCGTGTCCCGGGTCTTCAACAGCGAGCCGTATGTCTCCGCAGACGTACGGCGCCGGGTTCTGCAGGCCGCCGAGGACCTCGGCTACCGGATGAACAACGCGGCCCGGGCTCTCGCCTCCGGGCGGACCAGGTCGATCGGCGTGGTGACGCTGGGCACCGCCCTGTACGGGCCCGCGTCACTGCTGATGGGGATCGAGCGCGCCGTCCGGGACACCGGGTACGCGCTGCGGGTCGTCAACACGATGGAGGGCGACCCCTCGGGCATCGCCGGCGCCGTCGGCTCACTCCTCGAACAGGGAGTGGACGGCATCGTCGTCTCCGAGCCGATCGACGAGGGTACGAGCATGACGGAGCTGTCCGTCGACGTGCCGGTCCTGGTCATCGGCGCGCCGAGCCCGTTCGCCACCTCCCGCCCGGTCACCTCGGGCGGCGGTGCGGATCTGCTGACCCGGGCCGCCACCCAACACCTGCTGGATCTCGGCCATATGACGGTCCATCACCTCTCCGGACCGCCACGCTGGTACGCGGCCAGGGACCGGCTCACCGCCTGGCGGGCCGCCCTCGCCGCCCACGGCGCACCCGAACCGCCCGTGGTCGTGGGCGACTGGTCGGCCGCCTCCGGATACGCGGCGGGCCGTCAGCTCGCCGCCGACCCCTCGGTGACGGCCGTGTTCGCCGCCAACGACGACATGGCCATCGGACTGATCCGGGCCCTGACGGAGGCCGGCCGACGGGTGCCGGACGACGTCAGCGTGGTCGGGTTCGACGACATCCCGGTCGCCGCGTACGTCACACCGCCGCTCACCACGGTGCGGCAGCCGTTCGACGCGGTGGCGCAGGAAGGCCTCAAACGGCTCCTGCACGCCATCGAGAACCCGGACGAGGATCCCCTGCCGCCGAGCGACCCACCGGTCGACCTCGTCGTACGGTCCTCCACCGCACCCCCGCCCCACCGGTAGCCGTACCTGCCAAGAGGCCGGTCAGCCCCACCTACGGCCCTCCCCGCACTCCCCTCCCGCATTCTCCTCACCCGCGTTCTCCTCACCCGCGTTCTTCCTCTCCCATCTCTCCACTCCCTTCGCCCCGGCCGGAGTTCACCATGCGCAAAAACATCGCCTCTCCCTCTGCCATCAGCCGTCGCCTCCTGCTCACCGCGGCCGGCGCCGCCTCGCTCGGTGCGGCCCTCACCGCCTGTGGCGGGGGCGGGTCCGGCAGCGGATCGACCTCGTCGAAGCCGGTCAGCCAGGCCGACATCGACAAGGCGATGAAGACCCCGACCGAGCTGACGTTCTGGACCTGGGTCCCGAACATCGAGCAGGAGATCGCCCTTTTCGAGAAGAAGTACCCGGCGATCAAGGTCAAGGCGGTCAACGCCGGTCAGGGCGTCCCGGAGTACACCAAGCTGCGTACGGCCCTCAAGGCGGGCAGCGGCGCCCCGGACATGGTGCAGATCGAGTACCAGGCCATCCCGACCTTCACCATCACCGACAGCCTCCTCGACCTGCGGCCGTACGGCGCCGCCGCCCTCAAGTCGCAGTTCGTCGACTGGACCTGGGGGCAGGTCAGCGGCAGCGGTGGCGAGATCTGGGCGGTCCCGCAGGACACCGGCCCGATGGGCATGCTGTACCGGCAGGACATCTTCGACAAGCACGGCATCGAAGTGCCGAAGACCTGGGACGAGTTCGCCGAGGCGGCGCGCAAGCTGCACAAGGCCGACCCGAACGTCTATCTGACCAACCTCGCCGCGAACCAGGTCGCCGCCTGGCACGGCCTGCTGTGGCAGGCGGGCGCCAAGCCCTACGTCACCTCCGGCAAGAGCGACATCACCATCAGCGTCGACGACGCCGTCTCCAAGAAGCTCGGCGCGTTCTGGGGCGGGCTCGCGCAGGAGGGCGTCATCGGTGTCGAGCCGGACTTCACCGACTCCTGGTACGCCGCGCTCAACAAGGGCAAGTACGCCACCTGGATGACCGGGGCCTGGGGCCCGGCGTTCCTCTCCGGTTCCGCCAAGGACACCTCAGGCAAGTGGCGGGCGGCCCCGATGCCGCAGTGGGACGCCGCCAAGCCGAGCGCCGGCAACTGGGGCGGCTCGACGACCGCCGTGATCCGTTCCACCAAGAACCCGATCGCCGCGGCCGAGTTCGCCAAGTTCCTCAACAGCGACCCCGAGAGCGCGAAAATGTTCGCGACGAAGCAGTTCTTCTTCCCGGCCACCAAGGCGCTGCTCGCGGACGCGAGTTACATCGGCGACACCCCCGCCTTCTACGGCGGCCAGAAGGTCAACGAGGTCTTCGCCGGCATCAGCGAGGAGGTCAACCCGGCCTTCCAGTGGCCGCCGTTCCTCGACCAGGTGGCCACCGACTGGACGGAGACCGTCGGGCGCTCGCTGGCCAGAAAGACCGACACGGTCGCCGCGCTCGGGGGCTGGCAGACGCGGATCACCACGTTCGCCAAGAGCCAGGGCTTCACCGTGAAGGCGGCACCCTGACATGGCCAAGCAGCTCACGCGGGCCCGGTCGGCGGGCCCGCTGTTCATCGCCCCCTTCATGGTCCTGTTCCTCCTCCTCTTCCTCGCCCCGCTCGGCTACGCGGCCTATCTGAGCCTGTTCCAGGAGAAGTTGGTCGGCGGCACGTCGTTCGTCGGCCTGGAGAACTACATCACCGCCGTCAAGGACCCCCAGCTGCGTGACGGTGTGATCCGGGTGGCGACCTTCTTCGTCATCCAGGTCCCGCTGATGCTGCTGCTCGCCCTGCTCTTCGCGCTCGCGCTGGACAGCGGCCTGCTGCGGCTCGCCCGGGTGATCCGGCTGGGCATCTTCGTGCCGTACGCCGTGCCGAGCGTGGTCGCCACCCTGATGTGGGGCTACCTCTACGGCCCGGACTTCGGCCCGTTCGCCCAGCTCAGCGAGAAACTGAGCCTGCCCGCCCCGCACTTCCTGACCGACAGCTGGATGCTCGGCAGCCTGGCGAACATCGTCACCTGGGAGTTCGTCGGCTACAACATGATCATCCTGTACGCGGCCCTGCGGACCATTCCGACAGACCTGTACGAGGCCGCCGCCCTGGACGGAGCGGGCGCCTGGCGGATCGCCTGGTCCATCAAACTCCCGGCGCTGCGACCCGCGTTGACGCTCACCCTGCTGTTCTCGGTGATCGGCAGCTTCCAGCTCTTCAACGAGCCCAACCTGCTGATGAAGATCGTCCCGGACGTCATCGACAGCTCGTACACCGCCAACCTCTACGCCTACACGCTCGCCTTCACCAGCCAGCAGATCAACTACGCGGCGGCCGTCTCCTTCCTCCTGGGCCTGCTCATCGTGATCATCTCGTACGCCTTCCTGCTCACCGCGAACCGCAGGAGGCCCGCGTGACCACCACAACTCCCCCCGCGACCAGCGTTGTTGGGCCGACGGCCCGGACGCCCGAGGCGCCGAAGAAGCGGCGCGGCCGACAGGCGGGCCGGCGCAGCACACCCCTGACGATCGCCATGCTGGCGGTGCTCGCCTACTTCCTCCTCCCCCTCTTCTGGCTGCTGATCGCGTCCACGAAGAGCACCCGGGACCTGATCAACAGCTTCGGTCTGTGGTTCTCGGACGCGCCGCAACTGCTGACCAACATCCGGCTGACCTTCACCCAGGACGACGGCGTCTTCCTGCACTGGCTGCTCAACACCCTGCTGTACGCCGGTGTCAGCGCCGTCGGCGCCGCGATCCTGGCGGCAGCGGCGGGCTACGGCTTCGCCAAGTTCCAGTTCCGCGGGAACGGCGCCGCCTTCAACCTCGTACTCGGCGCGGTCATGGTGCCGGCGACGGCCCTCGCCATTCCGACGTACCTGCTGTTCGCGAAGGTGGGGCTGGTCAACACCCCGTGGGCGATCATCCTGCCCTCGCTGGTGAGCCCCTTCGGGCTGTATCTCATGCGGGTGTACGCGCAGGACGCCGTGCCCGACAGCATCCTGGAGGCCGCCCGGATGGACGGCGCCGGCGAGTTCCGGATCTTTTTCCAGATCGTGCTGCGGCTGCTGGCGCCGGGCCTGGTGACCGTGCTGCTGTTCACGCTCGTGGCGACCTGGAACAACTACTTCCTGCCGCTGATCATGCTCAACAACCCGGATCTGTACCCGATCACGGTGGGGCTCTCCTCCTGGGCGGCCCAGGCGCAGAACGGCGGGGCGGGCGCCAGCAGCGACATGCTCGCGCTGGTCGTGACCGGGTCGATGATCTCGGTGATCCCGCTCGTCGTGGCCTTCGTGATGCTCCAGCGGTACTGGCAGAGCGGCCTGGCCACCGGCGGTGTCAAACAGTAACTCCCGGCCCGGCCAAACCTGTTGCCCAACACCCCTTCCCCCACTGGAGGTTGACTTCATGGCGGTTCTGCCCGCCCGCGTCCTCTTCGGCGCCGCGTACTACCACGAGTACCAGCCCACCCACGGCCGCGAGTTCCGTCCCGGCGAACAGCTCAAGGCCGACCTCGACCTGATGGCCGACGCCCGGTTCACCGTGATCCGCGTCGGCGAGTCGGTCTGGTCGACCTGGGAGCCGGAAAACGGTCACTTCGACCTCGACTGGCTGCAGCCGGTGCTCGACGGCGCCCATGAGCGCGGTATCTCCGTGGTCCTCGGCACCCCGACGTACGCCGTGCCGCCATGGCTGGCCCGTCAGTACCCGGAGATCACCGGCGAGCGGGCCACCGGTCGGCGGATCGGCTGGGGTGCCCGGCAGGAGGTCGACTTCACGCACCCCGCGTTCCGGTTCCACGCCGAGCGCGTGATCCGGAAGATCACCGCCCGGTACGCCGGCCATCCGGCGGTCATCGGTTTCCAGGTCGACAACGAACCCGGCAACGAACTCCTGCACAACCGGGGCGTGTTCGAGCGCTTTGTCGACCATCTCCGGGCGAAGTACGGGGACATCGAGACCCTGAACCGTGAATGGGGCCTCGTCTACTGGTCGCACCGCCTGTCCACCTGGGCCGACCTGTGGACCCCCGACGGCAACGTGCAGCCCCAGTACGACGTGGCCTGGCGGGAGTTCCAGGCCCTGCAGGTCACCGAGTTCATCGGCTGGCAGGCCGACATCGTGCGCGAGTACGCGAACCCGGACCAGTTCGTCACCACCTGCATCTCCTACACCCGCCCGGCGGTGCAGGACGACGAGCTGACCGACCGCCTCGACATCGCGTCGGGCAACCCGTACTACGACATGCAGGACGGCCTCGCGCTCCCCGACCGTACGCCGGACGCGCACGCGCAGCGCTGGAAGACGACGGGCGTCTGGGCCCTGTACCAGACCGCCGACTGGATGTTCTCCTCCAAGCAGGCCCCGTTCCTGGTCACCGAGACCAACGCCGGCTCCATCGGCTTCGCCTGGGACAACCGCCCCGCCTACGACGGCCAGTGGCGCCAGGCCGCCTGGGCGCTGGTCGGGCGCGGCGCCAGGATGATCGAGTACTGGCACTGGCACACCCTGCACTTCGGCGCCGAGACGTACTGGGGCGGCGTCATTCCGCACAGCGGCCGCCCGGGCCGTACGTACGCCGAACTGGCGGCACTGGGTGCCGAGTTGGACGCGGCGGGTTCGCTGGTCGCGGGTCTCGAACCGGACGCCGACATCACGATGGTGTACTCGACGCCCAGCAAGTGGCTGATGCAGAAGTACCCGCCGCTCGCGACGGGCGACGGCGAGCCGGACGACACCGCCTACCACCGGATCTTCGACCCGTTCTACCGGGGCGCCTTCGACGCCGGCCGTCAGGTCCGGATCGTCCACGCCCGTCAGCTCCACGACCCGAGCGGTGAACGGGAGGGCCTCACCCCCGAGGAGGCGGCGACCCGCCACCCGGTCCTGGTCGTCCCGGCGCTGTACCTGGTCGACGACACGACCCTCGACTGGTTCGCCGCGTACGCCCAGGCGGGCGGCCACCTCGTCCTCGGCCCCCGCACGGCGTACGCCGACCTCGAGGCGCGGGCCCGCAACGAGCTCGCCCCCGGCCGTCTGGTGGACGCGGCGGGCGTCAGCTACGACGAGTTCAGCAACCTGACCGCCGAGATCCCGGTGCGTGCCGTGCCCGGCGGCCCGCTCCGGCTCCCGGACGACGCCACGGCGTCGCACTGGGTCGACGGCCTCACCGTCACCGACGCCGAGCCGCTGGTCACCTACGACCACCCGCACTTCGGCCGCTGGCCGGCGGTCACCACCCGCCGCCAGGGCGCGGGCCAGGTGACGTACGTCGGTACGGTGCCGGGCCGCGACCTCGCCAGGGAACTGGCAGGCTGGCTGACCCCGGCCGCCCGCAGTGCCTGGGGCGAGCTGCCGGCCTCGGTCACGGCGACCACCGGCACGTCCGAGGACGGGCGGCGCGTGCACATCGTCCACAACTGGAGCTGGGAGCCCGTGCGCGTGACGGCGCCGGCCGACCTGACGGACGTACTGAACGGCGGCCCGGTCCCGGCGGGCACCGAACTGGAGCTCGGCGCCTGGGACGTCCGGGTGCTGAGCACGGAGGCCTGAGGCGCTCGCCGATGGTGTAGCGGGCTACACCAGGCGTTCGGGAGAAGGGTCCCTCGTGGCGGCGGGCGCGCGGAGGGATGGTGGGGGACGGAGATCGACACCCACTCGTCCCTCCGTCAGCCCGAGAAGTGACCCAGCCCCGAGAAGTGACCCAGGAAGTGAAGGGATTCGTTTCCATGCCCTCGAACCGCCGCCGCGGACCTCGTCGTATCGCAGCCATCTCCGCCGCCGTCGCCACCGTCGCCCTGACCGCCGGACTCCTGACCGGCTGCGAGGACCTCGACAGCTCCCTGGGCTGCCTCAGCAACGCCGACTCGATCGCTGACAGCGTCAAGGCGATCCACGAGGCCGGCTGGGACGCGGTGAAGGACCCGTCGAAGACCGACGCGTCCATCGACACCATCGACAAGAACCTGGAGAAGATCAACAAGCAGACGGACGACAACAAGGTCGACAAGGCGGTCGACGACCTGGGCAAGGCGATCGACGACTACAACAAGTCGATCCTCGACGGCGACACGAATCCCGACTCCAGCGGGATCGACGCCGCCGCCGACCGCCTGAAGGATGTCTGCACGTCGTAGGAGACAGGGGAAACGTGAGTGGGGCCCTGCCGTAGTACGGCAGGGCCCCACTCACGTCCGGCTACCCCGTCCCTCAGCCCTCGTCGGCCGTCAGCCGCAACGAGATGCTGTTGATGCAGTACCGCTGGTCGGTCGGGGTCGGATAACCCTCCCCCTCGAACACGTGCCCGAGGTGCGACCCGCACCGCGCACACCGCACCTCGGTCCGCACCATGCCGTGGGACCGGTCCGAGAGCAGTTCCACCGCGTCGGTGTCCTTCGGGTCGAAGAAGGACGGCCAGCCGCAGTGCGACTCGAACTTCGTGTCCGAGGTGAACAGTTCGGCCCCACAGGCCCGGCAGGAGTAGACGCCCTTCGTCTTGGTGTCCGTGTACTCACCCACGAAGGCAGGCTCCGTGCCGGCCTGACGCAGGACCGTGTACTCGGCCGGCGTCAGCTCCGCACGCCACTGCTCGTCCGGCTTTTCGACGTCGTACGACATGAAGCTCAGCCCCTTACTGCGAAGTCACGGCGAACATCACCGACCCAGGCGGTCCAGGATCCGCGGGCCCAGGTCCGTGACATCACCCGCGCCCATGGTGAGAACGAGATCGCCGGGCTTCGCCATTCCCGCGACGGTCTCGGGCACCTCGGCCTTGTCGGACACGGCCGTCACATCGGCGCCCGCCGCCCGCGCCGCGTCGATGATCAGCGTGCTCGTGATGCCCGGGATCGGGTCCTCGCGGGCCGGGTAGATGTCCAGGACCACCGACGCGTCCGCCAGCGCCAGCGCCTGTCCCATCTCCTTGCCGAGTTCCTGGGTACGGGAGAAGAGGTGCGGCTGGAAGACCACCAGGATGCGCGCCTCGCCGACCGCCGCCCGCATCGCCTCCAGGTCCGCCGTCATCTCGGTGGGGTGGTGGGCGTACGAGTCGACGACCTGGACGCCGGCCGCCTCGCCCTTCAGCTGGAGCCGCCGCTTCACCCCCGTGTACGCGGCCAGAGCGGGGGCCAGCTCGCCGGCCGGCACGCCCAGCGCCACGCCCGCCGCCAGCGCGGCCACCGCATTGTGCGCGTAGTGCCGACCGGGCACCGACACCGTGAAGGTGAGCGGAGCCCCGTCCAGCTCGACGGTCACCTCGCTCTTCAGCCCCTGCGGCACGACGGACAGCACCCGCACATCCGCGTCCGCCGACTCCCCGTACGTCACCACCCGCACGGAGTCCGGCAGCCGCCGCGTGAGCTCGCGGGCGCCCTCGTGGTCGGCGGAGATCACGAGCGTCCCGCCGGGCACGATCCGGCCCGCGAAGGTCTCGAAGGACTCGTAGATCTCGTCCATGGAGGCGTAGTTGGCGTGGTGGTCGAGTTCGACGTTGAGGATGATCGCGACCTCGGGCGCGTACTTGTGGAAGCTGCGGTCCGATTCGTCCGCCTCGGCCACGAAGATCTCGCCGTCGCCGTGCAGAGCGTTCGAGCCGGGCGCGTCGAGGTCGCCGCCGATCGCGTACGAGGGGTTCAGGCCCAGCTCGCTCAGCGACACCGCCAGCATCGACGTCGTGGTCGTCTTGCCGTGGGTGCCCGCGACCGCGATCGGCCGCAGCCCGTCCATCAGCCGGGCGAGCGCGTCCGAACGGTGGACGACCGGGATCCCCAGCTCGGCCGCCCGGGCCAGCTCCGGGTTGTCCGCGCGGATCGCGGAGGAGACGACGACACAGGTGGCGTCGTCGGCCAGATGCCCGGCCGCGTGCCCGATGTGCACGGTCGCCCCCAGCGCCCGCAGCGCCACGGCGGTCTCGGACTCCTTGGCGTCACTGCCCGCCACCTCGGCCCCGCGCTGCGCGAGGATCTTCGCGATCCCCGACATCCCGGCGCCCCCGATCCCGATGAAGTGCGGTCGGTCCATGGCGATAGGAAGGCCGGGTGCCATGCGCGTTTCTCCCCAGATACGGTACGAAGCTGAGCCCCCAGCCTATTGGCCGACGCTGCGGGCACCTACCTAGGGGCTCGGGGCTGTATCTGATGTGCGGCTCCGCCGCGTGGGCGCGACCAGCCCCCACCGCCCCGCACCCAAAGCACTACGCCTTGCTGTGCGAGAACAACTTCAAAACAGGCACCCCCACCTTGTGCCGAGCCCGAGAAGCCCAGTCCCGATGAAAGAACTCCTCCACATAGTGGGGATCGGTCAGCACGATGACCTCATCCGCCTCGATCTCCTCCACCAACCCCCGCAACGCGTCCAGCGGATGATCCTCCACGATCTGCCCGTCCGCCTCGTGCCCCGCCACCCGCAGCGCCGCCAGCGACACCTCCAGCGCCCGTTCCCCCAGCGCCGCCGCGTCCTCGCCCTCGGGCGTCTCCCCCTCGTGCGCCGCCACGTCGAGCTCGCCCAGGGCGATGTCGTCGATGGCCCGCAACAGCCGGTCGGCCTGGTCGCCGCGGGGCTGGAGCAGTACGTGGAAGGCGACCCCCTCCTCCCCGTGCAAGGTGGTGACGAACTCCACGTCGGCGGATGTCAGGGCCTTCTCGATCATCAGTACGCTTGTGAACACGACAGGCGCCCTTCTCATCCGTGGGCCGCCATTGGCCCCTGCTGAAACCATCCTGCCCCGTGATCGCACGGGTACCGCGAGATTTAGTGTGCCCAGCGAAAGTCAAACGGAACGAGAGATTCCGCGCCGTGTCGGGACGAGCGGACCGCCACACGTCAGGAGCGGTGATACCGGCTGAACAGAAAGCCGGCCTCCTCCAGCAAGGACACCAGTTCGAGGTGACGAGGGACCCCCACCGAGGGCCCGCCCGAGATCCGCTGCGCGTCTCCCACGGTCAGCATCGGGGAGATCGTCAGACACAGTTCGTCCAGCACTCCGGCCGCCACCAGTTGCCCCAGCAGCCGAGGCCCGCCCTCGGCCAGCAGCCGGGTGTGCCCGAGGTCGGTCAGTGCCTGGACGGCGCGCGCCGGGTCCACGCCCATGCCGTCACCGGCGACGACCACCTGGGCACCCGCCTTCTCGGCCGCCGCGACCCGGTCGGGGGCGGCCGCCGCACCCGTGAGGATCAGGGTGGGGACGAGGGGTGAGGTGAACAACGGGAGCGAGTAGTCCAGTTCCAGACTCGCGCTGACGATCGCGATCGCCGGCACCTCGGCCTGTCCTGCCGCCTCCCGGGCGGCGGCGAACTCCGCACGCGCGCGTGCGGGCCGGTAACCCTCCTGCCGTACCGTTTCCGCACCGACGAGGACCACGTCCGCCAGCTGCCTCAGCGTGCCGAAGATACGCATGTCAGCGGCGGAGGAGATGGGCTGGGAGCGGCCGTCGTGCTGGGCGGCGCCGTCGAGGGTGGAGACCATGTTGGCGCGCAGCCAGGCTTCCTGGCGCTCGTTCGTCCGTTCGGGGTAGGCATACGCGGCGGCGATCTCGTCCAGGCTCCACTCACGGTCGACCGCCGCGCCACCTCCCGGCGGGCCACCGGCATCGCTGCCGTCCACGGCCCCTCCCGAGGCCTCGGCCACTGTCTCTTCGGTCACAGGGAACAGGCGTCGCATACCACGCAGTCTGGCACGGCCCCCAGGGCCTGTGCGGGGGACCGAACACCGGATCACGGGTGCCGACGCACCCATTCACCCCGTTTGTCATGATTGCCGACTCCACCACCCCCGCCTTCCGCCGTCGCTCGGCCGGAAGAGGCCCCCACACCTCCCCGCGACCCTCCGCCCACCGACCGGCCGCGACCACCTTCACCCCGTCCCCCTCGGCCGCCCACCGGCGCTCCCGACCCGGCCGGGCCCAGCGGACAGGCTCTAGCATGGTGAACCGTGCCTACCACCCCCGCCGCCTCCGGTTTCGACCCGATAGCCCCGACGGCCCCGCTGTCCCTGTGCGCCCGTGAACCGCACGTCCCGGCGGACCGGCTGGTCGCCGAGATGGTCCCGCCGCCGCGGTTCGACTCGGTGCGCTTCGGCACGTACATCCCGGACCCGAACCAGCCCAGCCAGACCGAGGCCGTGCGCGTCCTCGACGGCTTCGCGGGCGGCCTCGGCGGGGCGCACGCCCTGGGGGGCGGTAAGCGGGGGTTCTTCGGTTTCGGAAAGGCCAGAGCGGCCAAGGTGCCGACCGGTCCCCGGGGTGTCTACCTCGACGGCGGTTACGGCGTCGGCAAGACACACCTCCTCGCCTCCCTCTGGCACGCCACCCCGGCCGAGCCCGCGCTCAAGGCCTTCGGCACCTTCGTGGAGCTGACGAACCTGGTCGGCGCCCTCGGCTTCCAGAAGACCGTGCAGACGCTGTCCGGGCACCGGCTGCTGTGCATCGACGAGTTCGAGCTGGACGACCCGGGCGACACCGTCCTCGTCTCGACCCTGCTCGGCAAGCTCGTCGACGCGGGCGTCGCCCTCGCCGCCACCTCGAACACCCTGCCGGGCAAGCTCGGCGAGGGGCGGTTCGCGTCGGCCGACTTCCTGCGCGAGATCCAGGGCCTGTCCGCCCACTTCCGCTCCCTGCGCATCGACGGCGAGGACTACCGTCACCGGGGGCTGCCCCAGGCCCCGGCGCCGTACTCCGAGGAGCAGGTGACCAAGGCGGCGTACGCCACCGAGGGCGCGTCGCTCGACGACTTCCCGCACCTGCTCGACCATCTCGCCCGGGTGCACCCCAGCCGGTACGGCGCTCTCACCGAGGGCCTGAAGGCGGTGTGCCTCACGGATGTGCGGCCGGTTCCCGACCAGTCGACGGCGCTGCGGCTGGTCGTGCTCGCCGACCGGCTGTACGACCGCGAAGTGCCGGTGCTCGCCTCCGGTCTGCCCTTCGACCAGTTGTTCAGCGAGGAGATGCTGAACGGCGGCTACCGCAAGAAGTACTTCCGCGCGATCTCCCGGCTGACCGCACTGGCCCGCGACGGCAAGGGCCTCGTGGAACACGCCTGAGACGCCTGGGGCAGTCGTCCGGCCACCATATGAACTGCCGCAGGTCAAGGGTCAGTTCACGTCATCCCACCCATGCTTTTCAGGCTCTCTTCAGCATGAAACGCTAAGTTAACCCAGCAAACAACTTCGCAGGGTTAACGTGTTTCTTGACCCGCGGTTGACCATTCGTTGACGCGTACAAGAGCTGTGAGAATCCTGGAGGGGGGCGCATGTTCCGAGGTGCAACGGCCCGGACCGTGGTCGCACTCCTCGCCGCCGCCCTGTTGACCCTTCAGTTCTTCGCCCCCACGGCGTCCTTCGCATCCGCGCACACAGCCCGTCATGTCGAGGCCAAGACCGAGCCCAGAAACAAACCCAGGGCGGAAGCCCTGCGCGACGAGTACGTTACCTGCGGTAATGACCGTCGTCCCGACCACCCGAGCTGGCCTCTGCGCATCCGCGACCGGCATCGGATCGTCGACTCGGGCCCCGAGGCGCCCGATCGCCCGCTCCTCACCGTGGACCCCACCGCGCCGCGGGAACCGCAAGCGCGCGTCACACCCGGCCGTCAGGCGCCCAGATCACTGACCGCGCACACCCCGGCCGCACTCCAGGTGTTCCGCTGCTGAGAGCGGGGACGTCCCCCCACGCTCTGTCATGTACGTCCGACGCGCCATCGAGCGCGCCAGGAGGAGTCACCACATGCAGCCCCTCATCGAGAACGCCCGTACCTTCGGTCAGCGCCCTGAGGAGTTCGCCAAGCTCGCCGAAGGCCAGTCCCCCCAGGTCCTGTTCATCACCTGCTCCGATTCGAGGGTCGTACCGGCCCTGATCACAGGTGCCAGGCCCGGCGAGCTCTTCGAACTGCGCACCGCGGGCAACATCGTCCCCCCGTACGCCTCAGCCCTCCCCACCGGCGAGGCGGCCACCATCGAGTACGCCGTGGAGGTCCTCGGCGTCAGCGACATCGTCGTCTGCGGCCACTCGCACTGCGGTGCCGTCGGCGCCCTGGTGCGCGGCGACGACCTCACCGCCGTACCCGCCGTACGCGACTGGCTCGCGCACGCCGCCGAGGGCCCCGAGGCCCCGGACCCGGCCGACACCGACGATCCGACGGTCGCCTCGGCCGTCCAGAACCACGTCCTCACCCAGCTGCTGCGGCTGCGCTCCTACCCGTGCGTGGAGCAACGCCTGGCGCAGGGCCAACTGCGGCTGCGCGGCTGGTACTACGAGGTGCACACCGGGTCCGTACGCGAACACCGCGCCGCCACCGACGCGTTCGAAGCGCTGTGAGGGCCGCCGTGAACCTGCTTGCCAAGGCCCCTCATCTGCGGCAGGACTTCGCCGCCTCGCTCGTGGTGTTCCTGGTCGCCCTCCCGCTCTGCGTGGGGGTGGCCGTCGCCTCCGGCGTACCGGCCGAACTCGGCCTGGTCACCGGCATCGTGGGCGGCATCGTCGCCGGACTCCTGCCGGGCAGCAGCCTGCAGGTGTCCGGCCCGGCCGCCGGCCTGACCGTGCTGGTCTTCGAGGCCGTACGGGAGCACGGGCTGCCCGCCCTCGGAGTGATCGTGCTCGCCGCCGGGCTGCTCCAGCTCACCATGGGCGCCCTGAAGCTGGGGCGCTGGTTCCGGGCCATATCGGTCTCCGTCGTCGAGGGCATGCTGGCAGGAATCGGGCTCGTGATCATCGCCGGGCAGCTGTACGCGGCGGCCGGGCTGAAGGCGCCGGCCGCCGGGCTCGACAAGATCACCGGGCTGCCCGAGGCCGCCGTGAAGGCGGTGGGCAGCACCAGCGCACTGGCCTCGCTGGCGGTCGGCGCGGGCACGATAGCCGTGATCGTGCTCTGGCGGCGGCTGCCCGCGAAGGTGCGGGCGGTGCCGGGCGCACTCGCCGCGGTGGTCCTGGCGACCGCCGTCACCCTCGTCCTCGATCTGCCCGTGGGCACCGTCGAGGTGAAGGGCCTGCTGGACGCCGTCCAGGTGCCCGGGCTCGACGCCTTCGGGGAGCTGACGAGCCTGAGTGTGCTCGGCACGGTCGTGGCGTTCACGCTGATCGCGTCCGCCGAGAGCCTGTTCAGCGCGGCAGCGGTGGACCGGCTGCACGACGGTCCGCGCACCCAGTACGACAAGGAGCTGATGGCGCAGGGCGCCGGCAACACCGTGTGCGGACTGCTGGGCGCGCTGCCCATGACCGCGGTGATCGTGCGCAGCTCGGCGAACGTCCAGGCGGGCGCCCGGACGAAGGCGTCCCGGGTGATGCACGGCGTCTGGCTGCTGCTCTTCGCGGCGCTGCTGCCCGGCGCGCTGGCGCTCATCCCGCTGCCCGCGCTGGCCGGGATACTCGTGCACGCCGGCTGGAAGCTCATACCGATACGCGGGATCGTCTCGCTGTGGCGCGAGCACCGGGGTGAGGCACTGATCCTGGTGGTCACGGCCGTGGCCATCGTGTCCGTGAACATGTTCGAGGGTGTGCTGATCGGCCTCGCCCTGTCGGTCGGCAAGACCGCCTGGGAGGCCTCGCACCTCAAGATGGAGGTCATCGACAAGGGCGCCGGGCCCGTCCAGGCGTATCTGTCGGGCAACGCGACCTTCCTGCGGCTGCCGAAGATCCTCGACAGTCTGGAGGCGCTGCCCCAGGACCGGCCGATCGAGCTGGACCTGTCGGGCCTGCACCACCTGGACCACGCCTGCCGCACGGCCCTGGAGAGCTGGGCCGAGCGGCACAGCGCGGTCGGCACGGAACCCGTCAAGATGCTGACGACCACGCCGTAGCCTCCGCACCCCCGGTTGCCCGGTCCGGCGCTCGACCTGAGCCCCGGACCGGGCATATCGTTTGTTAAGGGTGCCGATCGGCACGTACGGGACGGCTGCGAGAGGTCGTCGTCATGCTGGAGGAGTTGCTGGCCGCGGGTATCGCCGCCGCGGGCGCCGGGCTTGTCTACGTCGGGGCGGCGGCGCGGGTCGTCAAGCAGTACGAACGCGGGGTCGTCTTCAGGCTGGGCCGCCTCACCGGAGGCGTACGGGCACCCGGGTTCACGCTGGTGGTCCCGCTCGTGGACCGGTTGCACAAGGTCAACATGCAGATCGTCACCCTGCCGGTCCCGGCCCAGGAGGGCATCACCCGGGACAACGTGACCGTGCGCGTGGACGCGGTCGTCTACTTCAAGGTGATCGACGCGGCGAGCGCGATCGTCCAGGTCGAGGACTACCGGTTCGCGGTCTCGCAGATGGCACAGACCTCGCTGCGCTCGATCATCGGCAAGAGCGATCTGGACGACCTGCTGTCCAACCGGGAGAAGCTCAACCAGGGCCTGGAACTGATGATCGACAGTCCTGCCATGGGCTGGGGCGTGCAGATCGACCGGGTCGAGATCAAGGACGTGTCCCTGCCGGACACGATGAAGCGTTCGATGGCCCGCCAGGCCGAGGCCGACCGGGAACGCCGGGCTCGGATCATCAACGCGGACGCCGAGCTGCAGGCCTCGAAGAAGCTCGCGGAGGCCGCCGAGGTGATGTCCGAGCAGCCCGCCGCGCTCCAACTGCGACTGCTCCAGACGGTGGTGGCGGTAGCGGCCGAGAAGAACTCGACGCTCGTCCTGCCCTTCCCGGTGGAACTCCTCCGTTTCCTGGAACGGGCGCAGGGCCAGCAGCCGCCTCCGGGCGGGTCACCCGGGTGAGGCACGTGACGCGCGTGGTTCCCGAGGCCTGCATGGCGTGATACACACGGCAACGTCGCAGTCCTGTCCGCCAGCAGGAAGGTTGCCCCCCATGTCCGCATTCGGTACGCCCGAAACCGACGGCCCCTCAACAGACCTCCGCCCCACGGCAGTTGACGATCAGGGCGCATCCCGGCGCCGGATCCTCGCCCGCACCGGCGCCCTGGGTGCCGGTATCGCCTTCACCGGAGCCCTCTCCGAGCTCTTCGCCGGTACCGCCGCCGCCCAGGAGCTCGGGCATTCCGGCTACGGCCCCCTGGTCCCCGACCCGAAGGGCCTGCTCGATCTGCCGAAAGGTTTCCGCTATCGGGTGCTGTCCCGCGAGGGCGATCCGCTGCGCTCCGGCGAGGGACCGGTCCCCTCCAACCACGACGGCATGGCGGCCTTCGCGGGCCGGCACGGCCGCGTCCACCTGGTCCGCAACCACGAGAACCGCGTCACCGGCAGAATCCCGGTCCCGACGATCAAGGGCCTCACCTACGACCCGATGGGCAAGGGCGGCTGTACGTCCCTCACTCTCGACCGGGACGGTGACGTCCTCTCGGAACGGGTCGCCATCGCCGGTACCGCCGTCAACTGCGCGGGCGGGCCCACACCTTGGGGCACCTGGCTGACCTGCGAGGAGACCGAGGACAAGGCCGGCACCAACGGCTACACCAAGGACCACGGCTTCATCTTCGAGGTCGACGGGGCCGACCCGCACCGCACCGGCGCCGTCCCGCTCACCGCGATGGGCCGCTTCCAGCACGAGGCGATCGCCGTCGACCCGAAGAGCGGCATCGTCTACGAGACGGAGGACGCGTTCCTGCGCCCCTTCGGTCTCTTCTACCGTTTCCTGCCCAAGAGGCCGCTGGGCGGGGTCGGTTCACTGCGCGCGGGCGGCCGGCTCCAGGCGATGCGCGTGCCCGGCGTACCCGACCTCTCCTCGATCCAGGAGCCGGGCGCCTGCTTCGATCACGTCGAGTGGGTGGACGTACCGGACCCGCTGGCCGCCCAGACCCCCATCCGTCTCCAGGACTTCGGGCCGAAGGGCATCACGCACGCGCAGAAGCTGGAGGGCTGCTACTGGGGCGGGCGATGCGTGTACTTCGTGTCGTCGTTCGCGCACGCGAGCGAGGGCTCGGCGGCCACCCACTTCGGCCAGATCTGGCGCTACGACCCGGGCGCTCGCCGCCTCACCCTCGTCATCGTCTTCGGCCCGGACACCGACATCCAGCTGCCCGGCGAGTCACCGGACAACATCTGTCTCGCCCCGAGCGGCGGCCTGATGGTGTGCGAGGACGGGGACGGCGCCCAGCACGTGTACGGCGTGACCCGCAAGGGCGAGGTGTACGCGATGGCCCGCAACGCCCAGAACATCGGCACGGCAAATGCCCCGGAATGGGGCGAGTTCGCGGGCGTCACCTTCTCGCCCGACGGCCGGACGATGTACGTCAACTGCTACACGCCGGGGACGACCTTCGCGGTGCGTGGCCCCTGGAAGCGGTAACGGACGCCCCCTGATCGGGGCCATGGCGGGCAGGCCATAACCTGTCCGCCATGAACGTACCGGGGGACGTGATCGACGGCCGCTTCGAGCTGCTGGAACGGCTCGGCAGTGGCGGGATGGGCACGGTGTGGCGGGCCCGCGACGCCGTGCTGCACCGCGAGGTCGCGTTGAAGGCGGTACGGCGTGACGCGGCGGCGGACGACGTCGTACGGGAGCGGGTCATGCGCGAGGCGCGGGCGCTCGCCCGGCTCAACCACCCCCATGTGGTGACGGTCCACCAGATCATCGAGGAGGACCCGCACCCCTGGATCGTCATGGAGCTCGTGCCCGGCGTTCCGCTCGACAAGCGCCTGCAGTCGGGACCGCTGACACCGGTGGAGACGGCACGGATCGGCGGCCAGGTACTGGAGGCGCTGCGCGCCGCGCACGCCGGCGGCGTCCAGCACCGGGACGTGAAACCGGCGAACATCCTGCTGCGGCAGGACGGCAGCGCGGTCCTCACCGACTTCGGGATCGCCGCGCTCCAGGGCGCCACGGCCCTGACCATGACCGGCGAACTCATCGGCTCCCCCGAGTACATCGCCCCGGAACGCATCCGTGGCCCCTCCGACGACCCGGCCGCCGACCTGTGGTCCCTCGGGGTCGTGCTGTACGTGTGCGTGGAGGGCGTGAGTCCCCTGCGCCGCGAGACCTCGCTCACGACACTGGCCGCCGTCCTGGAGTCCGACATCCCGCCGCCGTCCCGTTCCGGCCCGCTGACGCCCGTACTGGACGCGCTGCTCGACCGGGACCCGGCCGCGCGCCCGGACGCGGCGCGGCTGGCGGCGATGCTGGAGCGGGTGGTGGCGGGCACGACGGCGGAGCCCGTGCGCCCGACGCTGACCGCGCCCACGCCCCTGCCCTCGTCCGAGGGCCGGGGCCCGGAGTTCGGCGGGCCGCCCGCGCGGTCGCCGAAGCGCCGCAAGCGGATCGCCCTGTCCGCCGTCCTCGCGGCCCTTGTCGCCGTCGCCGCCGTCCTCCTCGCCCCGCGCCTCCTCGACGGGAAGGCGACGGGCGGCGACTCGGACCCGACGGCCCGTACGAGAACCTCGCCGCCTCCCTCGGCCGTTCCGCCCGGCCGCTGGATCGCCCAGCTCCACTCCGAGCCGGTCGGCTCCGGTACCGCCGCGCGCGACACACGCCTCGCCAAGATCCGCGAGTCCGTGCCGGAGGCGGAGTTCGTGCTCAGTGACAGGTACGCCTCCCTGCGCCCGGGTTACTGGGTGATCTACGCCCCCGGCCCGTTCACCGACGGCCGCGCCGCGCTCGCCTTCTGCGCCGAACGCGGCCTCGTGACGCCGAGCACCTGCATGGGCCGCTACCTGAGCGACAGCGCCGCCGACTTCACCGACCAGTGCCTCCCGCCCGCCGCCAGTCCCGGCGGGCGCTGCACGCGTCCCTAGGTCTCGACGGCAGGGAACTGGCCTCCCGGGCCCGGACCACGCACACGATGCGTGTCGCCACCCTGGGTCGAGTACGCCGGGGACCAGAAAGGCTCGAAGCAAGGCGCCGCCCAGCATGAGGAGAGCGGCCCGAGCACGCTGGGTGAGCTGCTGCGCCTCCCCCGGGGAGAGCACGTGGACCTCGGTGCCCACGACGCCGGGGCCACCCCGGGCGGGCCCGCCGTCAAGGCCGCCGGGCTCGCGGACACCGCCCTGATGGGCGAACCGCTCGCAGACCTGCAGGAACTCCTGCGGGCGCGCCCTGTGGCCCGCGTACCAGGAGGCGTACGAGATCGCCCTCGAGAGGTGCTCGACGGACGCGCCCTGGTATCTGGTCCCGGCGGACCGCAAGTGGTACCGCAACTGGGCGATCAGCCGGCTCCTGCTGGAGCACCTGGAGGGGCTGGACCCGCAGTACCCGAAGGCGGACTTCGACGTGACGGAGGCCAGGGCACGTCTCCTCGCCACCTAGCCGCCCGTTCGACCGGCCTACCCTGGTGGTATGAATGACGAGCACAAGGCGCACGCGGAGTCCGGGACGTACGCCGAGTGCGTGCTGTGCCGGGAGCCGACCGAGTACCCGGCGTCCCGGAAGGGGATCACCCTGTGCCCCGTGTGCGAGTGGCAGGAGGCTCAGCGCAACGCCTGCTCAGGGTGAGCGGCGTGAGGTGAGCGCGCAGGCCACGGCGATCGCCGCCACCGTGAGCAGTGCTGCCAGGGCCAGCGGCAGCAGGGGCACCGGGACGCTGCCCGCGCGCGAACCGGTCACCAGGGACGTGATCGCCGTCTTCGCCGGGGATCCCGTCGCCACCATCGCCAGCAGTGCGCCGAGCATCATCGCGGGGACGGCCCGGCCGGTCGAGCGCAGCAGCGGCCAGGTGGTGAGCGCGCCGACGGCCGTGCCGAGCAGGGCGCACGCCAGGGCCACGAGCAGTCCGGCGGCCCCGGCCGGGAGCGGTTCCACCCGGATCTGGTGGTCGGCGCTCGTCGGGTCGCTGATCAGGGTCACCAGGACGGTCGCGACGGTGCCGAGCGCCGCCGCGGCGGCCAGTGACACCAGGAGACAGGCGAGGTGCGCCCGGCCGGGTCCGGCCGCCGCGGCCACGGCGGCACGGGCGGCGGGCGGCTCGTTGCCCGCGCAGATCCGCACCAGCCAGGCGGCCACCGGCAGCAGGGCCGCCGCCGCGTACCCGAGCGAGTCGAGCACCGGCTGCCCGCCCTGCACCCCGACGCCCAGGAACACCGCGTAGAGGATGAACGGCGGCAGCCAGCGCTGCGAACGGACGAGCAGGGCGCTCTGGTAGCGCAGGAGGGCGGTCATCGGTGGCTTTCCTCGGGGGCCTGCGGTGCGGGCACGGCGGTGCCGGCGGGCGTTCGGGTCCGGTCGGGCGCTGTCGTCGCCGCCGGCTCGACGCTCACCACGTGCCAGGGCGGTCGGGCCATGAGCAGGGCGCGGAGCACGACGTCCGAGTGGGTACGGGGGACGGTGAGCCGGTGGCCGCCCGGCGGCTCCGTACGCGCGCTCGACGTCGTCCACCTCAGCGCCTCGGCCGGGGGTGACGCGCCCGGCGGCCCCTGGGCCTCGACGACCAGGTGCGGGCCGGTCGGCTTCGGTGAACCGGCCCCGGCCGTACGGCGGTCGAGGCCGCCCTCCGTCACGGTGTAGGTCTCGTCCGGCGCCCCCGCCAGGCGGCCCGGGTCGTGGTCGACGAACACCACCGACGCGCCGGACGCGGTCCGTTCGGCGACAACCCGCTCCAACTCGGCCCGGGCGGCGGTGTCGAGGCCCGTCCACGCCTCGTCGAGGACGAGCAGCTCGGGCTCGGCGAGCAGGGCCTGCGCGACCGCGACCTTCTGGCTGCTCCCCTTCGACAGCTGCGCCATCGGCGTCCGGGCGTACGCGGCGGCGCCGAGCCGCTCCAGCCACTCGTCGGCGGCGCGGGCGGCGGCCGTACGGGACAGTCCGTGCACGGCGCCCAGATGTGTGAGGTAGCCGTGTGCGGTGAAGGGGAGCGTCGCCGGGAAGCGTTCGGGGACGTACGCGGTGCGCGGGCGGCCGGTGAGGGTGCCCTCCGTGGGGGCGTCGATGCCGGCGAGGACACGCAGGAGCGTGGACTTTCCGGTGCCGTTGGCGCCCTCGACGCGGGTGAGGGTGCCGGGCGCCAGCGTCATGTTCACGCCGCGCAGGACCCAGGGGCCGCGTATGCCGTACCGGCGGCCCACACCGTCCAGTCGAAGCTCGTGCCGCATGCGCCCTCACCCTCTGCCCGGAAGAACCGATCTTCCGCCTGGCAGACTGAAGGACGTGACCAGTGACCCGGCCGTTCCCGGCGAGAGCCCTTTCCAGACCGAGCCCAGCGGACGCGACCACGCGCCCCAGTTCGTCCTCCCCCTCGTCGCCCGGATCGAGAAGGCCGCGCCGCCCGCCCGTACGGACGCCCTGGAGACCGCCGCCCGGGCCGTGCTCGTGCTCCTCGGGGACGAGCGGTCGGCCGGTGCGGGCGAGTGGGCGCAGGCCGTGCGGGACTGGCAGGACGCCCGGATCCGCAAGGTCGTACGGCGGGCGCGGGGCGCCGAGTGGCGGCGGGCCGAGGCGCTGCCCGGCATCACGGTGACCGGCAAGTCGGCCGAGGTGCGGGTCTTCCCGCCGGTTCCGCTGGACGGCTGGCCCAAGGACCTGGCCCGGCTCCAGGTCTCCGGCACCGATCTGGCGGACCCGGAGCCGCCGCTCGACGCCGACCCGGCGGTGCCCGTCCTGTGGCTCAATCCCGAGCTGGAGATGTCGGCGGGCAAGGCGATGGCCCAGACGGGACACGGCGCGCAACTGGCGTGGTGGGAGCTGTCGGACGAGGCCCGGGCCGCCTGGCGCGACGCGGGCTTCCCGCTCGCCGTCCGTACCGCGGAGCCGGCCCGGTGGCGTGAACTCACCTCCGGCGACCTCCCGTTGGTCCGGGATGCCGGTTTCACGGAGATCGCTCCCGGTTCGGCGACGGTGGTCGCGGACCATCGTCCCCTGGGCCGCACAGGGTTCAAACATCTTCGTTGAACATCATCGGGCTCCCGCGCGTACCTCCTGTCGCTGGCCATGCACCACATGCCCAACGACCAGTCGGTTCACCCGGGAGGCTCCTTTGCCGCGCTTCAACCACTCGGCCCTCGTCATCGCGGCCCTGACCACCACCATCGCCGCGCTCTCGTTCCCTGTGTGGTCGTACAACGACCGCTCCGGCACCGGAGTGGCGAATGTGGCCGCTTCCACGGTGAACACCCAGTGGGGTCCGCTGACCGCCAACGACCGCGACCTGATCGTGCGTGTGCGGCTGGCCGGCCTGTGGGAGCTGCCCGCGGCCGAGAAGGCGATGGCCCGCTCGAAGAGCGCCGCCGTCAGGGACGCGGCCGACCACCTGCTGACGGGTCACTCCGACCTCGACGAGCGGGTGCGCAACGTCGCGTCCCAGCTCGGTGTGGAACTGCCCAACCAGCCGAACGAGCAGCAACAGGGCTTCCTGGCACAGATGGACGCGGCTCAGGACGGCGAGGCGTTCGACCGGACCTGGGCGAACCTCCTGCGGTCCGCGCACGGCAAGATCTTCCCGGTCATCGGGGTGATACGGAACAACACCCGCAATACCCTCGTGCGGCAGCTGGCCTCGGACACGAACCAGACCGTGCTCGACCACATCACGATGCTGGAGAAGACCGGCCAGGTCGACTTCGACGGCATCGCCAACGGCACGATCTGACACGTGTCGGCTACGCGGGCCGGGCCCTGACCCCGGTCCGCCCGTCCGAACATCCCGATACGCCTCACGTATCTCCCTCACTGGCCAAGTGACAGTCCCCAACGACCAGTTGGTTTTCCCCGGGAGGCTTCTTTGCCCCGCATGAACGGCTCGATCCTCGTCGGCCTGGCGATCGCAGGCACGATCGGCGCGCTGGCGTACCCCGTCGTCTACTCGTACCCCCACCGCGACGACGCCGCGAAGGCGGCCGTGGTCACCGGTGAGACGTGGAACACGCCATGGGGGCCGCTGACCGCGCTCGACCGCAGCCTGATCGTGCGTGTGCGCCTGGCCGGACTCTGGGAGCTGCCCGCGGGGCAGCAGGCGATGCAGCGCTCCACCAATCCGGCCGTCAAAGAGGCGGCGAACCACCTGATCGTGGGACACAACGACCTCGACAAGCGGGCGCGGACCATCTCCGCGCAGCTCAACGTCCCGCTGCCCAGCCAGCCGAACGCACAGCAGCAGGGCTTCCTGGACCAGATGACGGCGGCCTCGGCCGCGGACTACGACAAGGTCTGGGCGAACCTCCTGCGGACCGCGCACGGCAAGATCTTCCCGGACATCGCGACGGTACGGAACAACACCCGCAACTCGCTGGTGCGCCAGTTGTGCTCGGACACCAACCAGACCGTGCTCGACCACATCACGATCCTGGAGAAGACCGGCCTGATCGACTTCGAGACCATCGCCGAGGGCGCCGCCGGGCCCAGCGCCAGCCCGACCGGTCCGCCGCCGCCCGTCCCCGGAGTGGTGCCGCCCAACGCACCCCCGGTGGAGCCGACCAGCAACGTCGTGGGGACGTCGAAGCCGTCACCGGGAGCACCCGGCGTGGTCAACACCAACCGGCCGGAGGCGAAGGACCCCAGTACCGTCGTCCAGGGCCAGCAGTAGCCGGCCGGGCGGCGGCGGAAGGGCGGGCGGGCGGACCGAGCGAAAGCTCAAATGTTGCTCTGAACGTCTGCCTGAAGGGGTTCGGCCCCGGGGACACGGGCCATCACTCGTGGACCGAGAAGGTCTCAGAAGGCGAGACACGATGAAGCAACAGCAGCGACAGCAGCAGCGCCCGGGGCGGCTCGGGCGACTGGGTACGGGCATCGGGTGGCGTCCGGAGATCGCGGACGCCGTGGAGGCCATGCCGGGCATCGACTGGGTCGAGGCAGTGGCCGAGAACCTCTGCCCGGGACATCTCCCCGAGTCGCTGCTGCGGCTGCGCGAGCGCGGGGTGACCGTGGTCCCGCACGGTGTCTCCCTGGGCCTCGGCGGCGCGGACCGGCCCGCCGAGGAGCGGCTCACCGCGCTCGCCGAGCGGGCCGAGGCACTGGCCTCGCCGCTGGTCACCGAGCACATCGCGTTCGTCCGGGCGGGCGGCCCGCTGACCGCGTCCCCGCTGCTGGAGGCCGGGCACCTGCTGCCCGTGCCCCGCACCCGGGACGCCCTCGACGTGCTGTGCGAGAACATCCGCATCGCCCAGGCGTCGCTGCCGGTGCCGCTCGCCGTCGAGAACATCGCCGCGCTCATCGCCTGGCCGGGCGACGAGCTGACCGAGGGCCAGTTCCTGTACGAACTGGCGGACCGGACCGGCGTACGTCTGCTCATCGACGTCGCCAACCTGCACACCAACCACGTCAACCGGGGCGAGGACCCGGCGAAGGCGCTGGCCGAGCTGCCCGTCGAGGCCATCGCGTACGTCCATGTCGCGGGCGGTTTCGAACGGGACGGCGTCTGGCACGACAGCCACGCCCACCCCGTCCCGGACGCCGTTCTCGACATCCTCACGGACCTCGCCTCCCGGGTCACCCCGCCCGGGGTGCTGCTGGAGCGGGACGACAACTTCCCCGAGCCGGCCGAGCTGGAGCGGGAGTTGGGCGCGATCCGGGGGGCGCTGGAGCGGGCCGCGACCCCGGAACAGGCCGAGGAGAGGCCCACCACCGGCGACACGTCCGACTCGTACGACGCCTCGCACGAGTCCTCGGGCTCCGCGTACGCCCGCCAGCGTCTCGCCCTGGAGCAGACCGCGCTGCTCTCCGCGCTCGTCGCGGGGACGCCCGCGCCGGAGGGGTTCGACCGGGTGCGGCTGGGGGTGCAGTCGCGGGCGCTCGGTGCGAAGCGCGCGGATGTCGTGGCGAAGGTCGCGCCGGAGCTGCCCGAGATCCTCGGGGCGGGCTACCGGCCCGCGTTCCTCGCGTACGCGCACGGGCACCCCATGTCCGACGGCTACCGGCACGACGCGCTGGACTTCGCCGCGCATCTGCTGTTCGGCGGGCAGCCCGGTGTCCCCGCGAACGCGGAGGGCCGGCGGCGGCTGCGCGAGTGGTGGCTGGACCGCTCGGGCCCGGCTCCGCGCTCCCAGCGCCCCACGGCCCGGCTGGCCCGGGCCACCCGCCGCGTACTCCTGCGCCGCTGACGCGCCGGGGCACAGAGCACAGTGTGCGTGGAGTAACAGCGCCGCCCGATACAGCGCACTTCGCCGTCGGTTTTGTCAGTGTTTCGGGAGATGTGCCCAAGGTTCGCGCTCCCTCATCCGGCGTCCGCCCCCTCCTCCCACTGCCGCCTCCTCGCGTACGGCGGTCGGCGTAGGGGCCGCAGTACGATGCCAACTCCGTGCCCGAAGCGCATTAGCGTGCGGTGCCGCGACAGGAGGCAAGGCACCATGCGATCCATCCAACGTTCCGGCCTCGGCGGCACCGGGCTCATCGTCGCCGGTCTGGCGGCGACCCTCGTGGCGCTGATCTTTCCGGTCTGGTCGTACACGGACCGTTCCGGGACCGGTGTGGACGTGCTCAACGCCCAGACCGTGTCGACACAATTCGGTCCGCTGTCGGCGCTCGACCGCGAGTTCCTCACCAAGGTCCGGCTGGCGGGTCTGTGGGAACTGCCCGCAGGGCAGCAGGCCCAGGAACGCGGCACCACCGAGGCCGTACGGATCGCGGGCCGTCATCTGATCGAGGGGCACACCTTCCTCGACGAGCGGGTCCGGGACGTCGCCACCCGGCTGAGCTTCGAACTGCCCAACCAGCCGAGCGAGCAGCAGCGCCAGTGGCTCACCACCATGGACGCGGCCCACGGCGAGGACTTCGACCGCGAGTTCGCCAACCTGCTGCGGATGGCCCACGGCAAGGTGTTCTCCGTCGTCGCGCAGGTCCGTGCGAGCACCCGCAACTCCCTGGTCCGCACCCTCGCCGACGACGCGAACACGACCGTGCTCGACCACATCCAGGTCCTGGAGGCCACGGGGTACGTCGACTTCGACGCCCTCGCCGAGGACATGGCCGCCGCGAGCACCCCGCCCCTCACCAACTCCCCGGCCCTGCCCGGACCGACAACCGCCCCCGCGTCGGCCGTCCCGGTGACGCCCTCGCCGGTGACGACCTATCCCCTGCCGCCGCCCGCGACCCTCCCGCCGTCGGAGGCCGGGGAGGTCGTGGAGTTCACGGAGTCCGCGCAGCCCTGATCCGGCCACCGGCGATACAGCACGTACCGGCCATACCTCGTCCATATCCTGAAAGCCCATGGCGTTCCGGGCACCCTTCGCATAGAACAACGGCATGTTCTGGTCCTTCCTCCTGCTGCTGGCCTGGATCGCCGCCGGTACGGCGTGCACCCGGCTGTGTCTGGCCGCCGTACGCGCGGGCGCCGCCGACCCGGACGCGGGCCCGAACGGACGCGGGCGTGATCTGACGCTGTACGAGGCCGCGTTCCTGTCCGGCGGACCGGCGCGGGTCGCCGATCTCACGCTGGTGTCGATGGCCCGTCAGCGGCGGCTGCTGCTCGCCCACACCGGCTGGGCGACCGTCGTGGACCCCAGCGGGCGCGACGAGATGGAGCGGTCGGTCATCGGCGCGATCGGTCCTGAGGGACAGTCACGCATCGCTCCGGTGCGGGCGGCCACGGCCGGCGCGGAGGCCGTCCGGGGGCTCGCGGACCGGCTGGTCGCCGCGGGGCTCGCCGTACCCGACGGTGCCCGGCGCGGGATCGCCTTCGCGGTCCGTCAGGTGCGGTCCGCCGCGCTGGCCGTCCTCGCGCTGGGCGCGGTGGCCCTGCTGGTGCCGGGGCGGGACACTGTGCCGCGCGACCTGGTCGCCCTCTGGTTCGCGCTCCCCCTCGTCCTCACCCTGAGCTGCCTCGCCGTCGCCCGTATCGAGGTCCACCCGTACTCACGCTGGGCGTCACCGGCCGGGCAGCGACTCCTCACCGCCCTGACCCGGCGGACCAGGACCACCGGCCCCCACGGCGCGGGCGACGAACGGACGTACCTCACCTCCGTCGCGGTGCTCGGCGTCCGCGCGGTCGACGAGCCCGACCTGCGCGCGGCCTTCGCGCACCGGGAGACGCAGCACATCCCGGGCGAACGGCTGCGCTGAACCGCGCCCCTGTTCCCGGCGCCCCGGGAGTGTGCGGGGGCGCACAGGAGTGCTCACGGCGACACGGGCGACCGGTGCTTGCCTTCGCCGATTCCCGTCCGAAACATCCCTTCTGTTGCCATCGAAGGGATACGCGATGCGAGCTGCCGCCCTCTACTCGGCTGCCGGGTCCTTGCTGCTGACCACTCTGGCCGCCGCCCCGGCGGACAGCGCCCCGGGCCTGCCCGACCGCCCGGGAGGCCCCGGCTCGGCGGAGTTCCGGGGTTCCGTGCTGGCCGCCGCGCGGGCCGGGGCGGCCGGTATCCGCTTCGGGAAGTGCGCGGCGGAGGAGGAACTGCCCGACAGCGTGCGCTGCGGCACCGTCACCGTGCCGCTCGACTACGCGCACCCCGACGGCAAGCAGATCAAGCTCACCGTCAGCCGGACCCCGGCGACCGGCAAGGACCCGCGCGACCCCGAGCACAAGGTGCCCCACCAGGGCGCCCTCGTCTACAACCCGGGCGGTCCCGGCGCCTCCGGCATGTTCTTCCCGATGATCGGCGTCATCCCGGAGTGGAAGCGCATCGCGGGGGCGTACGACCTGGTCGGGTACGCCCCGCGCGGGGTGGCCCGGTCGGCGCCGCTGTCCTGCAAGGACCCCAAGCACTTCTTCAAGGGACCAACCCAGGCACCGGTGCACCCCTCCCAGTCGTACAAGATGGAGCGGGTCGCCGAGGCGAAGGCGTACGCGCGCGGGTGCGCCGAGCGCTCGGGCGAGGCGCTGCGCCACTACCACTCCCTCAACAACGCCCGTGACCTGGACGTTCTGCGCGCCGCGCTCGGCGAGGAGCGGCTGACCTTCATGGGCGCCTCGTACGGCACCTACTTCGGGGCGCTGTACGCGACGCTGTTCCCCTCGCACGTACGGCGGATGGTGTTCGACTCGGCGGTGAACCCGGACCCGAGCGGGATCTGGTACCGCAACAACCTGGACCAGTCGGCCGCGTTCGAAGGCCGCTGGGCCGACTTCCGGGCGTGGGTCGCACGCCACGACGACGTGTACGGACTGGGCGCCACGCCGGGGGCGGTCCAGCGGAGCTACGAGAAGGCGGCGGCGCGCCTCGCCACCGAGCCGGCCGGCGGGAAGGTGGGGCCGGGCCAGTTGCAGGGCGCGTTCCTGCAGGCCGGGTACTACGACGACTACTGGCCGCACCGCGCCCACGCCCTGGCCGCCTACCTCAAGGGTGATCCGCAGCCGCTGATCGACCAGGCGGCGCCGGTGACGGAGGCGGCCGTCGAGTCGGAGAACGGCAACGCTGTCTACACGGCGGTCGAGTGCAACGACGCGCCCTGGCCGACGAGTTGGCAGGTCTGGGACCGGGACAACACGCTGCTGGCGCGCACGGCGCCGTTCGAGACGTGGGACAACGCCTGGATGAACCTGCCGTGCGCCTACTGGCCGGCGCCCCGGCAGACGCCCCTCGACGTACGGACCGGGCCGGGCGATCTGCCGCCGGTGCTGATCCTGGCGGCCGAACGGGACGCGGCGACGCCTTACGCGGGCGCGCTCGAACTGCGGCGCCGGCTGCCCGGCTCGGCCCTGGTGACCGAGCGGGGCGCGGGCACCCACGGCATCGCCGGTGGCCCGAACCAGTGCGTCAACGACCACCTGGACGCGTATCTGCTGGCCGGCCGCCTGCCGCGCCGCAACGCGGACTGCGCCCCGCACGCGGCACCCCGGCCCGCGGCCCGGGCCGACCGTTCCCCGAAGGAGATGGCCGCCCAGGGCGCGTGACGCGGGCCGCCGTCAGGCGGGCTGACGCGGACCGCCGTCAGGCGAGACCGGCGACCAGCTCGCCGATGTCCTTTCGGCGGCCCGTGTAGAACGGGACCTCTTCGCGGACGTGCATGCGGGCCTCGGAGGCGCGCAGGTGGCGCATGAGGTCGACGATGCGGTACAGCTCGTCGGCCTCGAAGGCCAGCAGCCACTCGTAGTCGCCGAGGGAGAACGAGGCGACGGTGTTGGCGCGCACGTCCGGGTAGCCGCGGGCCATCTTGCCGTGGTCGGCGAGCATCCGGCGGCGGTCCTCGTCGGGCAGCAGGTACCAGTCGTACGAGCGCACGAACGGGTAGACGCTGACGTAGTTCCGGGGCGTCTCGTCGGCCAGGAACGCCGGGATGTGCGAGCGGTTGAACTCGGCGGGGCGGTGCAGCGCCATGTTCGACCACACCGGCTCCAGGGCACGGCCCAGCTTCGTGCGGCGGAAGAGGTTGTACGCCTCCTGGAGCTGGTCCGCGGTCTCGGCGTGCCACCAGATCATCAGGTCGGCGTCGGCGCGCAGTCCGGACACGTCGTACGTGCCGCGCACCGTCACGTCCTTCGCGGCGAGCTGGTCGAACAGCTCCTGGACCTCGTCGGCGTAGCCCGCGCGGTCCTCGGGCAGGACGTCCTTCAGCTTGAAGACGGACCACAGGGTGTAGCGGATGACCTCGTTGAGGTCCTTGGCCAGCTTGCCCTTGTTCGGGATGCGGGCCGCGTCGGTGGTGGGGGCGTCGTCGCTCATGCGCCTATTCTCCCGCTCCGTCTGCCGCGCTTCGCACCGGGTTCGACTCCAGTGGTCCCAGCGCGTCCACCGCCGCGTACGCGCTCGCGATGCAGGCGGGGATGCCGACGCCGTCGTAGGCGGCGCCGCACACCGCGAGGCCGGGGAGCTTGGCGAGGTGTTCGCGGACGCGGTCCACGCGCGCGTGGTGGCCGACCGGGTACTGGGGCAGGCCGTCGTCCCAGCGGGTGACGCGGGTCTCGACGGGGGCCGCCGTCAGTCCGGTCGCCTCCTGGAGGTCGTGGCGTGAGACCTCGACCAGGTCGGCGTCGGGGCGCTGGAGGATCTTCGTCTCGGCGTAGCGCCCCACGGAGGTCCGCAGCACCAGCAGGTCCGGGTTCTCGTCGGCGATCCAGCCCCATTTCTGGGAGGCGAACGTCGACGCCTTGATGGTGCGTCCGTCGACCGGCGGCACCAGGAAGCCGCTGCCCTCGGGAAGGCTGACGTCGGCGCGGCGGTAGGCCAGGGTGATCAGGGCCATCGACGCGTACTCCACGCCCGCGAGTTCGGCCGCGGCGGCCGGTGCCTCGGCGCGCAGCAGTCCGGCGGCCACCGGGGTCGGCACGGCGACGACCACCCCATCGGCGTCGAGCACCCGTCCCCCGGCGACGACCCGCCACGCCGCCGCGCTTCCGGTCGTCCGGCGCAGCTCGCTCACGGGCGCCCCGGTGACGATCTCGCCGCCCCGCGCGCGCACCGACTCCGCGACGGCGAGCGGGAGTTGGCCCACTCCTCCCCGGATGCCCATGAAGACAGGTCCGCCCTGCTGGGGGGCGGCGGCCATCCGGGCCTGAATGCCGCGCACCCCTTCCGTCAGGGACGCGTGCTTCTTGGCCACCTCGAAGAGCTGGGGTACGGCCGAGCGCATCGAGATGCGGTACGCGTCACCCGCGTACACCCCGCCGAGCAGGGGTTCCACCAGCCGGTCGACGACCTCGCGGCCGAGGCGCGCGGCGACGAACTCCCCCACGGCCACATCGTCACCGACCTCCGTGCGCGGCAGGTCGGCGTCGCGCCCGATCCGGGCGAGCCCCTCGTCGGAGAGGACACCGGCCAGGGCCGAGGCGCTGCCGGGGACGCCCATGACGTGCCCCTTGGGCATGGGTCGCAGGGCGCCCCGGGTCCAGATCGAGGCCGTGGCGGTGGCGGGCGGCTGGAGTCGGTCGTCGAGGCCCACCTCGCGGGCCAGCGCGATGGCTTCGGGTCTGCGGGCGAGCATCGACTCGGCGCCGAGATCGACGCGTGCGCCCGCGATCTCGCCGGGCAGCAGCTTGCCGCCGACGCGGTCGGACGCCTCCAGGACGGTGACTCTGACACCACGGTCCAGGAGCCGGTGGGCGGCGGCCAGACCCGCGATCCCACCCCCGATGACGACGACATGCCCGGCACCCGCACGGGCCTCCACTGCGCTCATGCGACCAGCCTCTCAGACCCCACTGACACTCCCGTCGGCGCACGCCGCGCACGGTGTCCGGCGCGAGTCCCGACCGTGACCTCTTCGGGACCGTAACCGGCCAACGTCCGGGCCCCTTCGGGCGTCGAAGGAGCGTCAGTCGTGCACCACGACGGTTCAAGACGGTCCAACGACAGCCCTCGGGGGGATCCGCAACATGAACAACACACGCACACGCCGTACACGTCCCGTCCAGACCTTGGCGGGCGTCCTCTTCGCCGCGTCCCTCGCCCTCACCGGTTGCAGTGCGGGCGCCGACTCCGGCGCGAGCAGCGACTCGGGGGTCTCCCAGAAGGACGATTCCGCCTCCGGCGCGCTGGAGCAGCAGGCCGGGGCGGAGAGCAAGCCGGGCGGCGGCAAGGGCAGCGGCGCCCAGGCCAGTGCGGCGCCCCAGGCGGCCACCGGCCCGCACATCATCCGTACCGTGTCGGTCTCCGTGCAGGTCAAGGACGTGTCGAAGGCCCTGGCCAAGGTGCGCGCCACCACGGAGAACGCGGGCGGCTATGTCGGCAGCGAGACGACGACCCTCGACGAGGACGAAAGCGGGGAGGGCCGGGAGGGCCGGGAGAACGGGGAGAGCGAGGCGGGCAGCGAGAGCACCGACGTCGTCCTGCGCGTGCCCGTCGACAAGTACGAGCAGGTCCTCCGTGATCTGGAGGGCACCGGCAAGCTTCTGCACCGGGAGGCGGAGGCGAAGGACGTCACCGAGCAGGTCGTCGACGTGGAAAGCCGTATCACCACGCAGCGCGCCAGCGTGAACCGCATCCGCGAGCTGATGGACAAGGCCACCAAGCTCTCCGATGTGGTCACCCTGGAGGGCGAGCTGAGCCGCCGTCAGGCCGATCTGGAGTCGCTGCTCGCCCGCCAGGCCTCCCTGAAGGACCGCACCTCGCTGGCCACGATCAATCTCTCCCTGTCCGAGAACCCGGCCGAGGTGGCCCACGAGGACGACGACCCGGGCTTCCTGGACGCCCTCGCGGGCGGCTGGAGCGCCTTCGTGACGATGCTGCGCTGGATCATGGTGACCCTCGCCGCGATCCTGCCGTTCGCGGTGCTGGCGGCCCTGGTGGTGTTCGGCTGGCTGCGTCTCGACCGCGCCCGGCGGCAGCGCGCGGCCACGGAGCCGGCCCCGACGCCTCCCCTGCCGACGGCTCCCCCGGCGCAGCCGAAGGGCCCGGGCCAGGACTGAAATGCCGGGTCCCCGTAGCGTGTTCGTATGAGCATGAGCGACGGCCGTACGAACGACACGAAGCGTGGGACCGAGCGTCTGGTGGTGATCGGCGGCGACGCGGCGGGCATGTCCGCCGCGTCGCAGGCCCGTCGGCAGAAGGGCCCAAGCGAGCTGGAGATCGTGGCGTTCGAACGCGGCAACTTCACCTCCTACTCGGCGTGCGGCATCCCCTACTGGGTGAGCGGCGACGTCCCGGACCGGGACCAGCTGATCGCCCGCTCGGCGGAGGAGCACCGGGCCCGCGACATCGACCTGCGGATGCGTACGGAGGTCACGGAGATCGACGTCCCGGGCGGCCGGGTACGCGCGCGTGACCTCGAGACCGGCGTCGAGTCATGGACGTCGTACGACAAACTGGTGATCGCCACGGGTGCTCGCCCGATCCGCCCCTCCCTGCCGGGCGTGGACGCCCCCGGCGTACACGGCGTACAGACGCTGGACGACGGCCAGGCGCTTCTGGACACCCTGACCACCACCAGGGGCCGCCGAGCGGTCGTGGTCGGGGCGGGCTATATCGGCGTGGAGATGGCCGAGGCGCTCATCAGGCACGGCTACGAGGTGACGGTCGTCAACCGCAGCGACGAACCGATGGCCACCCTCGACCCGGACATGGGCCGCCTGGTGCACAAGGCGATGGAGGGCCTGGGCATCACCATGGTGAACAACGCCGAGGTCACCAGGCTCCTCACCGGCGACGACGGCCGGGTGCGCGCGGTCGCCACCGAGGACGCCGAGTACCCGGCGGACGTGGTCGTGCTCGGTATCGGCGTCCGCCCCGAGACGACGCTCGCCCGGGCCGCGGGACTGCCCGTGGGCGACCACGGCGGCCTCCTCACCGACCTGGCGATGCGGGTGCGCGGCCACGAGAACATCTGGGCAGGCGGCGACTGCGTGGAGGTCCTGGACCTCGTCTCCGGCCGGCGACGGCACATCCCCCTGGGCACGCACGCCAACAAGCACGGCCAGGTCATCGGCGCGAACGCGGGCGGCGGCTACGCCACCTTCCCCGGCGTCGTCGGCACCGCCGTGAGCAAGGTGTGCGACCTCGAGATCGCCCGCACCGGCCTGCGCGAGAAGGACGCGGACCGGGCGGGCCTGCGCTACGTCACGGTCACCATCGAGTCGACGAGCCGCGCGGGCTACTACCCCGGGGCGGCCCCGATGACGGTCAAGATGCTCGCGGAACAGCGCACGGGCCGCCTCCTGGGCGTCCAGATCGTCGGCCGGGAGGGCGCGGCGAAGCGGGTCGACATCGCGGCGGTGGCCCTCACGGCGGGCATGACGGTGGAACAGATGACAGCCCTGGACCTGGGCTACGCCCCACCGTTCTCCCCGGTCTGGGACCCCGTACTGGTAGCAGCCAGAAAAGCAGCATCAGCGGTACGGAAAAACACCGGCTGACAGGAGCGCCCTAGGGGCGCGGGGAACTGCGCGACAAGCCACAACGCACCCGCACCCGGCGACCCACCAGCACCTCTATGCCGCTACGCCGTCCCGTTGATCCGATCGATCGCCTGCCGAGCCTGCTCCCCCGGCGGCCGGGACGGCAACGCCGACACGGACGCCGACGCCGAAACAGACGGCGCCTGCTGCGCCTGCGCCGGCTTCGCGTGCGCCCCCAACCCACTGGACCGCAACCGGTGACTCACCGCCTCGTCGAGCGACACCGGCCGCTGCATCTGCGTCGCCAGCCGCCCCGCCTCCTGGCCGAGCCGGGCCACGTCCTCCCAGGGCAGGTGGACCACCAGTGCGAGTTCGGCCTCTCCGTTCGGCAGAGCCTGTACCGACTGCATCGGAGGAGTAACTCGGTCGTTCATCGCCTGTTCCTCACGTCGTCCCCGCGGCCCGCCTTCGTCGTGCCGCGGACGTCGAGGACAGATACGGACACACGGACAGCCGCGTTCACCGGTTCGCGGGACGCATCGGGGGCAGTACTTCCTTGTGGTCATCCCCGTCCATGACGTGAACCCGGCAAGCCGTACCCCCTGGGTCACGTACGCGCTCATCGCCGCCAACGTCCTCGTGTTCCTCGCCATGCCCGGCACAGCGGGCTCGGTGACGGGCGAGAGCGGTCTGGCACAGCTGTGCCATCTCCAGGCCTTCCTGGACCACTACGCCGCCGTGCCCCAGGAGTTGATCCACCACGAGCTGCCGCGCATGGTGCCGACGGGCGAGGTCGGGATCGGCAGGACAGGCCCGGGCTGTGTGATCGGCCCGCCGAGCTACGACAAGTCGCCCGCGCTGTCCGTGCTCACGGCGATGTTCCTGCACGGCGGCTGGCTGCACCTGCTGGGCAACATGCTGTTCCTGCTGATCTTCGGCAACAACATCGAGGACCGCCTCGGCCACGTGCGCTACGCGCTCTTCTACGTCGCCTGCGGCTACGCGGCGTCGTACGGCTTCGCGCTCGTCAACGCCGACTCGTCCGACCCCCTGATCGGCGCCTCCGGGGCGATCGCCGGGGTGCTCGGCGCCTATCTGGCGCTGTTCCCGAAGGCCAGGGTCTGGGTGCTGGTGCCCTTCCTCGTCTTCCTGCCGCTGCGGCTGCCGGCCTGGCTGGTGCTGGGCTTCTGGTTCGTGCTGCAGGCGGTGTACTCGTCCGGCGAGGGCGTCACCGAGGCCGGCACCGTCGCGTACGCCGCCCATGTCGTCGGCTTCCTCGCGGGAATGCTGCTCGCCTGGCCGCTGCGCCCGGGCACGCCGCCCCCGCCGGAACCACGTGGCCTTCTGTGGGGCAGGCGGGCCCGCCCGGGTCAGTAGAAAACAAACAACGCACAGAATATCCACAGCATATCTCTGGCATATTTCCCCGATGCTCGACAACTCGGGCATTTCGAAAGTCTCTAGATAGGGCAAATTTCCTGGACCGGAGCGCATCAACGCTCGCCGGATCTGCGAGGATCCGATTCAGGAAAGGCCAGGACTCTTCGCCGGGACCGGGGGAAAGACGCCGATGGACGCCATGGTGCTGCAGGCGCAGAAATTCATCAACACCACTTACGCGGGGGTCCCCGGAATACCCACGGTCGCCGAGGACGGCACGACCGGCTGGGACATCATGTACGCGCTGACCCGGGCTCTCCAGTACGAGCTGGGTATCACCGCCCTGTCCGACAACTTCGGCCCGACCACACTCAGCACACTCACCTCGCGCTATCCGGTCGTCGACGGGACGAACGAGAACGCCAACATCAATCGCATCGTCCAGTCCGGCCTCTACTGCAAGGGCTACGACGGCAGTGGAATATCGGGGTCGTACGACTCGACGACCGGCTCCAGCGTGACCGAACTGAAGACCAACATGGGCGTCGCCGGTGTTTTCCCCGGGGACGGTGTCACTCCCAAGGTCTTCAAAGCGCTGCTGACAATGGACCCCTATGTTCTCATCAGTGGCGGCAGCGACCAGGTGCGCTCGATCCAGCAGTGGATGAACGCGAGTTACATCAACCACGCGAATTTCTTTGTCATCCCGTGCGACGGCTATTTCTCCCGGGACGTCCAGAAGGCGCTGATGTTCGCGATCCAGTTCGCCATCGGCTTCGACGACGCCACGGCGAACGGCGTATTCGGTCCGGGCACACAGGCCGGTCTGAAGGCCAACACCCTGTCGGTCGGTTCGAGTGGCACCTTCGTTCAGCTCTTCTCCGCCGCCATGGTCTTCAACAAGCGCTCGGGTGCGGTGTTCAGCAGTACCTTCGGATCGGATCTGGCCGACGCGGTCGCGGACTTCCAGAGTTTTGTGCGCCTTCCCGTCACCGGCACCGGAAACTTCCAGACGTGGGCCTCGCTGCTGGTCAGCACCGGGGATCCGAGCCGCTCGGGCACCGCCTGCGACTGCGTCACCGAGATCACCGCCGACCGCGCGGCAGCGCTCAAGGCGTCCGGGTACTCGATCGTCGGCAGATACCTGACCAATGTCGCGGGCACCACCCTCAACAAGAAGATCCAGCCCGGGGAGTTGGACACCATCGCCGGCGCGGGCCTGCGGGTGTTCCCGATCTACCAGACCTATGGCGGCTCGGTCGGCTACTTCAACCACGACCAGGGAGTGGCGGACGCGTCGGCCGCCATCGACGCGGCCCAGGGCTACGGCTTCCAGAGGGGCACGCGGATCTACTTCGCGGTGGACTACGACGCGCTCGACGCCGATGTCACCAGCAATATCATTCCGCATTTCCAGGGAATCCAGCAGCGTTTCGACGAGTACGAGGCCGGCTACAGGATCGGCGTCTACGGACCGAGAAACATCTGCAGTCGCGTCGCCGCCTCGGGTGCGACCTCCGCGAGTTTCGTCTCGGACATGTCGACCGGCTTCAGTGGAAATCTCGGCTTCCCGATGCCGGAGGACTGGGCGTTCGACCAGATCTCCACGATCTCGGTCGGATCGGGAACCGGCGCCATCCAGATCGACAACGACATCTCCTCCGGCCGGGACAGCGGACAGAACACCTTCGATCCCGTCCCCTCCCAGAAACTGGACGTCACCTTCGACACGGCGAACCGCGACGCACTGCTCGCCGACATCCGGGCGACCATGCAGTCCCTGGGCGTGGACGAGACGACCTGGTACACCAATCATTCGACGGAGGACGCCCTGAACGTCGTCCTCCAGTACGACTCCTACATCACCGGACTCGCCCGCTCGCTGAAAATGCGCAAGTCCCTCATCCAGGTGCCGATCTTCTGGGAATACCGGAAGTACACCTATCTGGACGATGTCGCGAACACCCTTGTCCAGGAGTACTACAGCTATATGGAGCAGATGGAGGCATGGAACAACATGCCCGTTTGGCAGCAGGCCATCACCCCGGTCCCGGAAATGCCGGTCGGCGCCAGGGACGACGCCAGTGCGGGACTGGGCCAGATTTTCGCCGCCACCGCCATCAGTGCCCGGAATTACTGCTCCTCGACGGGAATCACCGACGAGGCGACACTCGACGCGTCGGACTGGCACACGATGGAAACCGTCTGGAACAACCTGTACACGAACAACCAGTACAACATCACCACCGTGGCACTCGTCCATATCTCCGATGCGCATTCCATCGGCCAGCGCATTCCCGGCCTTGACTACACCGACCCGGAAACACAGGCCGTCCTCGCACGCTACAACGGCACCGGCGACGACGCGGCGGAGTACGGGGTCCAGAATTTGAGCGTCTACCAGACGTTCGAGAAGTACAACGCGCCTGCCCGAAACCTGTGACCCATGGCCGGCGAGCGGAAAAGAGCGCGGAAATGACTGGAGATTCTGGAGATCCGATGTCCGAGCAGCATTCCGAACAGCATGGGAACGTAAAGAAGACCACCCGGCGCCCGACCCGCCGGTCCGTGCTGACGGCCGGCACCGGCGTGCTGGCCGGTACGGCCCTGTCCGGCTGGGCGGGGCAGCTCCCGGCGATGGCCGCCGCCAGGGGCAGGACGGTGGAACCCACCCGGCCGCCCACACCGACCGACGAAGACCCGACGCCGAAGAAGACCCCGCTCAGCGCCAACGGCTGGGCGACGGAGGCGAAGGCCGACGACGGCGGCACCATCTGGTCCAGAGCCGTCAACGGCAGCGATCTCTCGGTGCAGGTACGCACCGGGGACGTCGCCGCGGTCCTCCTCTACGTGGTGCGCCGTTTCCACTACGAGATCGACGCCCTGCGGACCGGTGACGTGGTGGGCTTCCGGAAGCTCGGCGGCACCAGCCTCTCCTCCCCGCAGAGCAACCAGGCCTCGGGGACCGCGGTCGCGATCCGCGGTGGCTGGTACCCGGAGGGCTCGTCCGGGGGCTTCTTCGCACCTCAACTGGCCGTCGTCCGGGACATCCTCGCGGTGTGCGACGGCGTGGTGCGGTGGGGAGGCGACGACGAGCGGCCCTACGAGGCGCTGTTCTCCATCGACGTCCCGCCCGGCAGCCCGGAACTGAGCACGATCGGCAGCCGCATCCTGGGCTGGAACCAGCGGCCCGGCCAGGGCGCGGGCCAGCTCCCGGACCCGTCCCAGCCGAAGCGCCGGTCCGCCGCTCTAGCCTTGGAACATACCCAGCGCGGCTCGTGACCCGGCCCGTCGCGGCCGGCCAGGGGCGCGGGGAACTGCGCGACAAGCCCCAACGGATTCGCACCCAACACGAAACCGGACCGGCGAAATTCGGGCCACCAGAACAGGACAGGACAGGACAGATGTGAACGCCAGCAACCCTGTCGCCGACCCTCGTACGCGGTCCGCGCAGGAAAGCCGCCGCCTACGGATCCGGGCCGGCTACGGGCTCGCCCTGCTCCCCGTCTCCTTCGTGCTCGCCGCCCTGGTCTGGCTCTACTGCGCGGACCAGTACGCCCACTCCGGCGCCGACTGGACCACCCACTGGCCGCTGGGGCTGGCGTTCTTCGCCGCCTCCGGACTTCTCGGCCTGCTGGCGTTGGGCCTGCCTCGGCGATGGCTCGTGTGGCTGCAACTCCTCCTGCTGCTGCCGGCCATGGCGCTGTTCGCCTTCTGACAGGCCCCCCGGCTCAGCGGGCGGTGCTCGTGTGGACGTACTCCACGAGGCGGGTCAGCGCCTCCGGGGGCGTGTTCGGCATGACGCCGTGGCCGAGGTTGAAGATGTGGCCCTCCAGCCCCTTCGCGGAGTCGAGGACCTCGCGGGTCTTCGCCTCGACGGCCTCCGTGGAGGCGAACAGGACCGTCGGGTCGAGGTTGCCCTGGAGCGCCTTGCCGGGGCCGACGCGGCGGGCGGCCTCGTCGAGCGGGACGCGCCAGTCGACGCCCATGACATCCACGCCGGCCTCGCTCATCGGCGTGAGGAGCTCACCGGTGCCGACACCGAAGTGGATGCGCGGCACGCCGTACCCCTCGACCGCCTTGAAGACCTTCTGGGAGGCGGGGAGCACGGAACGGCGGTAGTCGGCCGGGGCGAGGGCGCCGGCCCAGGAGTCGAACAGCTGGACGGCGCTGGCGCCCGCCTCGATCTGGACCTTGAGGAAGGCCGCCGTGATGTCGGCGAGCCGGTCGAGGAGGTCGGCCCAGAGCTGCGGATCGCCGTACATGATCGCCTTGGCGTTCTCGTACGTCCGGGAGGGGCCGCCCTCGACGAGGTAGCTGGCGAGGGTGAAGGGCGCGCCGGCGAAGCCGATGAGCGGGGTGGCGCCGAGTTCGCGGGTGAGCAGGCCGATGGCCTCGGTGACGTACGGGACGTCCTCGGGGGTGAGGTCGCGGAGCTGGGCGAGGTCCGCGCGGGTGCGGATCGGCTTCTCGACGACCGGGCCGACGCCGGGCTTGATGTCGAGGTCGACGCCGATGGCCTTGAGCGGGACGACGATGTCGCTGAAGTAGATCGCCGCGTCCACGTTGTGCCTGCGCACCGGCTGGAGGGTGATCTCGGTGACCAGCTCGGGCCGGGTGCAGGACTCGAGCATCGGGATGCCCTCGCGGACCTTGCGGTACTCGGGCAGGGAGCGCCCGGCCTGGCGCATGAACCACACGGGCGTGTGCGGCACCGGCTCGCGTCTGCACGCCTTCAGGAAGGCGGAATCCTGCACGGCGTCGTTCTTGACGGCGGCGGACGTCGCTGTCGGCTGCTGGCCCGCGGGGCTCTGGTTCGCGCTCACGACCAGAAGTCTCGCACGCCCCACCGACAGTCCCGCGAACAGCCCTGCCGACGGCTCTTACCCGACTGTGGTCCGTCCCACGGGTGTCTCTCCCCGCGCGGGGGCTCCGTTCCCCTTAATCTTCCCCGCATGGCTGCGGCACAGGGACGACTGTCGGACGGCGCTGGCGGAATGGACGACGCGAAGGAGGGGGACCGGGATGCGGACACGGCACCGTTGCCCTTCCGGGCCGCCGTCGACGCGTTGCGGTCCGCGCGGCTGAGGCCGCAGATCGAGATCGAGCCGACGCGGGCGCCCCAGCGTCTGGCGCCGTTCGCGTACGCCCTGGAGGCGGCCGTCGTCGACGGCGAGGAGGACCTGGCCGACGGCCGGCTCGTCCTGTTGCACGACCCGGCCGGGCACGACGCCTGGCAGGGCTCGTTCCGGCTGGTGACACTGGTGCGCGCCGAGCTGGAGCCGGAGATGGCCGCCGACCCGCTGCTGCCGGACGTGTGCTGGTCCTGGCTGACGGGAGCGCTCCAGGCGCGCGGGCTGTCGTACGGCGAGGCCAGTGGCACGGTCACGCGCGCGAGTTCGCACTACTTCGGCGGGATGTCGGAGCGGCCGGCCGCCTCGCAGATCGAGATCCGCGCCTCCTGGACGCCCCGGGAGAGCCTCGGCGGGGTCCCGGACACCGCGTCCCATCTGGCGTCCTGGTGCGACCTGCTCGCCCAGATCGCGGGCCTGCCGCCGGCCGGCCCCGGAGACGCGTCGGTGGTGACGCTGCCGCAGCGGCGGGGCCCCCAGTCCCGGTAGAGGGCCCTGGTGGGCTCTGCCCCTGGCTCGCACTGAACGGCGAACGGCCTTGCGGTCCCCGTGCGGGGACCGCAAGGCCCCGAGGCCGGGTATTGCCGGCGCGCCCCGGCGGAATGAATGTATTTGGGGTTTAGGCGCCACACGGTGGCGGGGACG
>NZ_JBEYVP010000012.1:0-241528 GCF_040644035.1 Streptomyces sp. NPDC047042 | reverse complement strand
AGCTTGGCGGTGAAGTCGGTGTCCACCGCCGAGGAGGACACGTACAGGGTCAGGCTGACCGGACCGGTGACCTCGACGGCCTCCTCGAGTACGGGGGACGCGAAACACAGCACGTCCTCGCGGGCGGCGACCGTTCGCTGGTCGACCGGGCCGCAGAACCCCGGAGTCGTCGGCATCGACGCCCCGCCGGCCGAGGGAACCGGGCGGCGCGGGTCGTAGAGGTAGGTCTCGTGCCCGGCGTCGGCCGGCGCGTCGGCGGTCAGCACACCGTCGCCGTCAGCGGTGTTGGCGCGGCCGGTGCTCGTGAGGTGGAAGTCGGTCCACTGTGTGTCGGGCAGCGGCCACTCCTGCTCGTCGCGCCACTGGTCGATGCCCATCACGAAGAGCTTCACCGGTGCCACGCCGTCCAGCGCGGTCGTGTCACCGCGCAGCCAGCGGTCGTAGAACTTCACATGCAGGGCGGTCATGCCCATCAACCGGCCACTGGCCAGCGGGCCGAAGGACCGGTCGCGATACACGCCGTCGCCTGCCTGGCCGTGGTCCCACGGACCGATGACCAGCCGCTGCCCCTCACGCGCCTCCGCGCTGCCCGCCTTCTGACGAGCGGTGGTGTAGGTACGCAGGGTCTGGCCGATGTAGAGGTCGTACCAGCCGCCGATGTTCAGCGCCGGGACGGTGACGTTCCCCAGCTCGGGCGTGAGCTCCATGGCGTCCCAGTACTCGTCGTGGGACGGGTGGGCCATCCAGTCGTCCCACCACTTGCCGTACGCCTTCAGGACCGGGACCTCGGCCGTCGGCAGTACGTCGTTGAGGGCCTCGTGGGAGAGAAGCGCCTGGCCGAGCTGCTGCAGCTGGGGCAGGGTGTCCTCGCCGAGGGCCAGGGACCGCTGGGCGTCGGCCGCGTACATCATGGCGTTCCACATCGTGACCAGGCTCAGCGAGAGGGCGCCGCCCGGGCCGTACCAGGGCGCCTCGTAGTTGTCGATCGAGGTGAGGGACGGTGCGATCGCCTTGAGGCCGGGGGCGCCGGTCACGGCGGTCTCCCACTGGACCATCCCCAGGTAGGACGGCCCGTACGTGCCCACCGTGCCGTCGGACCACGGCTGCTCGGTGATCCAGGCGACGGTGTCCGCGCCGTCGTGGCGGTCGGCCATGTGCGGCACGAACTCGCCTTCCGAGCGATAGGTGCCCCGGCAGTCCTGCACCACCAACGCGTAACCGGCCTCCAGCAGGGCTGGGGTGTCGGGCATGAGCGCATGGCCGACGCCCATCATGGCGTCCTTTCCGTACGGCAGGCGCACGAGCAGCGTCGGGGCCTTCCCCTCGACCGGATGCCACACGTTGGCGGCGAGGGCCACGCCGTCACGCATCGGAACCTTGACGTCAATGTCGTACAGGTGCTGCATCGATGCTCCTCGTTGAGCCGACGGTGGGCTGGCCTCGGTGCGGGTACGTTAGAGGGTACTTTCGTACCCTGTCAATTACCGCAGACGCCTGGCGAGAGGTCGTCAGGCACGCCAGGTGGCTCGGGACATGACACTGCGGGCCACTCCTGCCGCCGGAGGCGGAGAGTGGCCCGCAGTGTCATCGCGGAGCGTGCGTCAGCGCATGCCCGCCGACTCGAGCAGGCTGCGTACGGTGGGGGTGATCAGGCCGGTCAGGTTGTCGGCCTGGATTCCCGCTCGGGCGCTGGCGCCGTCGAAGACCAGGCTGAGCTGCCGGGCCAGGAGGGCGGGGTCGCTCGCGCCGCCCTGTTCGGCCTCGGAGCGGAAGAAACCCAGCAGATTCCCCTTGACCTCGTGGGCCACCCGGCTCGCCGGATGGCTCTGGTCCTTGAGTTCGATCTGTACGGCCAGATATCGGCAGCCCTGGAACTCGGGCGCGCCCGCCTGCTGTTCCAGCTGCTCGAAGACGTACGTGATGCGCTCGCGGGGTGAGCGGCCGTCGTGCGCCGGGGGCAGGAGCCCGGCGACGAAGGCGGTGGCGCGCTCCTGCAGGCTTGCCGCCAGCAGTTCGTCCTTGCTCTCGAAGAGCTGGTACATGGAGCGCTTCGACACTCGCGCCGCCTTGCACAGGGCGTCGACGCCGATGCCGACACCATCTCGGTAGGTGAGCGTGGCCGCCGCCTCCAGCAGTCGCTCCCTGGAACTTGACTTCGCTTCGGTGGTCATAACCCGAATGTAACTCGAATTCAACAAAATGAAAACCGATCGGTTTACGTTCGTTGGTTCGTTCAGCGGGTTCGTTCAGTGGCTTCGCTCAGTGGGCGATCACCGGCTCGCCCTCCGACGGCGCCAGGGCCCGGTTCGGAATCAGGAGCGCCGAGAGCGCCGCACCGACCACGAAGATTCCGGCGCCCCATGCCAGGGTGGCCGTGTAGCTCTCGACCCCGGCCTGTGCCATGGTCAGCGCGCCCGGCTTGTGCGAGGACAGGTAGTCGGTCGCGGCCGACGAGGCGACCGTGGTCAGCAGTGCCGTACTGATCGAGCCGCCCACCTGCTGGCTGGTGTTGATCAGCGCCGAGGCGACGCCCGTGTCCTCGTGGTGCACGCCCGAGGTCGCACCCTGGAACGCGGTGGTCATCACCGCGCCGATGCCGAGGCCCAGCAGGATCATGCCGGGCATGATGTGGGCGACGTAGGTGCTGTCCAGCGTGAGCCGGGTCAGCAGGGCCATGCCGGAGGCGGCGACCAGGAAGCCGGCGGTGATGACGACCTTCGGGCCGACCCTGGGCAGCAGTAGTGAGGGCGTCGTGGTCGACGAGGCGACGATGCCCATGACCATCGGCAGGAACGCCAGGCCCGCCTGGATCGGCGAGTAGCCGATGCTGGCCTCGAGGTAGTAGGTCAGGAACAGGAAGATCGAGAACATCCCCATGCCCAGGACGAACACCGCCATGAACGAACCACCGCGGGTCCGGTCCGTCACGAGGCGCAGCGGCAGCAGCGGGTGCGCGACCTTGGACTCGAGCCAGACGAACACCGCGAGCAGCACCACACCGCCGGCCAGGAAGCCGAGGGTGACGGGGTTGGTCCAGCTGGTGGACTCGACGTGCGCGAACCCGTAGACGATGGCGAACAGCGCGGCGCTCACCGTGAGGGTGCCCGGGATGTCGATCTTGGGCCGCTCGGTGATCTCGGGCTTGGCCAGCAGAAGCAGCGCACCGACCAGCGCGACGGCCGCGAAGATGACGTTCACGTACATCACCCAGCGCCACGACGTCCATTCGGTGAGCATGCCGCCGAGCAGCAGCCCGACCGCCGCGCCCGCGCCGGACAGGGCGCTGAAGATGCCGAAGGCCTTCGGCCTCTCGGACGGCTCGGTGAAGGTCACACTGAGCAAGGAGAGTGCCGCGGGCGCGAGCAGCGCGGCGAAGAGGCCCTGGGCCACACGTGCCCCGACGAGGATTTCGAAGCTGGTGGCCGCTCCGCCGACGACGGAGGCGCCCGCGAAGCCGACCAGGCCGGTCACGAAGGTGGTACGGCGGCCGAACAGGTCGCCGAGTCGGCCGCCGAGCAGCAGGAGGCTGCCGAACGCCAGTGCGTAACCCGTGACGACCCACTGCCGGCTGCCGTCGCTGAAACCGAGGTCGTGCTGTGCGGCGGGCAGGGCGATGTTCACGACGGTCGCGTCGAGCGTGACCATGAGCTGCGCCGTGCCCAGCACGACAAGCACCCACCAGCGCATGGCGTGGGAGCCGCGGCGGCCCGAGTTCGTCTTGCCGGAGGCGGGCGCCCCACGGTCCAAGGTGGTAGTCATGTCTTCCCTTTGTCGCTTGCTGGTGACAACTCGCCACATCGGCTGGAAACCGATCTGTTTCCGGACCAGGAAAACAGATCGGTTTCCGCGACGCAAGTGCGCACCCTGGGCTTGCGCGCGGAAACCGTTCGGTTTACTGTTCTCGAAACCGATCGGTTTCCACTCCCGATCCACTCCCGATCCGTCCCCGATCCACACCCAAGGAGTCCGCGAGATGTCCAGCCAAGCCGCCCGCCCCACCATTCAGGTCCCCGGCACCACCAGCCACACCCTCGCCCCCCGCGCGGGACACGAAGGGCACGAGGGAACGCTGAGATACCTCAAGGCGGGCACCGGCGCTCCCCTGGTCCTGCTGCACACGGTGCGCACGCAGGCCGAGCACTACCGCGCGCTCATCCCGCTGGTCTCCGACCACTACACCGTGTACGCGCTGGACCTGCCGGGGATGGGCTACTCCGAGATCGTGCCCGGGGCGTCGTACGACGAGCCGGCGATGCGCGCCGGTGTCGAACGCCTCCTCACCGAACTCGACCTGCGTGACGTGACGTTGGTGGGGGAGTCCATGGGTGCGGTGCTCGCCCTGACCGCCGCTGCCGATCTGCCGGAGCGGGTACGGCGGGTCGTCGCGGTGAACGCCTACGACTTCAAGGACGGCATCGCCCGCTCCAGTCTGCTGGCGCGTCTGGTGGTCACCGGTGTCCTCGCGCCGGGGGTGGGCCCGACGGTCGCCGGGGTGGAGCCCAAGCCGATCCTGCGCAAGGTGCTGCAGGGCGGACTGGGCGACAAGAGCGCGCTGCGTGACGACTACATGGACGAGCTGCTCCAGGTGGGCACTCGCCCCGGCTACCCGACCGTCGCCCGGGCGGTCTACCAGGCCCTGCCCAGCCTCATCGCGGCCCGCCCGCGCTACACGGACGTCAAGGCGCCCATCCACCTGGTCTACGGCGAGAAGGACTGGTCCCGCCCCTCGGACCGGGAGGCCAACAAGCGGCTGCTGCCGGCCGCCGATTTCACCCAGGTGGCGGGAGCCGGCCACTTCATCGCACTGGAAAGGCCGGACGTGGTCGCCGACCTGCTGAACTCCGTGGCGTGACCGTCCCGGGACCACACACTCGGCCCCCGCCGCCCCTCCTTGTGGGCGACGGGGGCCGAGTGTCTCGAGGGCGATGTGAGCCGCGGCCCCGTGCGCGGCTGGGTCCCCTTCGCAGTGGGGGCCCTGGTGATGCCGGTGGGCCGGGAGGCGGGCGCGTGGGCGGAGCGGCATCCGCGTCGGGTGGGCTGACGCGGGACGTCCCTCCCGGTCGGCCGGTGCTCGCGGGGACCGGCCGACCGGGTTTGTCGCGTCAGCGTGCCGCCGCCGGGCCGTTCAGGAACCCCGCGAGCGTGCGTGTCAGGGTGTTGTGGGCCGGGGCCGCGAAGAGCGGGTCGAGGTGATTCATGCCCGTGTCGGTCTCGTAAGTGGCGTAGGGAATGCGGGAGTTGGACACCACCTTGCGCGCCGACTCCTCGATGGTGCCCTTGGCGTAGCTCGTCCCGAAGGCGTACAGCGGTATGTCGAGCCGGTCGGCGTGGAGCAGTCGCAGGCCCAGGGAACGGGCGAGCGCGGAGTCCGTGTAGGCGTCCGTGACGTCGAGGTCGACGGAGAGCCGGGCCGGCCAGTACCACTCCCACACCGCCGGCACCGGACCGGCGTACGCGGCCGCGACCCGGCTGAGCGGTGTGATCCCGGTGTCGACCCAGCCGCGTACGTCCCCGCTGTCGGCGAGGTGCCCGGAGTGCACGGTGATGGAGTTCGGCCAGCCGAAACCGGCGTCGACCAGCACGCCCAGCAGGCCCGCGTTGGTGACGGTGTACGGCAGGGCCAGGGCGTCGGGCAGCCTGGGCTGGAGGAGGGAGGGGCCGTCGGGGTCGCGCAGGGCGTAGTGGCCGGCGAGCTGGTACCAGATCTGGGTGCTCTCCGCGCGGCTGCCGAGGCCCACGCCGCTCAGGGTCAGGTCGAAGACCGCCCCGGCGTCGATCGCCGCCAGCCGCTGCCGTATCTCCTCCGGCGAGTCGAGAACCGGGTCGCCCGTTCCGTCGAACGCCCCGAGGACACCGCCGTCGACGACCACCAGCCCCGCGAGGTCCCGGTAGCCGGGGCAGCCGTCGAAGTCCCAGGCCGCGTACGCCATCGCGGTCGTCGCTCCCCAGGAGTGCCCGCCGAGCACCACGCGCCGGCCCCCGCGTCCCGCCGCCCGGACGACGGCGCGCAGGTCGGCGAGGGCCAGGGGCAGGCCCCAGTGCGCGGCGAAGGGGGAGGCGGCCGGGTCCTGGCTGCGGTAGTGGCCGTCCAGGTAGTAGGCGAGGGGGTCCGGGCCCGTGAAGCCCGTGCGGTCGGCGAGGTTCTCCTCCCGCCGGTCGAGGGCCCACACCTGCAGGCCGGGCACGGCCGCGACCAGGTCACGGGCCAGCAGCCGGAAGTCGTTCGCGGCCCCGAACATGCCGGGCACCAGCACGAGGACGGTGCCCGCCGCGGCGGGGCCGACCTTGAGGACGTGCACCCGGTCCGTCCCGGCGGGCCCGCCCCCGCCGCTCACGGCGACGGGCACGTACGGCTCCGGGCCGACGGCTCCTGGTCCGGTGGGCCCTTGGCCGGTGGCGTCCGGTGCGCGTCCTGCGGCCACCGCGGTTCCGGCCCCCGTACCGGCCGCGGCCAGTGCCAGACCGCCGATCATTCCGCCCAGCACCGTACGGCGCGGCAGACGGCTCGTCATCTCACGTACCTCCAGGGAGAGTTGATCGTGACCAGCTTCCCCCTCCCCCTCGACGGGACGTACACCAGGGGTCACTTGCGCACCGCGTCGGCGGCGCGCTGACAGGAACGGCTGACAGGAACGGCTGACAGGAACGGCTGACAGGAACTGTGGATTCGATCTGAGTGGAGGGAACCTGGTTCGGCGTCGAGACGTTCCGCGTCATGCTTCCGGCGAGCGGGCGGTCAGCAACTCGCTCACGTACCAGTGACGTTCGAGCCCCGGATGGGAGAATGAGGGCCGTCATGACTGCCGGACGGGGTGCACGCACGCTGCGGGCCGCGGTGTTCGCGGCCGTCTGCGTGCTGCTCGCCTCTCTCGGACACGTGCTGATGTCCGGCTCGGCCGTCGCCTGGTGGACCCTGGCGGCAGGGGCCCTGGTCACGGGCGGCGCGGGCTGGTGCCTGACCGGCCGCGAGCGTGGACTCCCGCTGGTCGTGGCCGTGGTGGTCGTCGCCCAGGGCGCGCTCCACTCGGCCTTCTCGTTCACGCAGGGCACGGGCGCGGGAATGGGCACCGGTGCCGTCGGCATGCCGATGGACGCCATGGACATGACCCACTCCGGCATTGGCACTGGCACCGGCATGGGCACCGGCATGGGCATGGGCATGGGTGCGGGTGCGGATCACCCGACGCGCCTCGGCCACGGCCCGGACGCCCTCTCGTCCTCGTACGGCATGCTCGCCGCACACACGCTCGCCGCACTGCTGTGCGGGCTGTGGCTGGCGTACGGCGAGCGGGCCACGTTCCGCATCCTGCGGGCGGCGGCCGGCCGACTGGCCGCGCCGCTGCGGACGGCGCTCGCGCTGCCCGCGCTGCCGGACCGTCCCCGTCCCCGCCCGTGTCGCGGGCGCTCGGACCGGGCGCCGCGACTGCTTCCGCTCGTCCACACGATCACCTCCCGGGGCCCGCCGACGCGGACCGCTGTCGTCTGAGACAGCCGGCACCCCGGGCCGCTCCAGGTCGCGCCGACGCACATCGACGTCGGCGGTCCTCCGCAGGCGCCGCCCGGGCCACGGTCGTACCCCGCGTCGCTACGCGCGTACGACCGCTCCTCCCTCTGCCGGTAGCGGCGCGCGCCCATGCCGCGCAGCCGCGTCGCGGCCCGCCGCGCTGCCGACTTCCGGATGATCCGAGAAGGACACCAGGTGATCACTCCTCTACTGCCCGCGCCGATCCTCCAGGCCTCAGCGGCTTCCGCACCCTCGGCCGCCCCCTCCGCCGCGGCCTCCTCGGCGGTCCCGATGGACGAGTCGATAACCGCTTGGGCGCTCGCCGCCCGTGGTGGCGACCAGGTCGCCGTCGAACGCTTCGTCGGCGCCCTGCACCGCGATGTGGTGCGGTACGTCGCCCATCTCTCCGCCGATCCACAGGCCGCCGACGACCTCGCGCAGGACACGTTCCTGCGGGCGCTCGGCAGTCTGCACCGGTTCGAGGGGCGGTCCTCGGCGCGCTCCTGGCTGATGGCCATCGCGCGGCGCGCGGTGATCGACAGCTTCCGGCACGCCGCCGCCCGGCCCCGGCTCTGCGACACGGAGGACTGGCGGGCGACCGTCGAACGGGCCCAGCCGCGCGGGCTGCCCGGCTTCGACGACGGCGTCGCGCTGCTCGACCTGCTGGCCGCGCTGCCCGACGAACGGCGCGAGGCGTTCGTCCTCACGCAACTGATGGGGCTGCCCTACGCGGAGGCGGCCGAGGTCAGCGACTGCCCGGTGGGGACGGTGCGTTCACGCGTGGCCAGGGCCCGCGAGACCCTCGCAGACCTGCTGGCGGCAGCCGAGGCGGAGCCGGAGACCGCGCCGGACCCGGAGACGGAGTCGCAACCGGCTGCCCTGGTCGCCTAGTCACCGCTTCTCCGCGTCCGCCTCCTCCGGCAGCATCCGGCACAACGTCTCGCGGTCCTCGGGGCCGATCTCCGTGAGCCCCGAGACGACGACGTCGGCCAGGGCCGGCGAGGACTCCGTGAACAGGCGGCGCCCCTTGCCGGTGAGGGCCACCTCGACGCCCCGTTTGTCACCGCACACGGGGCGCCGGGTGACCAGCCCGGCGTGTGCCAGACAGGCGATCTGATAGGTGAGCCGGGTCTTGGGGCGGCCGAGCAGCTCCGCGATCCGGGTCATCCGCAGACCACCGTCGGGCCGGTCCGCGAGCAGGCACAGGACGAGGAACTCGTCGTGGGAGATGCCGAGCGTTTCCTTGAGGACGGGCCCGAGTCGCTGCTCGATCGCCCCTGTCGCGCCCAGCAGGATCATCCAGTTCCGTAGCTCGGTCGGGAGCAGGCCGCCCTCCTGTGCGGAGGGACATCCGGGCGTCTCGGCAGGGTGTTCGGAGGTGGCGGCCATTCGTCGATTCTACCGGTTGTCCAAATTTGCACGAGGGGTTGTCCAGATTTGGATAACAGGCTAGTTTGGCGTCGTCGCCCCATCGTCCAAATTTGGATGACCTGGGTCCCGGACGTTCCCGGACGTTCCCGTACCTCGCACCAGCCTCGTTCCTGTCAGGAGACAGCTCATGACCGTTGCCGTGGAAACCGGCCTGTGGCAGCTCGACCGGACGGCGTCCACCGTCGCCATCAAGCACAAGACGATGTGGAACCTGGTCACCGTGAAGGGCACGTTCGCCATCACCGGCGGCGGTGGCGAGGTCCTCCCCGACGGCACCGCCACGGGCACCCTGACCCTGGACGCCGCCTCCCTGGACACCAACCACGCCAAGCGCGACAAGCACCTGCACGGCCCCGACTTCTTCGACGCCGAGAACCACCCCGAGATCACCTTCGCGGTGCGCGGCGCCGAACTCCGTGACGGCGACACCGTCCACGTCACCGGTCAGCTGACCGTGCGCGGCATCAGCCGCCCCACCAGCCTCACCGCGCGCCTCACCCACACGGGCGGCGACGCGCTCACCCTGGACGCGGAGTTCAGCGTGGACCGGGACCAGTTCGGCCTGGGCTGGAACCAGCTGGGCATGATCCGCGGCCGTACGGCGGTCACGACCAGCCTCCGCTTCACCCGCGCCAAGGCCTAGCGCGCGGGCCGGACGACGGGATGGGCCTTCACCTTCTGCCGACCGTCCGGCAGCCGGATGTCCATGCTCGACAGGGTGTCCGGCGACGCCGTGAAGGCGCGCAGCCGGATGCGCGTACCCGGGCGCCGGGGCACCCGGAACACCGGGCCTGGCGGCCGGAGCCGGTAGACGGCGCTCGTGTGCGCGGGCAGCGTGGCCGGCCCCTGGACCGCCGTCCACCAGCGGGTCATGCCCTGGCCGGTGGTGAGCGTGAAGTGGGGGGTGAGGGCGCTGTCGTCCCTGTTGGTCACCCGGACGGTCAGCTCCGACACGGCGGCCGGCCCGGTCGTGAGCGTCCTCGTCACCCGCATGGCCAGCGGCGGTGACCCGGCCGCCGCCGCGGCGGTGCACGCCAGCGCCGGTACGAGGAGCAGCGCGGCCGTCGCGACCAGCGCCGGGCGCCGACGCGGACCCGACAGGAAACGCGGCCGGGGCTGCCACGCCCGGGCGAAGGACGCGGCCGGTGTCGTCACCGCGGCCGCCAGCCACAACGGCGTCATCAGTAGGTAGTAGCCGTCCTGCGAACGCGTCGCCAGGAAGAAGGCGCACCACGGCAGCACCGTCATCGCCGGACCCAGCCGCCGCACGAACAGGACGAGCAGCGCCAGCAGCGCCCCCGCCAGCAGGATGCTCGCGTGCGAGTACCAGGCCAGCCGGTCGCTGCCGTCGGTGTAGTAGAGCGCCAGCCCCACCAGGCCCTGCCCGTGGATCGTCGCGTTCTGCGTCAGCGGCAGCGCGACCCCGCTCGCCCAGGTGTGCGGCTCGCTGACGATGAAGTACGTGTTGATCAGCAGCCATACGGTGACCGCCGCGCCGGTGATCCGCAGCACCACCCGGGCCGCGGGACGGGCGCCCAGCTCGCCGCGGCGCACCGCGTAGATCCCGGCCAGCAGGAACGGCACGAGGAACCACGGCAGTTGCTGCGCCGCGCAGGCCGCGCCCAGACAGGCGGCCCGAGCGAAACCGCCCCAGCCCAGCCGCCCGCCCGCCCCGATCCGGGGCCAGCGCACCACCACCGGGATGAGCAGCGCGAGCGCGACGATCGCCGGGTAACCGAGCCGCGCGTAGCTCGGCAGGAAGCCGAAGCCCAGGCACACCATGGTCGCCGCCGACCGCCACGGCACCGGCAGCAGGCGCCACAGCGTCACCGCGCCGACGAGCAGCGCCCCGGTCGTCACCACGGTCGCGGCCAGGGCGCCGTGCCCGAGCCACAGCAGCGGCGCGGTCAGCAGCGGGACGAGGGGCGGGTAGCCGTAGGTGAGGTCGTAGCCGCCGTTCATCGTCGGGGTGAGGGCGACATCGGGGTTGTGCTGGAAGAGCCACGGCCAGGGCTGCCCGTACACGGGGTGCCCGGCGGCCAGTTCACGGGCCGCCTGCGCGGTGAGGACGCCCTCGTCGCCGCCCGCGTGGTTCAGGGCGAACGTGCACAGGGTCAACGTCATGGCCGTCAGCAGGACGCACAGGTCGAGGCGGGCGAGTGTCCGGGTCCGGCGCGCGGTCAGCGTCAGCACCCCGCCGGCCAGGATCGACAGATAGCAGAGCGAGATCACGGCGGCGATGACGAGCTCGCGACTGGCGGCCTGCGTCCACACCGCGCGCGTGCCGATGAACAGGCTGACGATCGCGAGGAGCGTCAGGACGCGATGCCACTGCGCGGGGGCGTCGGCCTCCGGCGCGGCCACCACGAGAGGCTTCGTCTTCGCCGTGACTTCCGGCGCTCGTTCTGCCAAGTGCACGACATCGGAAGGTAATCGTGCCCGGTGTGCCGCGTGCGGTCGGACGTGAAGCTTCCGGTGTGAGGCCGGTAAGAATGTCCGCCAGTAGCATTTATGGGCTATTTATGAGCTCTTTATGGGCTCTTATGGGCTATTCATGCGGTTCAGTAGACATCTCGCACATACCGCTTCGCCGCCATGAGCTGCTTCACATACGCGCCCGCCTCGTCCTCGCTCAGACCGCCGTGCGCCACCGCGATGTCCCGCAGCGCCCGGTCCACGTCCTTGGCCATGCGCGAGGCGTCACCGCAGACGTAGAAGTGGGCACCGTCCTGCAGCCAGTGCCACAACTCCGGTCCGTGCTCGCGCATCCGGTCCTGAACGTAGACCTTGTTGCGCTGGTCGCGGGAGAACGCCGTGTCCAGGCGGGTCAGCGTGCCCTCGGCCACCAGTTCGGCCAGCTCGTCCTCGTAGTAGAAGTCCGTGGCGCGGTGCTGCTCACCGAAGAACAGCCAGTTCGGCGCCGAGTGCCCGAGCGCCCGCCGCTCCTCCAGGAACCCCACGAACGGCGCCACCCCGGTGCCCGGCCCGACCATCACCATCGGCGTCGAGGCGTCGGCGGGCGGTCTGAAGTGCGGCGAACGCTGGACGAAGACGGGTACCGCCGTGTCCGGCCCGGCGTCCGCGAGGAAGGGCGAACAGACCCCGCCGCGCGGCCGGCCGTGCAGGTTCTCGTACCGCACCACGGACACCGTCAGCGACACCCGCGCCGGGTCGACGAGCGGGCTCGACGATATGGAGTACAGCCGGGGCTGAAGCCGCCGCAGCACCTTCGCCCACTCCTGCGCGGACGCCCGCACCCCGTACTCGGTCACCACGTCGACGGCTTGGCGCCCCCACGACCAGCGGGCCAGCCCGTCCTTGTTGTCGGACCGCATCAGCTTCTTCAACTCACGGTTGTCCCGTGCCCGTTCGGAGACGAAGCGCAGCAGGTCGGGTGTGATCCGGGTGATGTCGAGCTGCCGGTACAGCGCCTCGGAGAGGGTGAACTCGCCAACTCCGTCCACTTCCACGCCGGTTGACGCGTCCAGCCCGGTCACGGCCAGCCATTCCTCCACCAGGGACGTGGAGTTGACGGGCCGCACCCCGAGCGCGTCTCCCGCTTCGTACGTGAGCCCCGTACCGCTGGTGTCGAAGGTGAACCGGCGCACTTCCTTGGTCGCCCCGGCCAGACTGAGCAGCCGGTTGCCGACAAGCCGGGCGGGGGAGGGGGCGGGCTTGGCGGACCGTACGGCGGGAGCGGGAGCGGGAGCGGGAGCGGGCGCAGGAGAGACGGTGAGAGCGGAGGCCTGGGCGCTCTCACCCTCCTTGCTGCCCATGCCGACCTTGCCGACCGCGCCGTCCGTGCCGCTCGTCGTGTCCAGCACGTCGAGCACCTGGTCGAGCCACGCGTCCGCCGACGGTTCGAAGTCGGGCTCGCAGTCGGTGCGCGGCGCGATCCGTACCGCGCCCAACTCGTCCAGCCGCGCGTCCAGTCGGCGCCCGTGCCCGCAGAAGTCGTCGTACGAGGAGTCACCGAGCGCGAGGACGGCGTACCGCACGCCGTCCAGCCGTGGCGCCTGCTCCCCGGAGAGCGTGTCCCAGAAGCCGGAGCCGTTGTCGGGGGCGTCGCCGTCGCCGAACGTGCTGGTGATGAAGAGGAGATCGGCGCTGCGGGCGAGGGTGGCCACATCGGCCTCGTCCATGCCGACGAGCTTCGCCCGGTGCCCGCCCGCGTTCAGCCGCTCGGCCGCCGCGCCGGCGAGTTCCTCGGCGTTGCCGGTCTGCGAGGCCCACAGCACGACGACATCGCGCCCGTCGACCTCGACTTCGACCCCGACCCGTTCCCGTGGCGGAGCCTCCACGGTCCTGGAGTACATGCCGGCGAGCATCCCGTTCACCCAGTCGGCGTGCTCGGCGCTGAAGGGAGCGGAGGCGGGCAGCACGGGAATCCCCACGGCGCCGGTGGGCAGACCGGCGAGGAAGCCCGAGAGGTACTGGCGTTCCTGCGCGCTGAGCACGGGCGGAGGAGCGGGCGTGAACGCCAACTCCGGCACGGTGAGCGGCACTTGGGGGAGAGCTGTCGGCAGGGCCGCAGGGGGTGGCAGCTGCGGCTCGGGGCGGTGCACCTTCACCAGGGACACCGCGCACACCTTGAACTCCGGCTGCAGGGACAGCGGATCGACCGCGTCGCTCGTCACCGCGTTGATGCTGAGGTACTCACCGAACAGGTCGTTCCAGTGGAACGGCGCGAAGACGCATCCCGGCCGCACCCGGTCCGTGACGACCGCCGGCAGCACGGCCCGTCCGCGCCGTGACGCGACCTCGACCGAGTCGCCGTCCTCGACTCCCAACTCCCGCGCGTCCTCGGGATGTACCTCCACGAACGGGCCGGAGTTCAGCTTGTTGAGCTTGGCGACCTTCCCCGTCTTCGTCAGCGTGTGCCACTGGTGCTGCACACGCCCGGTGTTGAGGACGAACGGGAAGTCGTCGTCGGGCAGTTCGGCGGCGGGCAGATACGGCCGGCCGTAGAACACGCCACGTCCACTGGCGGTGGGGAACCGCAGCCCCTCACCCTCCGCCTCCCGGTACCGGATGGGGTTGCGCGCGGGCCCGTCCACCGAGGCGGCCGGCCACTGCACGGGAGTCTCCCGCAGCCGCTCGTAGGTGACGCCCCGCAGATCCCACCCGGTCTTCGGGTTCCACGCCTGCTTGAGCTCCTCGAAGACATCCTGGGCGCTCTCGTACGCGAACCCGTCGAACCCCATCGCGCGGGCGACGGCCGCGATGATCCGCCAGTCGGCCATGGCGTCGCCGGGCGGGTCGACGGCGGCGCGGGCGAGGGTGAGGTTGCGCTCGCTGTTGACGAGGACGCCCTCCGCCTCGGTCCACATCGCGCCGGGCAGGACGACATCGGCGTACGCGTTGGTCTCGGTCTCGGCGAAGACGTCCTGCGTGACGACGAACTCGGCGGCCTCCAGGCCCTCGATGACGGTCCGGCGGTTGGCGACCGAGGCGACCGGATTCGTGCAGATGATCCAGCAGGCCTTGATCTGGCCCTCGGCCATCCGCCGGAACATCTCGATCGTGCCGAGCCCGGCGCCGTCCTTGCGTAGCGTGCCCGCGGGCAGCTCCCACAGGTCCTCGACGAACGCCCGCTCCTCGTCGACGAGCACGGACCGCTGCCCCGGCAGCCCCGGCCCCATGTACCCCATCTCCCGGCCGCCCATCGCGTTGGGCTGCCCGGTGAGGGAGAACGGCCCGCTGCCGGGACGGCAGATCGTGCCGGTGGCGAGATGCAGGTTGACCAGGGCGTTCGTGTTCCAGGTGCCGTGCGTGGACTGGTTGAGGCCCATCGTCCAGCAGCTCATCCACTCACCGGACGCACTGGCCTCACCGATGATCCGGGCGGCTTCCCGGATGTCGTCCTCGGGGATACCGGTGATCGCGGAGACGGCGTCCGGCGGATAGTCGGCGAGGAAGGCCGGCATCTCCTCCCAGCCCTCGGTGTGGGCGGCGATGAACTCCGGGTCCGTGTACCCGTCGGCGTGCAGGAGATGGAGGAGACCGTTGAGGAAGGCCAGGTCCGTACCGGGCTTGATCTGGAGGAACAGGTCGGCCTTCGCGGCGGTGGCGGTCCGCCGGGGGTCGACGACGATGAGCTTGGCCCCCGCCTTGACCCGCTCCATCATCCGCAGATACAGGATCGGATGGCAGTCGGCCATGTTCGACCCGATGACCAGGAACGCGTCGGCGAGATCGAAGTCGTCGTACGAGCCGGGCGGCCCGTCGGCGCCCAGCGACAGCTTGTATCCGGTGCCCGCGCTCGCCATGCAGAGCCGGGAGTTCGACTCGATCTGGTTCGTTCCCACGAACCCCTTCGCCAGCTTGTTCGCCAGGTACTGGGCCTCCAGGCCCATCTGCCCGGAGACATAGAAGGCGACGGCGTCCGGCCCGTGCTCGTCGACGATCGCCCGCAGCCGCCGCGCGGTCTCCGCGATGGCGTCGGCGACGGGCGCGGGGACCAGCTCCTCGCCCCGGTCGTCGTGGCCGCCCCGGACCAGCGCGGTGGTCAGCCGTCCGGGTGCGCTGAGCATGTCGGCGGTGGTCGCGCCCTTGGTGCACAGCCGCCCGGCGTTCGCGGGGTGCGCCTTGTCCCCGGAGGCCTTGAAGACCGTACGCCGACCGTCGGGTCCGAGCCCGACGTCCAGCACGATTCCGCAGCCCACCCCGCAGTACGAGCACACGGTGCGCACCTGCGTTGTCGTGGGGGTTGTGGTCACGTGCTGCCTTTCTCGTCTTCCGCTGTCCTGCTCCGCTTTCCTGCATCAAGCCGGCCCGCTACCGCCGAGCGTACGAATTGCCCGTTACGTCGATGTCACGTGATCCGATCATGAGCGGTTACGCCCGCTGCACAGCCAGAGTGTCAGTGCTGTGAGGTACGTATGGGTGTTCGGATATTTCTCACACAGGGGGTCGCTGAGCGTGTCGTATTGGGCCGATCGGGTGACCATGAGTAAGAATTGGCTGATGCAGACTGTCAGCGCGAGCCAGGACGGAGTGCGCCGATGAACAGCCACGATGTCACCGACGAACAGTGGGAGGGGCTCGCCCAGGTCGTACCGCTGAGAGGCCGGGACGCATGGCCGTCCGCGGTGGGCCACCGGTCGATACCCGAGGCGGAAACCGAGGCCAGGCGGCGTTTCGTCGTCCTGCGCGTCAATGTCTTCGCGGACGCCCGCGAGGTCGCCGAGACGCTGATGGCGGGCATCCCGGTCCTCCTGGATCTCACCGGCGCCGAGACGGACACCGCCAAGCGGGTCCTCGATTTCAGTACGGGTGTCGTCTTCGGCCTCGCGAGCGGGATGCACCGGGTCGACCGGAACGTGTTCCTTCTCACCCCGCCCGGCACCGAGGTCGGCGGGCTCATGGGCGGAGCCGGGGTGCCGGAGAACTGAGAGCGGGCTCACAGCGAAATCCGGTGGTCCCCCGTTCGTAGGAAGGTGCGGCGGGCGGAACGGTTCGCCTCGCGGCGGAGCCCTACGGTCCGGATATGACCCTGTCACTGGACTCACCGCCCTCCCCGGCCACCGCAGCGCAGAGGGCGGCGCGTCCCGACCGGCCGAGCCTTACCGAACTGAGACTGTCCGCCTACGCGGGACACCGCGGGGCCGGGTTCCCGCTCGGGCGGCTCACCCTCCTCGCCGGGTCGAGCGGCAGCGGCAAGTCGACCGCCCTCAGGGCGTACGAGTCGCTGGCCCGCCTCGGCTCCGGCGCCACCGTCGGGGAGGCGTTCCCGGACCCCGCCGCCTGCGTCCCGGAACGCGCCCGCCCCGACGCCCAACGCCGGCGCGGCTTCCGCATCGGCTGTACGGCGGACGGCCCCGAGGGTCCCGTACGGCTCGACGTCGCCGTCCAGGCCGAGCCCGAACTGCGCATCGTGGGCGAGCGGTTGAGCGCGGGCGGGGTGGTCCTGCTGGAGACGGCACTGGTCGATCCCAGCAGGCGCACCGTCCAGGCCGCCTGGCACACGGCCGGTTCGGCGTCGGTCACCCGCGCCCCGATGCCCGACGACCGGCTCGGCACGACCCTGCTGCCGCTGCGGGTCGCCGGGAAGACGGACGGGCAGCGCCAAGTCATCGCCGCCGCCGAGCAGATGGTGCTCGCCCTGCGGTCCGTCTTCGCCTGTGACCCACTGCCCGACCGGATGCGCGCCGCGGTCCCGGTGCGCAGCGGACGGCTTCTGCCGGGGTGCGACAACCTGGCCGAGGTCCTGTGGCGCACCCGGTCCGAATGCTCCATCCGCCACGGGCTGTTGGTCGCCGCCGTCCGCGAGGGCTGCGCGGGCCCGGTCACGGACGTACGGGCGGACCGGGTCGCCGACGGTCGCGTGCGAGCCGTACTCGACCGGGGTGACGGTCTGCTCACCGCCTTCGGCAGGCTGGGCGACGGCGAGTTGAGGTACGCGGGACTGGCGCTGGTCCTGCTGACCGGCCCCGGTGTGCTGATGGTCGACCGGCCCGGCGAGGTGCCCGACGCCCTCCAGGCGCTCACGGTCCTGGCCGACGGCTTCGACCGGTCCCTGGACGTACCGCAGCGCGAGCAACTCCTGCGCCTGGCCGCCCGGATGTGCGACCGAGGGCACATCCGTCTCCTCGGCACGGTGAGCGACGCGTCCTGGGCGGAGGAGGTGGCGGGGGTGACGGTGGTACACCTGAAGCCGTGACAGACCAGGAACACCCCGAAGAACCCGGCCAGTTGGACGTGGCGGAACTCCAGCGCAGGCTGGCCGAGTTCGCGGCGGCACGGAACTGGCAGCCGTTCCACACCCCCAAGAACCTCGTCAGCGCGCTCAGTGTCGAGGCGTCCGAACTGGTCGAGATCTTCCAGTGGTTGACGCCCGAGGAGTCGGCGCGGGTGATGGACGACCCGGACACCGCCCACCGGGTGACGGACGAGGTCGCGGATGTGCTCGCGTATCTGCTCCAACTGTGCGAGGTGCTCGGGATCGACGCGCTGGCCGCCCTCGCGGCGAAGATCGACCGTAACGAACGGAGGTTCCCCGCACCGGAATAGTCACTCTCCGAAGTCAAAATGCGATCTGTTGCTCATTTCGTGTCCGCAGATTTCCGCCTTCCTCTGGCTTTTCGTCCCATTGCCCTTCACTCTGGGTAGTGGACGGTGGAGTTCGGGCGGACGTGCGAAAAGCGCGTCGGGGACAGACGGGGGCAGCGCATGGACGCTGTGCGGCTCATCCTGACGAGCAGACATGCCCTGGCGATCAGCGAGGGTGTGCGGCAGACCCTGATGGAGGTGTGGCAGGCGCAGGCCCTGGCGCAGGCGATAGGCAGCCGTCTCGCGGTCACCGGACCACCCGAACTGCGGGGCGAGGCACTGGGGTTGACGGAACTGGCGGGCCGGGGCTGCGGCGTTCTCGACGAACCGTGCCTCGCCGTGGGCGACTTACGCGCGGCCCAGCTCACCGAGCTGGGCGACGCCCGCCAGGCCCTCGTCTGCCTCGGCAACCTGCTCGGCGAGGCCGGCATAGCCCTGGTCGGCATCGCCAGCGCGGCGGCCGACGAGACGACGTACTGGCAGTGCATGGAATCCATCGACGCGGCGGACGAGTCCCGCGACCGGGTCCTGGAGATGCTCCGCAAGCTCGCGGCCAGGGAGGCGGCGGGAGGTGCGGAGCGGGTGCCCGGGTAGAGGGGTCGAGCCCTGTCGGGCAGAGGGCCGAGCCTTGCAGCTCGGCCCGGGCGATCTCAGCCTGTCCGGGGGTTCTCCCGCTGGGGGAGTCCGAGGACGAGGCCGTTCAGGCCGGTCGGGGACCCGGCGGCGAAGCCCCCGGCAGGGGCGGGCCTCAGCCCGCCTCGGTCTCCTCCGCGGGCGCCGACGACACTCCCGCCGACTGAAGATCCGCGTCGAGCGCCGACAGATCCGCGTTCAGCGCGGCCATCAGCTCCTCCATCTGCTGCAGCAGCCCCTTCGGCTGTGCGGGCCCCGCCTGCTGCGGCACGACTTCTTCGGACAATGACGGCCTCCTCGGCCCCTGGCTCCCAGCGGAGCCGACACGGGTGCGCGCCGGAAACGAGCGGGCCGGCAATCGAACTGGCCGGCCGGTCGACGCCGGCGCGGGCGCCGGTCGGGCCGGCTCCGCCCGAGCCAACGATCATCGCCGTGCGGGGTCACTGGTCCGGAGCCGCAGCTCGTACGGGGTTGACGGTTTTTCACTCGCCCGGGGAAGTGCGGGGCGGGGGAGACCGGTGGGGTTGACCGCTGTTCGAGCGTGCAGGATGGAGGCATGGATCTTCGTATCTTCACCGAACCCCAGCAAGGCGCGACCTACGACACCCTGCTCGCCGTGGCGAAGGCCACCGAGGACCTGGGCTTCGACGCATTTTTCCGCTCCGACCACTATCTCCGCATGGGTGACGGGGACGGCCTGCCCGGCCCCACCGACGCCTGGATCACCCTCGCCGGACTCGCCCGCGAGACCAAGCGCATCCGCCTGGGCACCCTGATGACCGCCGCCACGTTCCGTCTCCCCGGCGTCCTCGCGATCCAGGTCGCGCAGGTCGACCAGATGTCCGGCGGCCGGGTCGAACTCGGCCTGGGCGCGGGCTGGTTCGAGCAGGAGCACAAGGCGTACGGCATCCCGTTCCCGCAGGAGAAGTTCGCCCGTCTCGAGGAGCAGCTGGCCATCGTCACCGGCCTCTGGGAGACAAAGACCGGTGAAACGTTCAGCCACCATGGCACGCACTACGAACTCACCGACTCGCCGGCCCTTCCCAAGCCGGCGCAGGCGAAGATACCCGTGCTGATCGGCGGCCACGGCGCGGCCCGTACCCCTCGGCTGACCGCCCAGTACGCCGACGAGTTCAACATGCCGTTCGGGTCGCTCGAGGACACCGAGCGCCAGTTCGGCCGGGTGCGCGCGGCGGTCGAGCAGGCGGGCCGCCGGGCCGACGCGCTGACGTACTCGAACGCCCTCGTGGTGTGCGTCGGCAAGGACGACCAGGAGGTGGCCCGCCGGGCCGCCGCGATTGGCCGCGAGGTCGACGAACTGAAGACCAACGGACTGGCGGGTTCCCCGGCCGAGGTCGTGGAGAAGATCGGCCGGTACCAGGAGATCGGCTCCCAGCGGCTCTACCTCCAGATCCTCGACCTCGACGACCTGGACCACCTGGAGCTGATCTCCTCGCAGGTGCAGACGCAGCTGTCGTAATCCGTGGCGCGTGGCCGGGGTGTACCCCGTCGGGCGTCTCTCCTTGGGTCCCCCTTCGGGTCGGGCTTGGGCTCGCCCTTCGGTCGCAACTCGGCTCGCCCTTCGGCTCGACCTTCCGGTCGCCCCTAGGCTCGCCCTTGGGGTCGCCCTTGGGGTCGCCCTTCGGGTCGCCCTTGGGGTCGCCCTTCGGGTCGGGCTTGGGGTCGGGCTTGGGGTCGGGCTTGGGGTCGGGCTTGGGGTCGGGCTTGGGGTCGGGCTTCGGGTCGGGCTTGGGGTCGGGCTTCGGGTCGCCCTTCCGGTTGGGCTTCGGGTCGGCCTCGGGTCGGGGCTTTCAGCCAGCTCGGCTTCCGGTCCGGACGGGGAACGTGCCGGGGGTGCGCCGGTGTGCGGGCTACCGGCCGGTCACCACCGGGAGCCCCGGCCCCGCGCACCGCACATCCGCCGGCGGCACCCGCCCGTCGACCAGCTAGGCGGCGGCCGTCGAGTCCACGCACGCGTTGCCCCGGCTGGCGAACACGCCGTGGGAGTAGTCCTCGTCGAGGGGTGACTAGGCGCGAGCCGGGCAGCAGCCGGCGCAGTTCGCGGGCGCCCCCGATCGGGGTGACCGGGTCGTGGGCGGAGGCGATCAGCAGTACGGGCGGGGCGGCGGGGCTGCCCAGGACCGTACGGCGTCCGGTCCGGTGGGGCCAGAAGGCGCAGGCCGACGCCTCCATGCCGGTCAGCACGGGCTGCGGGTCCAGCCGTCGTGTGCGGTGGAGGTCGGCCAGGACGCGTCCGGGTGCAGGACCGGGTCCGTCCGCGCACTTCACGGTCCGGTTCGCCGCCTCGAAGACGCGTGGGTCCGGGGAGTCGAGGGCGGTCGCGGGGCGGAGGGTGCCCGGGGTGCCGTCCCGCAGATACGTTCGCAGCCCGTCGGCCAGGAGCCCTCCCAGTATTCGGTGCGGCCGAGGGCGCGGTACACGGGCCGTACTGCGTGGGGGACGGGCCACGGGTCTCGCAATCTCGGTATCGGTGTCGACTTCGGTAATCCTCCGGTCATCAGATGACAATGAAAACGATTGTCGATAACGTGTCCACGGTCAAGTCCGGAGCCCTCCCTGGCGGGGGTGCCTTCGCGCTGCCCTGACGGCCGTGACCGCCGGGGTGGAAAGGGGAGTTGTGGCTCATTTGCTGGTGGTCGAGAGCTGGGTCGGATCGATGAGCAGACTGCTGCCACGGGCGATCCGGGAGAGCGGGCACGAGTTCACCTTCCTCACCCGTGACCTGCACCACTACCTGCGCAGCGCCCCCGAGGGGGCGGCGCATCCACTGCTCGGTGCCCGCAACGTGGTCACCGCCGACACCAACGACCTCGACGAACTGCTGCCGTACGTCGAGCGGTTGCACGGGGTGCTCCGCTTCGACGGGGTGATCACCTCGTGCGACTACTACCTGCCCACGGTCGCCCGGATCGCCGGGCACCTCGGCCTGCCGGGCTCCGGCCCCGAAGCCGTGGAGAACGCCTGCCGCAAGGACGCCACCCGCCGGGTGCTGGCGGACGCCGGCGTGCCGGGGCCGCGGTTCGCCGTGTGCGAGGAATGGGCCGACATCGTGCGCGAGGCCGCCGGCATCGGCTATCCGCTGGTCGTCAAGCCGGTCGACCTGTGCGCGGGGATGTACGTCCGACGCGTCGACGACGAGGCCCAACTTGCCGAAGCCTGCCGGGCGTTGAGCGCCTTTCCGGTCAACGCGCGGGGGCAGCGGCGCCCGCCCGTCGTCCTCCTCGAGGAGCTCCTCGACGGGCCCGAGGTGAGTGTCGAGACCGTGTCCTGCGCGGGCGCCGTGCAGGTCGTCGGGGTGACCGACAAGAGCATCGGCGGGGCGCCCGCCTTCATCGAGACCGGCCATATGTTCCCGGCCGCGCTCACGGCCGCCGACACCGAGGCCGCCGAGCAGACCGCGCTGGGCGCCCTGAAGGCGCTCGGACTGGTGGAGGGGGTCGTGGCCCACACCGAGATCAAACTGACCTCCGCCGGGCCGCGCGTCGTCGAGGTCAACCCCCGTCCGGCCGGCAACCGGATCACCGAACTCGTCCGCCATGTCACCGGCATCGACCTCGCCGCCGCCTTCGTGGACGTCTCCCTCGGCCGTGCGCCCGACCTGCGCCGCACGGACACGGGGGTGCGCAGCGCGGCCATCGGCTTCCTCGTCCCGGAGACGGAGGGCACGTTGGAGTCACTGCCCGGCGGCGACCAACTGCGCCAGAGAGAAGGCGTGTTGGAGGTCCAGCTCGCCGAGCCGGGAACCGTTGTCAAGGCGGCGGGCAGCAACAACGAATACCTGGGACACGTCATGGCGGCCGACCCGGACGGTCTCGGCGCCCGCGCCCGCGTCGAGTCCCTGCTGGGCGAACTCCGCGCGGGACTGGTGATCCAGTGAACGCCGCAGCACCCACCACGACCCTTGCCCGGGCGGACTCCTACGAGGAGTTGGCGGTCGGCGCCCTCGCCGGTGACCTCGGACCGGATCCGAAGGAACTCCGCGTCTCCGTCTCCTTCGCCACCCGGCAGGCCGTACGGCACGACGGGCGGGGCAGCGGCTACCGCAACGAGGTGCTCAGCCTGCGACTTGGCGCGGCCGTCGGTTCCTGCGCTGTCGAACCCGGACAACTCCCGGACGACGCGATCGACACCTGCGTGGGCGCGGACGTCGCCGGGCTCCTCCAACACCCCCTGCTTCCCGTACGCGTGGCCGCCCTCGACGCCTACCTCATGCACATCACCCCGCACCTCCCGGAGCACGGGGCCCGGACGGTCCACCTCCCGGCCGGCTCCTCGCTGGTGAAGTCGCAGGCGCGCGCGAAGACCGTCGTGTCGCTGCTCGACCTGCCCGCCGGGGCCACGGTCCTGGTGGTCGGAGTCGTCAACTCCCTTCTGGAGGCGCTGCGTTCACGGGGGCTGAACTACGTTCCGTGCGATCTCAAGGGCGGTACGACGGAGTGGGGCGAGCCGGTGGTGACCGACGCCCTCGCCGAGGCGGAGAGCGGGCGCTGTGACGCCGTACTCGCCTCCGGGATGACCCTCGGCAACGGCACCTTCGAGCCCCTGCGGCGCCATGCGCTGGCCCACGGAAGGCAGTTGGTGATGTTCGCCCAGACCGGCAGCGCCATCCTGCCCCGCTTCCTCGGACACGGGGTGAGCGCGGTCTGCGCCGAACCGTACCCCTTCTTCTGGCTGGACGGCGGCCCCGGCGCCATCCACTGCTACGGCGGGAGCGGCCCCCGATGACCACGACCGCCGTACGGTCCACCCCAGCGGCACGTCATGAGCTGCTGTCGCTCCTCGGTCGCACCCCCCTCGCCCGGATCACCGCCCAACTCCCGGGACCGCAACCGGGGTTCTGGGCCAAGCTCGAAGGACTCGGCGCGGGCGGCATGAAGGCGCGCGCCGCCGTGTCCATGCTGCTCGGCGCCCGCGAACGGGGCGAACTGCGTCCCGGCGCACCGGTGGTGGAGTCGACCTCCGGCACCCTCGGAGTCGGACTCGCCTTCGCCGGACAGGCCCTCGGACATCCGATCGTGCTGGTCGGCGACAGTGAACTCGAGCCGTCCATGCGGCAGTTGCTGCGCTCCCACGGAGTACGGCTGGAGATCGTCGACCGGCCGGCGGCACAGGGCGGCTGGCAGGCGGCCCGCCTCACCCGTCTCCGCGAACTCCTCGCCGCCCTCCCCGACGCCTACTGGCCCGACCAGTACAACAACCCCGACAACATCGCCGGCTACACCTCCCTGGCCGCCGAACTCACCGCCCAGCTCGACCACTTGGACGTCCTGGTGTGCAGCGTCGGCACCGGCGGACACAGTGCCGGCATCACCGGACCCCTGCGCAGGCGCTGGCCCGCGCTGCGGCTCATCGGTGTCGACGCGACCGGCTCCACCATCTTCGGCCAGCCGGCCCGCCCTCGCCTGATGCGCGGCCTCGGCAGCAGCATCCACCCCCGCAACGTCGCCTACGACGCCTTCGACGAGGTCCACTGGGTCGGCCCCGCCGAAGCCGTGGACAGCTGCCGCAGACTAGCCCGCGAGAGCTTCGTCAGCGGCGGCTGGAGCACCGGCGCCGTCGCCCGAGTCGCCGCCTGGGCAGCCCGCGTCCACCCCGGCGCAGTCGTCGCGACCGTCTTCCCCGACGGCCCGCACCGCTACCTCGGCACCGTCTACGACGACGACTTCGCCCTCGCCCACGGCCTCGACCCGGCCACCGCGGCCACCCGTCCGGTCGAGATTCCGCACCCCCGCGCCGCCGAGGCCACCGGCTGGGTCCGCTGCACCCGCGTCACCGACCCGCTCTCCCCGCAGGAAAGGAACCAGTGAAGGCCAGCCTGCGCACCGCCCGCCTCGAACTCACCGAGCCGCTGCGCATCTCCCGCTCCACCATGGCCGCCCGCGACGCGGTGTGGCTCACCATCGAACACGAGGGGTCGTACGGGCACGGCGAGGCCGTCACCAGCCTCTACTACGGACTCGACACCGCCACACTCCAAAGGCATTTCAACGACATGGAGTTGAGCCGCTTCGCCGCTCCGGAAGACGCGTTGGAGACCCTGCGAGAAGGACAGGGAGGGCAGAGAGGGCCTGGAGGGTCGGTCGGGCGCCGTGGAGGGGCGGTCGGGCTGCGTGGAAGGTCGGCGAACGGCGACAGCATGCCCGCCGCCGTCGTCGCAGCCGTCGAAGCCGCGCTCCTCGACCTCGTCGGCAAGCGCGCCGGGGTCCCCGTGCACCGGCTGCTGGGGGCGCCTGCCGCGCCTGTCGCCGACACCGCCCGCACCATCGGCATCACCTCCCCCGGGCACGCGGCCGACGAGGCTCGACGGCTCGCCGCGAGCGGCTTCCGGATCGTCAAGGTCAAGGCGGGGACGCCGGACCCGGAGGACGACGTGGAACGCGTACGCGTCATCCGCGACGCCGCGCCCGGCGTACGACTGCTCCTCGATCCCAACGGGGCCTGGAACATCGCCCAGGCACGGGAGTTGCTGCCCCGGTTCGCCGAACTCGGCGTCGAGGCGGTGGAACAGCCCGTCGTCCCCGGCGACCCGGAGTCCTTCGCGGCCCTGGCCGAGCGATCGCCGTTGCCGCTCATCGCCGACGAGGACGCGGTGGACCTGGAGGACGCGCGACGACTCGCCGGACGCGTGCACGGCATCAACGTCAAGCTCGCCAAGTGCGGCGGGGTGCACGCGGCCCTGCGTATCGCCGGGCTGATCGAGGGCAGCGGTACGGAGTTGATGCTGGGCTGCCTCACCGCCAGCACCCTCGGCATCGCACCCGCCGTCCACCTCGCCGACCACGCCCGCTGGACCGACCTGGACGGACACCTGCTGCTGGCCCGGGATCCGTGGTCCGGAATCGGCGGTGCCGACGGTGTCGTACGCGCAAGTGACCGGCCTGGTCTGGGAGTTCAGGAGCACGGGGTCGACGAGTCCGGTGCCGGGGGCAACGGGGGCAACGGGGGCAACGGGGGCGACGGGGGCGACGTGGGTATCGAGGGCATCGCGTGCGACGAGGTCGACGCGGGGGGCGAGTATGAAGACGTGGCGTGAGATGCGGCGCTTCCCGGTCGCCGTCCAACTGCTGCTCGTCAACCAGCTCGGCGTCAACACCGGCTTCTACCTCCTCATCCCCTACCTCGCGACCCACCTCAGCGGGGACCTGGGGATGTCGGCGGCCGTCGTCGGCATCGTCCTCGGGGTGCGCAACCTCAGTCAGCAGGGGCTCTTCATCATCGGGGGGTCCGCCGCCGACCGGCTCGGCGCGCGCGGAGTGATCATCGCCGGGTGCGGGCTGCGGTCGGTCGGGTTCGGACTGTTCGCCCTCGGCGACGGGCTGCCGGTGCTGTTGGCCGCGTCCGTGCTGAGCGGGCTCGCCGGGGCGCTGTTCAACCCGGCGGTACGGGCCTACCTCGCGCAGGAGGCCGGGGGCCGGAAGGCGGAGGCGTTCGCGCTGTTCAACGTGTTCGCCACCACCGGCGCGCTGGTCGGGCCACTGCTCGGCAGCGCACTTCTTCTGGTGGACTTCAGGGCGTCCGCGCTCACCGCCGCAGCGATCTTCGCGGTCCTCACGGTCGCCCAGGCCCTGGTGCTGCCCGCGCGGGAGGTCGAACCCGCGAAGAGCGGGGTCCTCGCGGACTGGCGCGAAGTGGTGGGCAACCGAGCCTTCGTGGCGTTCGCGCTCGCCATGGTCGGCATGTTCACCCTGGAGAACCAGCTCTATCTGCTCCTCCCCGACGGTGCCCGCCGGGCCACCGGCTGGGACGGCGCGGCCGGCCTCGTCTTCGTCGTCGGCACCCTCTCCAACCTCGCCTTCCAGCTCAGGATCACCCGTTCGCTCAAGTCGCGTGGTGTGCGGGCCCGTTGGATCGTGGCGGGGCTGGCGCTGATGGGGCTGGCGTTCGTGCCGCCGATGCTGGTGGCGGGGGAGGGGGAGGCGTCGTGGTGGGCCGCCGTACCCGTCCTGGTGGGCGCGCTGATCCTCTACGTCGGGGTGATGGTCGCCTCGCCGTTCGTCATGGAGCTGATACCGGGCTTCGGGCGGCCCGAGCTGACGGGCACCTACTTCGGCATCTTCTACGTCGTCTCCGGCATCGCCGCAGCCGTCGGCAACACGGTCGTCGGCTGGGCGATGGACGCGGGTGAGCGGGGCGGCGCGGAGTGGCTGCCGTGGGCGTTCTGCGCGGTGTTCGGCCTGGCGTCGGCGGGGGGAGTGGCCTGGCTGAACAGGCTGGGTGCACTGCCGACGACCCCGGCGCCGGTGCGGGAGAGGAGCACGGTGTGAACAGGCCAGGCGGCGAGGCCAGTGTGAACCCCCGTTCCGAGGAACCCCCTGTGAACAGCGGCAACCTGCTCACCGACCACCCCGAGCTGTACGAGGCCCGGTTCCCCGACCCCCACCGGCTAGCCGGGCGCTGGGCCGAGGACTGTCTGCGTCGGCACAGTGCCGGGACGCGGGTGCTCGACCTCGGGTGCGGTACCGGGCGTGACGCCGAGTATCTGCAGCGCGCCGGCCGTACCGTCACCGGAGCCGACACCTCCGAGGCGATGCTCGCGCACGCCCGCACGAAGCATCCCGGGCCCGAGTACGTCAGCGCCGATCTCACCTGGTTCGAACTGGGCGCCGATGCCTTTGACGCCGTCGTCTGTCTCGACAGCGCGCTGCTGTACTGCCACACCAACGACCAGCTCGACGGGTTCCTCGCCTCCTGCCGGCGCGCGCTCACCCCCGGTGGGCTCCTCGTCGCCGAGATGCGCAACGGGGCCTACTTCCTCGGCCGCACCGACCTGCTCGACACCCCTGCCATCGGAGGCTTCACCTGGCGGGGCACCTCCTACCGGTCCGTCACCACGCTCACCGTCGACCGGACGGCCGGGCTGCTGCGGCGGATACGGGACTGGACGGCCGACGACGGTACGCCCCCCGTCCAACAGCGGTCGGCCTGGCGGCTGTTGTTCCCGCAGGAGCTGCGTCACGTACTCACCGCACACGGATTCGACGTACTCGAACTGCACGACGGCCCGGGACCGCGTACCGAACCCCCATGGCAGGAGGGCGAGTTGCCCGGTGAGACCGCCGACGCGGACCGACTGCACCTGGTCGCGCGCCGTCGGCACTGACACCCGGCGACCCACCTGTCCCACACGTCAACACCCTGGGCTATCGCGCTCACTCATCGCTCACCCCGTAGAGACCCGAAGGACTCCCATGAACGACTTCTCCGCCCTGCGCCGGCGCGGCTTCCTCACCGCCGTGGGCGGTACCGCCGCGCTCGGTGTGCTCGGCCTCGCGGGCTGTGCCGACTCCTCGGACGACACCTCCGAGGGCAGCGGCTCCGGCAGCGGTACGCCCAGACGGGGCGGGCGGCTGCGTGCCGCCTTCGCCGGCGGGGGTGCCGGCGAGACCCTCGACCCGCATCTGGCCGGCCTGTTCGCCGACGCGGCCCGCGCCAAGGCGCTGTACGACAAGCTCGCCGACTACGGCGCCGACCTCTCCGCGCAGCCCCGCCTCGCCGAGAAGTGGGAGGCCAACAAGACCCTGGACCGCTGGCGGGTCACCCTGCGCCGGGCCACCTTCCACAACGGCAAGCCGGTCACCGCCGAGGACGTGCTGTACAGCTACCGCCGGATCGCCGACCCCGACCAGACGTTCCGCGCGAAGGCCTCCCTCGAGCCGATCGACCTCGACGCCAGCCGGGCCACGGGCCCGAACGGGATCGAGTTCGTGCTGAAGCGGCCGACGGCCGAATTCCCCAACGTGCTGGCCGCGTTCGGCGCGTACATCGTGCCCGCCGGGGCCACCGGCACCGACTTCGACACCAAGCCCGTCGGGTCCGGGCCCTTCCGGTTCGTGTCCTTCGCGCCCGGCCGGTCCGCCGTGTTCAGCCGCTTCGACGACTACTGGGAGGGCGCACCGCACCTCGACGAGATCGAGTTCGTCGTCGCCAACGAGGAGTCGGCGCGCGTCAACGCGCTGCTCGGCGGGCAGGTCGAGTACGCGCATGAGCTGAACCCGACCACCGCCCGGGCCCATGAGGGCAAGGGGCAGATCGACATCGTGCGGTTGCGCAACAGCTCCATGCAGGGGTTCGCGATGAAGACCGACCGGGCGCCCTTCGACGACAAGCGCGTCCGCGAGGCCTTCTTCCTCATCGCCGACCGGCAGGAACTCGTCGACGGCGCGCTGTCCGGCGCGGGTGTCGTCGGTAACGACCTGTTCGGGAAGGGGTACGAGTACTACGCCGGCGACCTTCCGCAGCGAGCCCAGGATCTCGACCGGGCCAAGGCCCTGCTGAAGCAGGCCGGAGCCGAGAATCTCAAGGTCGGCCTGGACACCTCGACCGTCGCCGCGGGTTTCACCGAGGCCGCCGGGATCTTCCGCGACCAGGCCGCGAAGGCGGGCGTCACGATCGACGTGAAGATGGGCAGCAAGGACACGTACTGGAGCGACGTCCTCGACAACGGCACGATCTGCTGCTACCGCTCCGGCGCCATGCCCATCGAGGCCCATATCTCGCAACGGCTGCTCACCGACTCCACCACCAACGCGACGAAGTGGCACCACAAGGACTTCGACGCGCTCTACCAGCAGGCCCAGTCGACGAAGGACACGACCGAGCGGACCGCCGTGTACGAGCGGATGCAGCGTCGGCTGTACGCGGAGGGCGGGTTCCTGGTGTGGGGGTTCGCCGACTGGATTCTCGGAACCGCAAGAAACGTCAAGGGAGTTGAGGCGAAGGCGCCCGCCAACTCGCTCGACTGGGCGCGGTTCGACAAGGTCTGGCTGGCGTGAGCGGACTGCGCTCCTTCGTCGTCCGGCGGCTGCTCCTCGGCGGCGCGCAGACCGTGGCCGTGGTGCTGCTGGTCTTCGCGCTCACCGAGGCGCTGCCGGGCGACGCGGCCGTGGCACTCGCCGGGGACCAGCCCGACCCGGCGCGTGTCGCGGCCATCCGCGAGGCCATGCACCTCGACCGGCCCGCCTACGAACGGCTGCTGGACTGGACGGCGGGCCTCGCTCACGGGGACTTCGGCACTTCGCTGACCTCGGGACGCCCGGTCAGCGGGTACATCGAGAACGGGTTCGGTCCGACCCTGCTGCTCGCGACCATCACCGTAACCCTCCTGATCCCGCTGGGAGTTGGGCTCGGCGTGCTGGCCGCACGGCACGAAGGGCGGCTTGTGGACCGGCTGGTCAGCTCCCTCACCCTGGGGGTGTACGCCGTACCGGAGTTCGCCCTCGGGGTCCTGCTGGTGACCGTCTTCGCGCTCCGGCTCGGCTGGCTGCCGCCGACCGCCGTCGGCTACGGCACCGACCTGCTCTCCCACCCCGCCGCACTGGTCCTGCCCGTCCTGGTCCTGCTGTCCCGGCCGGTCTGCTCACTGTCCCGGCTCGTACGCGCCGGCATGGTCGACGCGCTGAACTCGCCGTACGTCGCCCAGGCGCACCGGTACGGCATCCCGGGCGCCCGCGTCCGGTACGCCCATGCCCTGCCCAACGCCGTCGCCCCGGCGGCACAGCAACTCGCCCGCACCGTCGACTGGTTGCTGTGCGGAGTCATCGTCGTGGAGGCGCTGTTCGTGATCCCGGGCCTGGGAACCGTCCTGATGAACGCCGTCGCCGAACGCGATGTGCCCGTCGTGCAGGGGCTGGCGGTGGTGTTCGGCGTACTCACCGTCGTCCTCAACCTGGGCGCCGATCTCGTCGCACACCGCTTCGCGCCCCGGGCCGGGGTGGCCGCGTGAAGGGCCGTTCGCGTTTCGTGTTCGGGGCGGCCGTCATCGGCGTACCCCTCGTACTCGCCCTGCTCGGGCCGCTGTTCGCGGGTGAACCGGGCCCGCGGGCTGTGTCGTTCACCCTCGGGGGCGGGCACTGGCTCGGCACCGACTTCGTGGGCCGGGACGTGTGCCAGCAGGTGCTGCACGGCGGCCGGCCGGTGGTGGTGACCGCACTCGCCGCGACGGCGCTCGCCTACCTCGTGGCCGTGCCGGTCGGTCTCATCGGCGCGCTCACCCACCGGAGTTGGCTGGAGGAGCTGCTGATGCGGCCGCTGGACGTGCTGATCGCCGTGCCCTCACTGCTGCTGATCCTGCTCGTGGCCTCGGTGTTCGAGCCGGGCGCGGTCGGCCTGGCCCTGCTGGTAGCGCTGGCCAACATCCCGGACGCGGCCCGGATCGTGCGCGCGGCGGCCTCCGAGGCCGCCGCCCGGCCGGCCGTGGAGGCGCTGCGTATGCAGGGCGAGACCTGGTGGCGCATGGCCGTCGGCTATGTCGGTCGCGCGATCCTCCGCACCCTCGCCGCCGACGCGGGCATCCGGCTCACCGGCGTGCTGTACCTGGTGGCCACGGCCGCCTTCCTCGGTGTCGGGGTCGCCCCGGACGCCGCCGACTGGGCGGTCATGGTGGACCGCAACCGCACCGGGCTGTTCGTGCAGCCCTGGGCCGTGGTCGTACCCGCGCTGCTGATCGTCGCGCTGACGACGGGCAGCAACCTGCTCTTCGACGCGGCGCTGGACCGGCGTACCGGCGGGGACAAGCGACCCGGCGACGGCCGACGTACCGCCGAGAAGGGACGACCGGCATGAACGCCCCCGTCAGCGCTCCTCTCGACACTCCTGTCGCCGAGATCGAGAACCTCCGCGTCGAGATCGACGGCCGCGCCCTTGTCGACGGCGTCAACCTCCGTGTGCTGCCCGGCCGGGTGACCGCCCTGGTCGGCGCGTCCGGCAGCGGCAAGACCACCACCGGCCTGGCCCTCCTCGGCGAACACCCGCCCGGCGCCCGGGTGTCGGGCGAGATACGGGTGCCCGGGGGCGGACCGGTCGGATATGTCCCCCAGCATCCCGCCGCCGTACTCAACCCCGCCCGCCGAGTGGGCACCCTCCTCGACGACATCGCCCGCGAGCAGGTACGGGACCTGCCCCGCGCGACGCGTCGGACAGAGGCTCGCAGCCGCGTGCTGCGCGCTCTGGCCGACGCCCAACTGCCGGACGGGGAAGTCCTGTTGCGCCGCTATCCCCATCAGCTCTCCGGCGGCCAGCAGCAACGGGTGGTGCTGGCCCAGGCGTTGCTGCTGGGGGCCAGGGTCGTCGTCGCGGACGAACCCACCACCGGCCAGGACGCGTTGACGAAGCGCCGCATCGTCGACGAGCTGACAGCCGTCGTCGCCCAGGGCATCGCGCTGGTCCTGCTCAGCCACGATCTCGATGTCGTGCGCGCACTGGCCGACGAGGTACTGGTGATGCGTGACGGAAGGGTCGTCGAGTCGGGCCCGACAGAACGCGTGTGGCTCGCGCCCCGCCATGCGTGGACCCGCGAACTCCTCTCCCAGCAAGCACAGTTCGGACAAAACCCCGTTGGTGACAGCGCTCACGGACCGATCGGCACCCCCGTCCTGCGCGTCCGAGACCTCGCCGCACGCCATCACCGCACCCAGGTGCTCCGCGTCCCCGAACTCGGCCTCCACCAGGGCGAATGTCTTGCCGTCGTCGGCCGATCGGGCAGCGGGAAGACCACCCTTGCCCGCTGCCTCGCCGGGCTCCACCGGGCCTACGACGGTCAGGTCACCCTCGACGGCCGTCCCCTCCCGCGCAGCCTGCGCGACCGCGACCGGGTTCAACTGGCTGCCGTGCAGTACGTGTTCCAGGACGCGCGAGCCGCGTTCGACGAGTACCGGCCCGTTGTCGACCAGGTCGCGCGGACGGCCGTACGACTGCGTGGCGCCGGAGCTCCGGAGGCCCGGGCAGCGGCCCTCGCGGCCCTCACCGGACTGGGCCTCACCGAGGAACAGGCCCACCGCCTCCCCGGCCGGCTGTCCGGCGGCGAACTCCAACGTGCCGCTCTGGCCCGGGCGTTGCTGGCCGAACCCCGCGTCCTCATCTGCGACGAGATCACCTCGGGCCTCGACACGGTCACCCGGCGCGGTCTCCTGGACGTCCTCGCCGGGCTCCGGCGAGGACGCGACGACCTGTCCGTCGTACTCATCACACACGACCTGGACATCGCCGCCCTGGCCGACCGCATCGCCGTGCTCGATGGTGGCGAGGTGGTCGAACAGGGGCCGGTGGCAAGGGTGTTAACCGCACCATCGGACCAGTTCACCAAGCGGCTGCTGGCCGCGACGAAGTAGACGCAGTAGCGGTGGAGTGGCGGGTCACCGGATGCGGTACTTCTTCCAGAAGGGAGTCAGGTCCTTGTTCGTCATGGACTGGGCGGCCTTCTTGAAGTCGGCCGTGGTGGAGACGCCGTACCAGTGGTCGTGGGCGTACCGCTTGAGGAGTCGCGCCATGGTGCCGGCTCCCAGAACGCGCTCCAGGTCGGCCAGGGCGCACGGGCCGGCCATGTACACGGTCCGGAAGTACTCGTCACGGTGTGCGGACCAGTAGGTCATCGAGTTGGTGAGCGCGGCGGTGGGGCTCGGCCAGGGGTCGCCCGAGCAGTCGAAACCGTCCCAGCGGTAGTAGCGCGCGTTGGCGTACTGGGCGAAACTCTCGTCCAGCCAGGGCGAGTTGTACTCGTCGTTGCCCACGATGCCGTACCACCACTGGTGGGCGATCTCGTGGACAGTGGCGCCGCCCTCCTCCGTGGTGCCGAGGATGACCACGCCGGGGTACTCCATGCCGCCGGCGAAATCGTGGGTCATCACGAGGTCGATCTCGCCGTACGGATAGCGGCCGAACTCCTTGCTGAACAGGTCGACGGCGGCGACGCCGTCCTTGCGGTTGAGGCGGACGCCCGCGGCCGGTGTGTCGGGCGACCAGTACGACTTCACGCGCACCCCGCCGGGCGAGGTCTCGGTCGCGCTGCGGAACGGGCCCGCCGCCCACGCGAAGTCCCGCACCCGCTGGGCGACACTGTGGGTGACCGTACGCCCGGGCTTGCCTCGAAGGGTCCAAGTGCGGCCTGTCGCCGGGACCTTGAGGGACGAGGGGTGGTCGAGGCGTACCCGGAAGTCGCTCGCCAATGCGTAGAAGCTCTCGCCGGTCGACACATACGGATCGAGGTGCCAGCCCGACGCGTCGTGCACGGCGAGGACCGGCAGCGCGTTGCCCAGGAAGCGGAACGCGCCCTCGCGGCCGAAGCGGTTGTTCCGTTGGGGCACGGCGATGGACACGTCGAAGGCGACGGCCGTCCGCTCGCCGCGTGCCAGCGGCTTCGGGAGGGCGATGCGCAGCGCCGTGCAGTTCACGGTGAGCCGGCCCGGAGCACCACCGCGCACCTTGGACACCCGGATCGGGGACGGTTTGCCGGGCGTGCCGCACCCGTCTTCGCCGTTGCCCCACAGCCGGACGTACACCTCGCGCAGAGGGCGGGCGGAGGCGTTGCGGAACGACACCCGCTGCCGGCCCGTCCAGTGGGAGCCGTCGGCGTCGCCCCGCAGCTTCACGTCGTAGTGCGGACGGTCGGGCGTCGCGGCCCCGGCGGCGGGCCGCGCCCTGACCCCGGAGGCCGTGCCCGCCTCCGCCACAGTGGCGCCCGCCGCCGCGAGCAGCGCGAGCAGGACGACCAGCAGCCGACGACAGGTTCTGGATGACCACGCGGGCAACGATGACATGGCAGCGGATCTTGTCACGACGGCGCGGCACATGGCCCCGGCCTGCGAGAAGAGAGAGGAACGGCTCCGCTTCGGTGGCCGGGGGGCGCGCCCGCCGACGAGGGAAAATGCCTGAGTGAGCCGGGTCCGTTCCCTGTACGTTGACGCACAGCAAACGTCCAGTTCAACCCCTTCCCTGAGGCCTGGCCCACCGTGTTCCTGACAATCAGCACCACCGGCACCCCTGAACGCCCCGCGACCGACCTCGGCTACCTGCTGCACAAGCATCCCGACAACGCGCAGACGTTCTCCACCTCCTACGGCACCGCGCACGTCCTCTACCCTGAGGCGTCCGCCGAGCGCTGCACGGCGGCGCTGCTGCTGGAGGTCGACGCCGTGGCGCTGGTCCGGCGCGGCAAGGGCAAGGGACGCGGCGGCGCACCCGACGCGGCACTCGCGCAGTACGTCAACGACCGCCCGTACGCGGCCTCTTCGCTGCTCGCGGTCGCGCTCAGCGCCGTGTTCAGCAGCGCGATGAAGGGCCAGTGCCGGGCGAAGCCCGAACTCCCCGACCAGGCGCGTCCGTTGAGCATCGAGGTGCCCGCGCTGCCCGCCCGGGGCGGCGCCGATCTCGTACGGAAGCTCTTCGAGCCGCTCGGCTGGACGGTGACCGCCGAACCGGTCGCGCTGGACACGGAGTTCCCGGACTGGGGCGACTCCCGTTATGTGCGACTCGTCCTCGAGTCGGACACGCTGACCCTCGCCGAGGCGCTTCGTCATCTGTACGTCCTGCTGCCGGTCCTCGACGACGCCAAGCACTACTGGGTCGCACCCGACGAGGTCGACAAACTGCTGCGGGCCGGCGAGGGCTGGCTGCCCGCGCACCCGGAACAGAAACTGATCACCAGCCGCTATCTGTCCCGCCGTTGGTCGCTGACCCGGGAGGCGATGGAACGCCTCGAGCTGGTCCGGCTGGCCGAGGCCGACGACAGCGACGTCGAGGAGATCGACAACGCCGTCGAGGACGAGACGGAGACAGAGGCGAAGCCGACTTCGCTCTCCGTGCAGCGCCGGGACGCGATCATCTCCGCGCTGAAGGCGTCCGGGTCCGCCCGGGTGCTCGATCTCGGGTGCGGGCAGGGCCAGTTGGTGCAGGCGCTGCTCAAGGACCCGGCGTTCACCGAGATCGTCGGCGTCGATGTGTCGATGCGTGCGCTCACCATCGCCTCACGGCGGCTGAAGCTGGACCGGCTGGGGGAGCGGCAGGCCTCGCGCGTCAAGCTGCTCCAGGGTTCGCTGGCCTACACCGACAAGCGGCTCAAGGGGTACGACGCCGCCGTGCTGTGCGAGGTCGTCGAACACCTCGACCTGCCCCGGCTGCCCGCCCTGGAGTACGCGGTGTTCGGCGCGGCCCGCCCGCGCACGGTCCTCGTGACGACGCCGAACGTCGAGTACAACGTGCGCTGGGAGTCCCTCCCGGCCGGCCACAGCCGCCACAGCGACCACCGCTTCGAGTGGACGCGTGAGGAGTTCCGCGCCTGGGCGGGCGCGGTGGCCGAACGGCACGGATATCAGGCGGAGTTCGTGGCTGTCGGCCCCGACGACCCGGAAGTGGGTCCGCCCACCCAGATGGCTGTGTTCACGATGAAGACCGACACCGCCGACACGACAGCCACCGCGACAACTGACAACACCGTGAACGAGAAGGGGGCGAAGGCAGCATGAGCACTATCGAGAGCGACGTCGAGAACAGCGGCGAGAGCGTCGAGAAGAAGGGGCGCGTGCTGCCCGTCACCGATCTCTCCCTCGTCGTGCTGATCGGGGCGTCCGGCGCGGGCAAGTCCACCTTCGCCCGGCGGCACTTCAAGCCGACCGAGGTCATCTCCTCGGACTTCTGCCGTGGCCTGGTCGCCGACGACGAGAACGACCAGAGCGCCTCCGGTGACGCCTTCGACGTCCTGCACTACATCGCCGGCAAGCGACTCGCCGCGGGCCGCCGTACGGTCGTCGACGCGACCAACGTCCAGGAGAGCGGCCGGAAGCAGCTGATCGAGCTGGCGCGGCAGTACGACGTACTGCCCATCGCCATCGTCCTCGACGTGCCCGACGACGTGTGCGCCGACCGCAACGCCAAGCGCACCGACCGCGCCGACATGCCGCGCCGGGTCATCCACCGCCACATCCGCGAACTCCGGCGCTCCCTGCGCCACTTGGAGCGCGAGGGATTCCGCAAGGTGCACGTCCTGCGCGGAGTGGAGGAGATCGACGGCGCCGAGGTCCGTACCGAGAAGCGCTTCAACGACCTGACCCACCTCACCGGCCCCTTCGACATCATCGGCGACATCCACGGCTGCGCGTCCGAACTGGAGTCACTGCTCGGCAAGTTGGGCTACGAGGACGGGGTGCACCCGGCCGGCCGTACCGCCGTCTTCGTGGGTGACCTCGTCGACCGCGGGCCGGACAGCCCGGGTGTCCTGCGCCGCGTGATGGCCATGGTCGGCTCGGGCAACGCCCTGTGCGTGCCCGGCAACCACGAGAACAAGTACGGCCGCCACCTCAAGGGCCGCAAGGTCCAGCACACGCACGGCCTCGCCGAGACCATCGAGCAGATGACCGGCGAGAGCGACGAGTTCCGGGCCCGGGTAAGGGAGTTCATCGACGGTCTGGTCAGCCACTACGTCCTGGACGGCGGACGCCTGGTGGTCTGCCACGCCGGTCTGCCCGAGAAGTACCACGGCCGTACGTCCGGCCGGGTCCGCTCGCACGCGCTGTACGGCGAAACCACCGGCGAGACCGACGAGTTCGGCCTGCCGGTGCGCTACCCGTGGGCGGAGGACTACCGGGGCCGGGCTGCGGTCGTCTACGGTCACACGCCTGTCCCGGAGGCCAGTTGGCTGAACAACACCATCTGCCTCGACACGGGTGCCGTGTTCGGCGGCAAGCTGACCGCGCTGCGCTGGCCGGAGCGGGAACTGGTCGACGTACCGGCGGAGCAGGTCTGGTACGAGCCGGTCAGGCCGCTGCGGTCGGAGGCGCCGGGCGGGCACGACGGCCGCCCGCTGGACCTGGCGGACGTCCACGGCCGCCGGGTCGTGGAGACGCGTCACGCGGGCCGGATCACCGTACGGGAGGAGAACGCGGCGGCGGCCCTGGAGGTCATGAGCCGCTTCGCGGTGGACCCGCGGCTGCTGCCCTACCTGCCGCCCACGATGGCTCCGACGGCGACTTCCCAGGTGGAAGGCTATCTGGAGCACCCGGCGGAGGCGTTCGAGCAGTACCGGGCGGACGGCGTCGAGCGGGTCGTGTGCGAGGAGAAGCACATGGGGTCGCGGGCGGTGGTCCTGGTGTGCCGGGACGCGGAAGTGGCCCGGAAACGGTTCGGTGTGCACGGTGGGGGTGGAGGTGCCGGGGAGGACGCCAACGGCCCGACCGGCGCGCTGTACACCCGTACCGGGCGGCCGTTCGTCGACGACCCGGCGGTGACCGAGGAGATCCTCGGCCGCGTACGGGCGGCGGCGGACACGGCCGGCCTGTGGGAGGACCTCGCCACCGACTGGCTGCTCCTGGACGCCGAGTTGATGCCGTGGTCGCTGAAGGCGACCGGACTGCTGCGGTCGCAGTACGCGGCGGTCGGCGCCGCCTCCGGAGCGGTGTTCCCGGGGGTGCTCGCCGCGCTGGAGGGTGTCGCGGCGCGGGGCATCGACGTGGGGGACCTGCTCGCGCGCCAGCGTGAACGGGCCTCGGACGCCTCGGCGTTCACGGCGGCCTACCGGCGTTACTGCTGGCCCACGGAAGGGCTGGACGGGGTCCGGCTGGCGCCCTTCCAGGTCCTCGCGACGGAGGGGCGCAGCCTGGCGGGGCTTCCTCACGACGAGCAACTCGCCCTGCTGGACCGGCTCGTGGAGAGCGACGGTACGGGTCTGCTGCAGACGACGCGTCGGCTGTACGTCGACACCGGGGACGCGGAGTCGGTGCGGGCCGGTGTCGACTGGTGGCTGGAGATGACCGGGCGGGGTGGTGAGGGCATGGTCGTCAAGCCGCTGGGCGGGGTGGTGCGTGATGGGAAGGGGCGGCTCGTGCAGCCCGGGATCAAGTGCCGGGGGCGGGAGTATCTGCGGATCATTTACGGGCCGGAGTACACGCGGCCGGAGAACCTTGGGCGGCTGCGGGGGCGGTTTCTGAATCACAAGCGGTCGCTGGCGATCAGGGAGTATGCGTTGGGGTTGGAGGCGTTGGACCGGATGGCGGAGGGGGAGCCGTTGTGGCGGGTGCATGAGGCTGTGTTCGGGGTGTTGGCGTTGGAGTCCGAGCCGGTGGATCCGCGGCTGTAGGTGTGCGGCGGGGGTGTTTTCGCCCCCGCCGCCCCTACCCATCCCATCCTGAACCTGGGGGCTGCGCCCCCAGACCCCCCTTCGGCCCTGAACGGGCCTCGTCCTCAAACGCCGGACGGGCTAAAAGAAGAGGGCTACAGGAGTCGGAGTCTCTCCGTGCACACCCCGACCCGGACCCTCTGGCCCCATGTCAGCTGTACCGCGTCCTGTTCCATTCCGTCGCCGAAGGCGACCAGGCGTTCCGACTCCACTGTGAGGTGGAGGGCGGAGCCTGCCGCCAGTTCGCCCGCCACCAGGGACGTTCCCGTGGCCGGGGACGGCCATGCCTCCCGTACGAACCACAGGAGGCGGTCGTCGGTGGGGCGGGGCAGGGGGAGGGTCGCGCCGCGTTCCTGCCACAGTGAGCGCAGCCATCCGCTCGCCCCGGTCCCCGTCCCCACCAGCACCCCGGAGGAGGCCTGGGCCTCGACGGCACCCCTGTCGTCGTCGAGACCCAGGCGGTACCGGACCGTCTGGTGGCCGGGTGCCCCCAGGTAGATCTCGTTGAGGGCGACCAGCCGCTGCGTGTCGTCGGCCACCGCCTCGACCATGGTGAGTTCGTCGGCGCCGGTGCCCCGCGCCAGCGCCGCGGGCAGTAGGCCCGCCACCGACTCCGGTCGGTGTCGCACCAGCACTCCGGGATTGCGCCCGGGGTCGGTGTCGACCCCTACAACCGGCTGTCCCGTGAGGTACTTGGCGACATTCGCCACCAGCCCGTCCTGCCCGACCACGACGACCACGTCCTCGGGGCCGAAGAGGAAACGGTCCAAGTCGGCCCGCTCCACCTGGGTCTGACGCCAGGTCAGGGGTATCGCCGCCGTCACCTCCGCCATGGACCGACGGGTCCGGCGGTGGCGTTCGGCGATCTCCTCGATGTCCCGGCCCCGCGAGCGCAGAAAGAAGGCGGCCTGGCCGTGCGTGCCGTGCCGGGCCACCAACTCCTCGTACTCCGTGGTGCGATGGACCAGGACGGCCCGGGGAGCGAGACTCACTGCTGTGCTCCGCCCAGCTTCGCGAGCAGGCCGGTCAGTACGTCCGGCGACACCGTCACGCTGTCGATCCGGGGCAGGTTCTCGGCGAGCCGCGTGCCCGTCAGGGCGTTCAGCAGCGTCACATCCGCGTCGGCGTGGGCCTGCAGCCACGCCACCTGGGCCTGGGCCCGCGCCTCGCCCACTCCGCGCACGCTCTCGGCCTCGGCCTCCGCCAACCGTATGACGCGTGCCGCCTCGGCGTCCGCCCGTACCGCGTCGGCCGCCGCGTACTCCTCGGCTTCCCGGCGGGCGTTCGTACCCCGCTGGTCGACCAACTGCTCCTCCCTGCGGGCGAGTTCGATCTGGCTGGCGAGTTCGTTCTCGGCGATGGCCCGCTCGCGCTCCACGGCGACCGCACGGCGTTCGTACGTCGCCCGGTCGGCCTCCTGCTGGATCAGTTCGCGGGCGGGAGTCCGCAGCGCCCGCTCCACCTCGGGCTCCGGCCGCAGCGCCACCACCCGCACCGCCACGACCTCGATGCCCGTGGCCGGCAGCCGCGGCTCGGCGGCCAGCCCCGCCGAGACCCGCTCCCGCACCGACGCCACCCCGTCGACCAGCGCGGACGACAGTGCCGTACGGGCCAGGACGTCCAGAGCGTGCTGCTGGGCCGTCTCCGTCAGCAGGGTCGCCAGCTGCTCCAGGGGCGCGCTCCGCCAGACTCCGGTGTCCGGGTCGACGGAGAAGTCGAGGCGGCCGGCGGCCAGGGCGGGGTCGCTGATCCGGTAGGTGACGGTCGCCTGGACCGTCACGTCCTGGAAGTCCGACGTACGGGCGTGGAAGGTCATCGCCAACTCCCGGTCGTCGACCGGGACTTCGGAGAGGGTGGCGGTCAGTGCGCGGAACCAGAAGCTGAGTCCGGGACCGTCGTGCGCCAGTCGGCCGGAGCGGTGGTGGCGGATGTGGGCCGTGGGTGTGCCGCGCAGATGGCGCCAGCCGAAGCGCCGGGTGATGTCGGCCATGTGCCTGTCTTCCATTCCCTCGTGGTGGGGCACCACTTGTCGTCACGTGGACGATATGCGGTCGGCCTCCTTATCGTCAAGAGGACGAGATGGGGAGTGGGAGGGAGGAGCGGGAGGGGGGAAGCGGGAGGGAGAGGGTTATCGCACATATACCGTCGACCAGCGGGTGAACAGGGTGCGAAGTGGTCAGGATGGAGGCATGGGATTCCACGTCGACTCCGAGGCCGGGCGGCTGCGCCGCGTCATCCTGCACCGGCCGGATCTAGAGCTCAAAAGGCTCACCCCCAGCAACAAGGACGCCCTTCTCTTCGACGACGTCCTGTGGGTGCGCCGGGCGCGCGCCGAGCACGACGGCTTCGCCGACGTCCTGCGTGACCGTGGCGTCGCCGTCCACCTCTTCGGCGACCTGCTCACCGAGGCCCTGGCGATCCCGGCGGCCCGCACCCTCGTACTGGACCGCGTCTTCGACGAGAAGGAGTACGGGCCGCTCGCCACCGACCATCTCCGCGCCGCCTTCGAGAACCTGGCCGCCGCCGAGCTGGCCGAACTCCTCGTCGGCGGTATCACCAAGCGCGAGTTCCTCGCCGCGCACGCGGAACCGACCTCGGTCCGCTTCCATGTCATGGACCTGGACGACTTCCTCCTCGGCCCCCTCCCCAACCATCTCTTCACCCGCGACACCTCCGCCTGGATCTACGACGGCGTCTCCATCAACGCGATGCGCTGGCCCGCGCGCCAGCGGGAGACCGTGCACTTCGAGGCGATCTACCGGCACCACCCGCTCTTCCGTGACGAAACCTTCCGCCTCTGGTCGGAGGGACAGGCGGACTACCCCTCCACCATCGAGGGCGGTGACGTGCTCGTCATCGGCAACGGCGCCGTACTCATCGGCATGAGCGAGCGGACCACGCCCCAGGCGGTCGAGATGCTCGCGCACAAGCTCTTCGCCGCCGGTTCGGCCGAGACGATCGTGGCGCTCGACATGCCCAAACGGCGCGCGTTCATGCACCTCGACACGGTGATGACGATGGTCGACGGCGACACCTTCACCCAGTACGCAGGCCTCGGCATGCTCCGCTCGTACACCATCGAACCGGGCGTCGGAGACAAGGAGTTGAAGGTCACCGACCATCCGCCGGAGCACATGCACCGGGCGATCGCCGCCGCGCTCGGGCTGAGCGAGATCCGCGTCCTGACCGCGACCCAGGACGTGCACGCGGCGGAGCGCGAGCAGTGGGACGACGGCTGCAACGTCCTCGCCGTCGAGCCGGGCGTGGTCGTCGCCTACGAGCGCAACGCGACCACGAACACACATCTGCGCAAGCAGGGGCTCGAGGTGATAGAGATCCCGGGCAGTGAGCTGGGGCGGGGGAGGGGCGGGCCGCGCTGTATGAGCTGTCCGGTGCAGCGGGACGCGGTGGTGTGAGCCAAGCCGTCCCGTCCTGTAAACGGGCTTCCGTGTCCGCATAGAAATGTAAGTCGTCGTATAGACTTCCATTCGTCTGTTGTTGCGATGTCATGTAAGTCCTGCCGGATCACCAGGAGTGCCCCCCCATGGCGACTGTCCCGACCGCCCTCGCCGGGCGCCACTTCCTCAAGGAGCTCGACTTCACCGAGGAGGAGTTCCGGGGGCTCCTCGACCTCGCCGCCGAGCTGAAGGCCGCGAAGAAGGCCGGGGCCGAGACGCGGTACCTGGCGGGGAAGAACATCGCGCTGATCTTCGAGAAGACCTCGACGCGTACGCGCTGCGCGTTCGAGGTCGCGGCGGCGGACCAGGGCGCCTCGACGACGTACCTGGACCCGTCGGGCTCGCAGATGGGGCACAAGGAGTCCGTGAAGGACACCGCCCGGGTGCTCGGGCGGATGTACGACGGGATCGAGTTCCGGGGCGACAGCCAGGCCGCGGTGGAGGAGCTCGCCGCGTACGCGGGCGTCCCGGTGTTCAACGGTCTGACCGACGACTGGCACCCCACCCAGATGCTGGCCGACGTACTGACGATGACCGAGCACAGCGACAAGCCGTTGAAGGAGATCGCCTTCGCCTACCTGGGCGACGCGCGCTTCAACATGGGCAACTCATATCTGATCACCGGCGCACTGCTCGGCATGGACGTACGGATCGTCGCGCCGCGGGCCTACTGGCCCGCCGAGGACATCGTCGCCGACGCGCGGAAGCTGGCGGAGGCGAGCGGTGCGCGGGTGACGCTGACCGAGGAGGTGGCGGAGGGGGTGCGGGGTGTCGACTTCGTCGCCACCGACGTGTGGGTGTCGATGGGGGAGCCCAAGGCGGTGTGGGCGGAGCGGATCGCGGCGTTGGCGGGGTACGCGGTGACGATGGATGTGCTGCGGGCGACGGGGAACGCGGTGGTGAAGTTCCTGCACTGTCTGCCGGCGTTTCATGATCTCGGGACGAAGGTGGGGCGCGAGATATACGAGACGTACGGGCTGGAGTCGCTGGAGGTCACGGACGAGGTGTTCGAGTCGGGGCACTCGGTGGTGTTCGACGAGGCGGAGAACCGGCTGCACACGATCAAGGCGGTACTGGTCGCGACGCTGGGCTGAGGTCCGGTTTTCCCGCCCTCGCCGCCCCTACCCGTCCCATCCTGTCCCTGGGGGCTGCGCCCCCAGACCCCCCTATGGCCCTGAACGGGCCTTGTCCTCAAACGCCGGACGGGCTGAAAATCTAGCCCCTCCGGCGTTTGAGGAGCGGGGGTTCGGGGCGGCGGGGGCGAAAACCCCTACGCCCGGTGCCACTGGGCCGGTACCACCGGGACCCTGAACCACACCGCCTTGCCCGATGCCGTCGGCCGGTGGCCGCACGACGAGCTCAGTGTCCGAATCAGCAGCAGCCCCCGCCCATGCTCCTGCCAAGGATCCGGCTCCTCGGACACCGGCCGCGTCAGATTCCCCGGCGGCGCCGGATCGGGATCGTGCACCTCCACCTGACAGCTGGTCGGCAACAGCTCCACCACCAGCTCTATCGGCGCGCTGCCCGCCGTATGCTCCACGGCGTTCGCCACCAGCTCCGCGGTGAGCAGCTCCGCCGTGTCACAGTCCGCCGCCGCGTGTTCCAGCTCGGCCAGAGCCGTGCGAACCAGCGCGCGGGCGACAGGCACCGCCGCGGCGGTGTGCGGCAGGGCGATACGCCAGGAGGCGGGGGCGGGGGGTTCTTGCACGGCGGTTCCGTTCATGGAGCAGGCTGTCCTGCTTTCAACAATGGGAATGGTACGGCGGGGTCCGGCAGAGGCGCTGGTCGGGCGCCGAGGGGACCTTCGGCCCCGCTCACCGTCGACTTACCCAGACCAACGGCCCGTCTCCCTCGCCCACTCCCACTGTTACCGCGCTATTGACACCTCGTGACGGGACCGGATCGAGATCACATGCCTTATCGCGCCCTCGTGACGACAGTCACGGACAGATGATAAATTCATGCGAAGCCGTCCCCCGTTCGCCGAGGAGACCGCGCATGAGTCCCTTCACCGGCTCGACCCCCCGCACCTCCGCCTGGCGTCACCTCCGCCTGGACGTCACCCTCACCGGCGTGGCCACCGTCACCCTCGCCCGCCCCGAGAAACTCAACGCCCTCACCTTCGGCGCCTACGCCGACCTGCGCGATCTGCTCGCCGAGCTGTCCCGGGAGAGATCCGTACGGGCGCTGGTGCTGGCGGGGGAAGGCCGCGGTTTCTGCTCCGGCGGTGACGTCGACGAGATCATCGGCGCCACCCTCTCCATGGACACCGCCCAGCTGCTCGACTTCAACCGGATGACCGGGCAGGTCGTACGGGCCGTACGGGAATGCCCGTTCCCGGTGATCGCGGCGGTGCACGGGGTCGCGGCGGGCGCCGGTGCGGTTCTCGCGCTGGCCGCCGATTTCCGCGTCGCCGATCCGTCCGCGCGGTTCGCCTTCCTCTTCACCCGGGTCGGCCTCTCCGGCGGGGACATGGGCGCCGCCTATCTGCTGCCCAGGGTCGTCGGACTCGGCCACGCGACCCGCCTGCTGATGCTGGGCGAGCCCGTCCGGGCGCCGGAGGCGGAGCGCATCGGCCTGATCAGCGAGCTGACCGAGGAGGGCCGCGCCGACGAGGCCGCCCAGACGCTGGCCGGCCGCCTCGCCGGGGGCCCGGCACTGGCGTACGCCCAGACGAAGGCGCTGCTCACCGCCGAACTGGACATGCCGCTGTCGGCAGCCGTCGAACTGGACGCCGCGACCCAGGCGCTCCTCATGACAGGCGAGGACTACAGGGAGTTCCACGAGGCGTTCACGCAGAAACGCCCCCCGAAATGGCGGGGCCGATGAAACCTCCCTCCCAGGCGGCCGACCGCGTCGCGATCATCGGCGGCGGCCCCGGCGGTCTCTATGCCGCCGCCCTCCTCAAACGCCTCCGCCCCGACCGCGACATAACCCTCTGGGAACGCAACGCCCCCGACGACACTTTCGGCTTCGGAGTCGTGCTCTCCGACGAGACCCTCGGCGGCATAGAACACGCCGACCCGGTGGTCTACGACGCCCTGCGCCGGCACTTCACCCGCTGGGACGACATCGACATCGTCCACCGTGCCACCCGCCACACCTCCGGAGGACACGGCTTCGCCGCCCTCGGCCGGCGGCGGCTCCTGGAGATCCTGCACGCCCGCTGCCGCTCACTCGGCGTCGAGCTGCGCTTCCGTACGCGAGCGCCGGACCCGGCCCGGCTGGCAGAGACGTACGACCTGGTCATCGCCGCGGACGGCGTCCACAGCGCCACCCGCGACGCCTACGCCCAGGAGTTCCGGCCCAGGGTGACCACCCACCGCTGCCGCTACCTCTGGCTCGCCGCCGACTTCGCCTTCGACGCCTTCCGCTTCGAGATCGCGGAGACGGAGCACGGCGTGATGCAACTCCACGGATATCCGTACGCCGCCGACGCCTCGACCGTGATCGTCGAGATGCGTGAGGAGGTGTGGCGGGCGGCCGGTTTCGACGAGACCGACCTGCCGGCCTCCGTCGAACGCTGCGCCAAGATCTTCGCGGACGCCCTCGGCGGACGTCCGCTGCGCGCCAACAATTCGGCGTGGACCACGTTCCGTACGGTCGTCAACGACCGCTGGTCGCACGGCAACGTCGTGCTCCTCGGGGACGCCGCCCACACCGCCCACTTCTCCATCGGCTCCGGCACCAAGCTCGCTGTCGAGGACGCCCTCGCGCTGGCCGCCTGCCTGGAGGAGCGGCCGACCCTGGCCGAGGCGCTGGCGGCGTACGAGGCGGAGCGGCGGCCCGTCGTCGAGTCCACCCAGCGGGCGGCCCGCGCCAGTCTGGAGTGGTTCGAGAACCTGCCCCGCTACCTCGACCAGCCGTCCCGCCAGTTCGCGTTCAACCTCCTCACTCGCAGCCGCCGGGTCACGCACGACAACCTGCGGCTGCGCGACCCGCGCTTCACCGCCTCGGTCGAGCGGGAGTTCGGCTGCCCTCCCGCCACCCCGCCGATGTTCACGCCGTTCCGGCTGCGCGGGCTGACCCTCCGCAACCGTGTCGTCGTGTCCCCCATGGACATGTACTCGGCCACGGACGGCGTCCCCGGCGACTTCCACCTCGTCCACCTGGGCGCGAGAGCGCTGGGCGGCGCCGGCCTGGTGATGACCGAAATGGTGTGCGTCAGCGCCGAAGGGCGCATCACCCCGGGTTGCGCCGGCCTCTACACGGACGGGCAGGCCGAGGCCTGGCGGCGCGTCACCGCCTTCGTGCACGCGCGGGCCCCCGGCACCGCGATCGGCATCCAGCTCGGCCACTCCGGCCGCAAGGGTTCGACGAAGCTGATGTGGGAGGGCATCGACGAACCGCTGGAGGAGGGCAACTGGCCGCTGGTCGCCGCGTCCCCGATTCCGTACGGGCCGCGCAGTCAGACTCCGCACGAGTTGACCGTCGCCCAACTCGGCCTCATTCGGGAGCAGTTCACGTCAGCCGCGCGCCGAGCCGCGCACGCCGACTTCGATCTCCTCGAACTCCACTGCGCCCACGGGTACTTGCTCTCCGGCTTCCTCTCCCCGCTCACCAACCACCGCACGGACGCCTACGGCGGTCCGCTCACCGCCCGGCTCCGCTTCCCCCTCGAAGTCTTCGACTCCGTACGGGAGATGTGGCCCGAGGACCGCCCCATGACCGTCCGTATCTCGGCCACGGACTGGGCCGACGGCGGTACGACGGCCGAGGACGCCGTCTCGATCGCGCGCGCCTTCGTCGACCATGGCGCCGACGCGATCGATGTGTCGACCGGTCAGGTGGTGGGCGACGAGCGTCCGGAGTACGGCCGTTCGTACCAGACCCCGTTCGCGGACCGGATCCGCCACGAGACCGGCGCCCCCGTGGTCGCGGTCGGCGCGATCTCCTCCTGGGACGACGTCAACTCCCTGATCCTGGCGGGCCGTACAGACCTGTGCGCGCTGGCCCGCCCCCATCTCTACGACCCGAACTGGACCCTGCACGCGGCAGCCGAGCAGGGGTACGAGGGTCCGGGCGCCGGCTGGCCGGCACCGTACCGCGCGGGCAGCCGACGCCCGCGCACCGGACGCACGGACACCCCCAAACCCCGGCTCACATTGGAGAGTTGACCCGTGTGCGTGGGTGCGAGTGCGTCACAGCCCCGCGAAAGCGGCGCCCGCGTCCCGCAGCCGTGTGTGCAGCCCCTGGAAGACGGCCGCCGAGCGGACGCCCGGCCAGTCGGCAGGCAGTAGGTGTGCGGGCAGGCCGGGGTCGGTGTACGGCAGGTGACGCCAGGAGTCCAGGGCCATCAGGTAGTCGCGGTACGCCTCCTCGGGCGGGGTGTCCTCGCGCGACTCCCAGTCGTGCAGCACGCGCGCGTGACGGTCGAGGAACGCCTCGTGCTCCTTGGCGATGGCGGCCAGGTCCCACCAGCGGGAGACCGCCTCGGCCGTCGCGGCGAACCCCAGGTGCTCGCCGCGGAAGAAGTCGACGTACGCGTCGAGGCGCAGCCGCTCCAAGGTGTGGCGGGTCTCGTCGTAGAGGCGCGCCGGGGCCACCCACACGCCCGGCGCCGCCGTACCGAAGCCGAGTCCGGCCAGCCGGGACCGCAGGACATGGCGCTTCTGGCGCTCCGACTCGGGGACGGAGAACACGGCGAGCACCCAGCCCTCGTCCTGCGGGGGAGGCGCGGCGGCGTACACACGCCGGTCACCGTCCTCGAGCAACTGGCGGGCGTCCGGCGACAGTTCGTACCCGGCCGCGCCCTGCGCCGTACGGGCGGGCAGGAGCAGGCCGCGCCGCTTGAGGCGGGACACGGACGACCGTACGGAGGGCGCGTCGACGCCAACCGCGGCCAGGAGCCGGATCAGCTCGGCCACGGGGACCGGGCCGGGCATGAAGCGGCCGTAGGCGCCGTAGAGCGTGACGATGAGGGACCGAGGGGCGTGCTGTTCGGACACGTTGATCATTTTAGGCCGCCGGGATCACTGCTCGTCGCCATTTCCGCTGGTCAACTACCCTCGGCGGTTGATTTCTGGTCAAGATCACTTCAACCCGCGCAGCCGGAAGCGCTGAAGCTTTCCCGTCGCCGTCCGTGGCAGCGCGTCCAGGAAGACGATCTCGCGCGGACACTTGTACGGGGCCAGCTCCCCCTTGACGAACGCGCGCAGCGCCTCCGCGTCCCGTCGTACGCCCTCCTTGAGCACGGTGTACGCCACCACGACCTGTCCGCGCACCTCGTCCGCCCGTCCCACCACGGCCGTCTCCACGACGTCCGGGTGGCGCAGCAGCGCCTCCTCGACCTCCGGGCCCGCGATGTTGTACCCGGCCGAGATGATCATGTCGTCGGCCCGTGCCACGTACCGGAAGTAGCCGTCGCCCTCCCGGACGTACGTGTCCCCGGTGATGTTCCAGCCGTCCCGCACATACGCGGCCTGGCGCGGATCAGCGAGATAACGGCACCCGACCGGGCCCCGCACCGCGAGCAGTCCGGGCGTACCGTCCGGCACCGGTTCGCCGCTCTCGTCCTGCACGCGCGCGTGCCAGCCCGGCACCGGAATCCCGGTCGTGCCGGGCCTGATGTCCTGGTCGGCCGCCGAGATGAAGATGTGCAGCAGTTCGGTCGCGCCGATACCGTTGATCAGGCGCAGGCCGGTGTGCTCGTACCAGGCCCGCCAGGTGGCCGCGGGCAGGTTCTCGCCCGCCGAGACGCAGCGGCGCAGCGAACCGGTGTCGTACGCGTCCAGCTCGTCGAGCATCGCGCGGTAGGCGGTCGGGGCCGTGAACAGCACCGACACACGATGCTCGGAGATGGCCGGCAACAGCTGCCTGGGGCCCGCCTGTTCGAGGAGTAACGCGCTCGCCCCGGCCCGCATCGGGAAGACCACGAGCCCGCCGAGCCCGAAGGTGAAACCGAGCGGCGGACTGCCCGCGAACACGTCGTCGGCACGCGGTTTCAGTACATGCCGCGAGAAGGTGTCCGCGACGGCGAGCACGTCCCGGTGGAAGTGCATGCACCCCTTCGGGCGGCCGGTGGTGCCGGACGTGAACGCGATCAGCGCCACGTCGTCGGCCGCGGTGTCCACGGCCGGGTACGGCGTGCCGGGCACCGGACGGTTCAGCAGGTCGTCGAGGCCGTGACCGCCGTACGGCATGATCCGCAGCCCCGGTATCGCCGCCTCGGTGAGATCGTCGAGGGCCCGGACGTCGCACAGGGCGTGGCGCACCTGGGCGATGTCGCACATCGTGCGCAGCTCGTGCGGCCGCTGCTGGGCCAGCACGGTGACCGCGACCGCGCCCGCCTTCAGCACGGCCAGCCAGCAGGCCGCGAGCCATGGAGTCGTGGGGCCGCGCAGCAGGACCCGGTTGCCCGGCACCACCCCGAGATCCCGGGTCAGGACATGCGCGACCCGGTCGACACGGGTGCGCAGCTCGCCGTACGTCCACACCTCGCCGGAGGCGGTACGGAACACCGGGCGCCCGTGATCGTCACCGGCGCCCTCCAGCAGCTCGGCCGCGCAGTTCAGCCGGTCGGGGTAGCGCAGCTCGGGCAGGTCGAAGTGGAGGCGGGGCCACTGGTCCGGGGGCGGGAGACGGTCGCGCGCGAAGGTGTCGACGTGGGCCGAGGGGATCGGGTGGGCGGGGTCGGCGCGGTCATCGAGGTCCGCACGGTCCTCGGGGGTCCCGTCGTGTCCGGGCTGCCTCGGACGCAGGGGCCGCATGGGCTGCGCGGGCTGCACAGACTGCATGGGTTGCATTGGCCGCATGGGGTCCATGGCGGTTCGCCCCCTTGCCGTGTGGGCGTAGTGGTGGGCTCGCCCCAGGAGCGTATCGTGTTGGTGACGACAGTCAACGGTGCGCGATACCGTCGGGGTGGGACCGCGAACGACGGCCCCGGAGAGAGGACCGGCGATGCCCGCATTCTCGCTCGAACCGGCCCAGGCCGCCTGGTGCGTGGAGCTGCGCGCGCTGGCCGCCGACCGGCTGCGCCCGCTCGCCGAGAAGGGCGAACCGGGCCGCGTCAACCGTCCCCTCGTCGCCGAACTCGGTCAACTCGGGCTGCTCGACCGGCTGTTCACCTCCGGTGCGCTGGACCTGTGTCTGATGCGCGAGTCCCTCGCCCACGCCTGCACCGAGGCGGAGACCGCCCTCGCCCTCCAGGGCCTCGGCGCCCACCCGGTCCACGCCCACGGCACACCGGCCCAGCGCGCACGCTGGCTGCCCCGGGTGAGCGAGGGCAGCGCGGTGGCCGCGTTCGCGCTGAGCGAGCCGGGCGCGGGCTCCGACGCGGCGGCCCTCTCCCTCACGGCCACCCCGCACGGCTCCTCCGGCTGGCGCCTCACCGGCGAGAAGTGCTGGATCTCCAACGCCCCCGAGGCCGACTTCTACACCGTCTTCGCCCGTACGACAGCGGGGGCCGGGGCCCGTGGAGTCACGGCCTTCCTGCTCCCCGCCGACCGGCCGGGCCTCACCGGCACCGCCCTCGACATGCTCTCCCCGCACCCGATCGGCGCCCTCGCGCTGGACGCCGTACCGGTCACCGTGGACGACGTCATCGGCGAACCCGACGGTGGATTCCGGGTCGCCATGGGCACGTTGAACCTGTTCCGGCCGAGCGTCGGCGCCTTCGCGGTCGGCATGGCCCAGGCGGCCCTGGACGCCGCCCTCGCCCACACCCGCCGCCGGGACGCCTTCGGCGGCAAGCTGAAGGACCTCCAGGCCGTCGCCCACCAGGTCGCCGAGATGGCCCTGCGCACGGAGGCGGCCCGCCTGATGGTCTACGCGGCAGCGGCGGCGTACGACGAGGGCGCCCAGGATGTCCCGGCGCGCGCCGCGATGGCGAAGCTGCTGGCCACCGAGACCGCGCAGTACGTCGTCGACGCGGCCGTCCAACTGCACGGCGCGCGGGCGCTGCGACGCGGCCATCTCCTCGAGCACCTCTACCGGGAGGTACGGGCGCCGCGTATCTACGAGGGGGCCAGCGAGGTCCAACGGACGGTCATCGCCAAGGAGTTGTACCGGCAGGCGACGGATGCGACGGATGCGACGGATGCGACGGATGCGACCCGGGCGACGGATGCGGCAGATTCGGCGGAGGAGGTCCGGTGACCGCCGAGCGGGTCAACCCGCCCGGCCTCGCGCCGCCCGTGGGCTTCTCGCACGCCGTCGTCGCCACCGGCTCCCGGCTGGTGTTCCTCGCGGGGCAGACCGCGCTCGACGACGGCGGGAAACTCGTGGGGGACACCCTGCCCGAGCAGTTCGAGCGGGCCCTGGGGAATCTGCTTTCCGCACTGCGCGCGGCCGGCGGTACGCCCGCCGATCTGGCCCGGGTCACCGTGTACGCCACGGACGTCGCGGAATATCGCGTCCAGGCCTCGCAACTCGGCCGTATCTGGCGGAAGTTGGCGGGACGTGACTATCCGGCGATGGCGGTCGTCGGGATCGTACGGCTCTGGGACGAACGGGCCCTGGTGGAACTCGACGGCTTTGCTGTGCTGCCGTAACGGACCGGGGGTGGTTCAGGCGGCGGTCGCCAGACGGTGCGGCATGATCACGCTGCCGTCGGGCAGCAGTTCGCCGGTGTCGTCGAAGACGATCGCGCCGTTGCACAGGAGGTTCCAGCCCTGCTCGGGGTGGAAGGCGACGATGTGCGCGGCGTCCCGGTCGGGACGGTCGGCCGAGGGGCACGGGGGCTGGTGTGAACACATGGTGTGCCTCCGGATCGGATGCTGGTGCTCGGGTGGCGCTTCCTTGCCACTTCCGACGATGCCCGTGCCCGGGGCCGGTGCCAAGTCGTGTCGAGGAAGCGTGACAGCACACGGACGTGCTGTGACACCACCCTGACATTCGGAAAAGATCCGCGATCCGAAAAGCTCCCGAATCCGAAAAGCGGAGCAGTCGGCGCGCACGACTCGCCGACGAAGGGGTGATGATCACGCGCGCGAGCGCGCGGGGCCAGTACCTGTGGAGTCCCCCCGAGTCGCCCCAGGAGGTTCCCCATGGCATTTCCCCGCTCCCCGCTCTCCCCGCTCTCCCCGCTCTCTCCGGTCTCCCCGATCTCGTCCTGCTCGTCCCGCTCGGTCCGCTCGGCCGTCTCCCGCGCGGTGGCCGTCGCCGCCGGTGTCGTGCTGCTTGCCGTGTCGCCCGCCGCCGTGGCGGCGGCCCAGGCCGCCGACGAGGGCTTCGACCAGGTGACGGTCGAATCCGGCCGCATCACGCCCGACGGGGAGCTCACCCTCGCCGGCAGCTACCGCTGCCTCAGCACCGGTGACTCCGTCCGCGTCGCGGCCTCGATCGAGCGCGGCGAGAACGTCTGGTACGGCATGGACAGCATCGCCGCGAGCTGTGACGGCTCCTGGCACCAGTGGTCGAACACCAAGGCCACCGAGCCGGGCGCGTACGAGCCCGGCCCCGTGCGGGTGAAGACCAGCCTGGTGGAGTTCCGCCGCACCGGCTTCATCCCGATGCCGACCGTCCACTCGGAGCAGATCCAGGAAGTCGTCCTCACCGAGGCCTGAGACGCGGACAACAGGGCCCTCTCCCCAGGACAGGGCCCTGTCGACTGTCTGTCATGCCGGGTGGGAGCCCGGTCCTTCCCATGCGACCTCGCAGGTGTCGCAGTTCCAGTGGAAATGCTGATGAGTCCGGCTCCTGCGCGGCACGAGCTTTCTCACCGTTCTGTCGCACGACCAGCACGCGGCCTGGATCTCTATGTGGTTGTTGTCGAGAGCCGCGGTCACGGTCGGCGAATCCGGTGATGAAACAGTACTCAAGATCAATTCCTCGTGCATGCAGTTCTATAGATATTTGCCTATTGAACCACATTCATAGAAATTGCTTTCCTGATCATGGGTGAGGGCCCGCCAGTCACTGGCGGGCCCTCACCCATGATCGGGACTAGATGATGCCGACGTCCCGGAATGCCGATCGCACCGTTTGCGGGGCGTGCCTCGCCACCTTGCTCTCGCGGGCGAGAATTCGCGCCTGAGCGCTGAGTACCGCTGCCGCGTCCTCGAACTTCGCGGTCGACCAGAGGTTCTGCAGTCCCGCGTACCAGATCTGGCCGGCGTGGGCGGTGCCGATCTCGGACGCCACCAGATAGAACGCCCGGTTCGGGATACCGCTGTTGATGTGGACGCCCTGGTTGTCCTCCGGACCCGGGAAGTACTTGTTCATGTGCGCCGGCTGCGGGTCCTTCCCCATGGTGGGGTTGTCGTACGCGGTGCCGGGGTGGGCCATCGACCGCAGGGCCTCGCCGAACAGCTCCTCCGCCATCACCTCGTCACCGATGAGCCAGTTGGCGGTCCCCGCGTCCTCTTTCCGCATCCGCTGCTCGATCAGGCTTCCGAACACGTCGGCGAAGTGCTCGTTGAGGGCACCGGACTGGCCCTGGTATTCCAGGTTCGCGGTGTGCTGCACGACGCCGTGCGTCAGTTCGTGACCCAGGACGTCGGGCGACTTGCAGAAATCCGTGAAGATCATTTCGTCGCCGTTGCCCAGGACGATGTTCTCGCCGTCCCAAAAAGCGTTGTCGAAGTCGACGCCGTAATTGACGAAGACCTTGATGCTCATACCGCGGTTGTCGATGCTGTCCCGGCCGAAGGTGTCGGCGTAGAAAGAACGCACCTCCCCGACGTGGTCGTACGCCATGTTCGCGTTCTTGGGGCTGCCCACCGCCGGGTCGCTCTCCCCGCGGACCTGTTGGGCCAGGGCCAGGTCCCACTGGTTCTTGGAGTCGTGGACCACTCGGTCGGATTTACCCGGACGGGGAGTCGTCAGCGCCGCGAGATTGATTGCTCCGCGGGCCCTTTCGTCCCGGAACTGCGTGCTGGCGGTCGCCGACAGGGTGGCCGGGTGGGGCTCTCTGGTGTCCATTCCGGTGGCTTTGGCGATGTGATTGAGAATGTGCGGGGGGATGAACTGGCACTTCGGGCCGCCATGGCTGGGGCATCGCATGCGACAGAACCTTTCGGTCGGGTGCGTGGGGGGATATGTCAGGGTTACTACGTCGCCGGGTGACGTTTGCTCAGTCGCTGCGCGAATCCCCACGCCTGTCACCCTTGCGGACGTACTCGAGGAAGGACGTCCGGGTTCGACGAGAGGCGGCGAGCGCCGCTCATCGGGTTCACAGCCACGCGTCGACGGCGGCGGCGAGGTCGTCCTGGCTCCGGAAAACGTGTCCGTTCATGCCGACCGCCTGTGCCGCGCGGACGTTCTCCTCGCGGTCGTCGACGAAGAGGAAGTCGGCGGGTGTGGCGCGCAGGGCGGCGACGCAGTGCTGGAAGGCGGCCGGGGCGGGCTTGGCCGCGCCGATCTTGCCGGAGAACACCACGTGGTCGAGGTCGTGCAGCCATGGCTGGGCGGCGAGGAAGGCGTCCGCGTGGTCCGCCGGGATGTTGGACAGCAGGGCGACCCGGGTGCGGTCCCGCAGGGTCCGCACGTAGGTGACCATGCGGTCGTCGACGCGGGACCAGCTCTCGATGTCGGTGAGCCGCAGCTCTTCGATCGTGTCGGCGTCGGCGCGGAGGGACAGCGAGTTCAGTACGTCGGTCCAGTACGCGGACGCGGTGTGCCGGCCGGCGTCGTAGGGCGGGCGGTGGGTCCAGTAGGCCGTGGTGAAGGCGTCGGCGGAGGCGTGGCAGCGGGCGGCCATCTTCTCCAGGGCGCCCGGGCGTTGGTGGCGGGCGATGACCCCGAAGAGGTCGAAGAGCACGATGCGGTGGCGGTCGGTGGTCATGCGGGTCGGTTTCCTTGCGGTCGCGGGGCGTTGGGTCAGTGCCGGTGGGGCAGGGCGCGGGCGAGGGAGTCGAGGGCGGCCAGGGGGTCTGGGCCCGCCGGGGCGAGCACGACACTGGTCGCGCCGGCCGCGTGGCGGGCGTCGATCGCCGCGCGGGCCTGGGCCGGGGTGCCGGCGATGCTCAAGGCACGGACCCAGTCGGCGGGCATCGTCCGGGCGAAGTGCCGGGCGTCGCTGCTGGCGGCGCGATGTGCGCGCAGTTCCTCGGCGAAGGGCAGGGGGTCGATGTGCGCGGCCCACTGCGGCTCGCCGACCGACTCGAGGGTGGTGCGGACGCGGGCGAGGGCGGCTTCCTCGTCGTCGTCCACGGCTGCGGCGTCGTAGACGACGATCTCCCGAGGGTGCGCGGAGGAGCCCAGGTTGCGCAGGGAGGCGGTGATGTAGGCGGGTGCTGCGGGCTCGGCCAGGAGGAGTCCGTCGGCGACCTCGCCCGCGACGGCCTGCGACTTGGGGCCGCGGACGCCGAGAATCACCGGGGGGACGATGTCCGGGATCTCGGTGATGACCACGCCCTCGCAGCGTACGTACCGGCCGTTCTCGGGACCGGGCTTGCCGGCGATGAGCAGGCGGAGTGCTCTCGCGTACTCCTTGATGAGCGTCAGGGGGCTGTCGGGCCAGGACCCGACCTGGCGCATCCAGCCGGGCATGCCGTGGCCGATGCCCGCGATGAGTCGGCCGGGGTGGAGCTGGGCGAGGGTGGCCAGTTCCATCGCGGCGAAGCACACGTTGCGGGCGCCGGCGGGCATGATCCCGGTCCCGACGGTGAGGTTCGTGGTGGAGGCCAGGACCGTGGCGGCCTGGGCGACGCCGCCGCGCCAGCCGAGGTCCTCCACGACCCAGACCTGGTCGAACCCCAGCTCCTCGGCCCGCCGGACGTAGGGCAGCACTTCGCCGACGGGGAGATCGAGCGGCAGCATGACACCGACACTGCCGCGGGCGGGGTGTGCGTGGACCTCGGACATCGGGGGCTCCTTCGGTTGGCTGAGGGCTTGGCTCCCGGCTCTGGCGACCGGGGAGAGGAGAGCTTGTGCGGCACGGTTGTCAGGGACCGTGCCGCACAAGCGGTCATTGGTTGCCGGCCGCCATCTCGCACTGGCGGGGATGGTCGGCTGCCGTCTCCGTCTCCGTCTCCGTCCTCGCCCGGCGGACGAGGCCGGGTCCGGTGCGGAGCACGCGGGCGCCCACGGCGGTGGTCACGCACAGCAGGATCAGCAGGACGAAGGCGTGGTTGAGGGCGACGAGGTGGGTCAGCCAGCCGATCACGGCGGGGCCGGCGAGCATGCCGACGTAGCCGAGTCCGGCGACGCGGGAGACGTTGGCCCCGGCCGCGGAGGGGTCGACGTGCCCGGCCGCGCTGAACAACTGCGGGACACAGCCGGACAGGCCCAGGCCGAACAGCGCCCAGCCGGTGAACACGGCCCACATCCACGGGCCGAGGACCACAAGGGTGATGCCGACGGCGGCCAGGGCCGCGCCGCGGCGCAGGATCGCCGGGGAGCCGAACCGGGCGGCGAAGGGGTCGGCGAGCAGACGGCCGACGGTCATGGCCGCAGCGAAGGTGCCGTACGCGAAGGCGGCCGTGCCGGTGGACGCACCCATGACGTCCTTCAGGTGCAGGGCACTCCAGTCGTTGGCGGCGCCTTCGCACAGCATGACCATCAGCGCCAGGACGGCCAGCAGCCAGACCCGGCCGGTGGTGCCGCGGCCCCCGGCGGCCGGTGAGGTCCCTGTCTCCCGCACGGAGGCGGGGTCCTCGGCGGTGGGGGCGGAAGGCAGCAGGGCGCGTGCCGCGGCCAGGGCGACGACGACGCCCACGGCTCCCATGGCGGCCATGGCCGCGGCCGGGTTCAGGCCGGCGTCGGCCGTGCCCGCTCCGGCGAGTGCGGCGAGGACCCCGCCGACGGAGAACGTGGCGTGGAAGCCGGACATGACGGGGCGGCCGTACGCCTTCTCCACGTGCACGGCGTGGGCGTTCATGCTCACGTCCAGGCAGCCGTTGCAGAGGCCGAAGACCAGCAGCGCGGCGGCCAGCGTCCACGGATCGTGGGCGAGACCGGGCAGGAACAGGGTCGTGCCGCACAGAACGCCGCCGACGGGCACCACGACACGGGTGCCGAGGCGGTCGGTCAGCGGACCCGCCACCTGCATGCCCACGAAGGCCCCGAGTCCGAGCACCACCAGCAGACCGCCGAGCGCGGCGTGACTGATGCCCACGCGTTCCTCGATCGCGGGGATGTTCACCACCCAGGTGCCCAGCAAGGTGCCGTACAGGACGAAGTAGACGTAGGTCGCCACGCGGGCGGCTCGCAGGGAACGATCCATGCCGAACAGCGTAACGAACATTTTCTATGTTTGGTTACCGGCCCAACGAACAGCTTTGTTGTTCATTTCACGGTGGTGTTCAATTCGCGCTATGAGCAACGCAGACCGGCACGGACTGATCGCGAAGGTCGTCAGGGACTCCGGGGGCGCCACGGTCCAGGAACTCGCGGAGTTGACGGGCGCCTCGGAGATGACCATCCGGCGCGACCTCGACACCCTCGCCGCCCAGGGTGTCCTCGAACGCGTACGCGGTGGGGCGCGCACCCTGCTGCTTCGTGGCGAGGAGCCCCCCTTCGGGTTGCGCGCCCACGAGGCGGTCGACGCCAAACGCCGGATCGCCGCCGAGATCTCCGCGCTCGTCGCCGACGGTGAGAGCGTCCTGCTGGACAGCGGCACCACCTGTCTGGAGGTGGCACGGCTCCTGCGCGAGCGGCCCGTCACCGTGATGCCCCTCTCCCTCCAGGCCATCCACCTGCTCGGCGAGGGACCCGGCCCGGCCACCCTGGTAGTGCCCGGCGGCCAGCCCCGCGCCGCCGAGGGGGCCCTCACCGGCCCCCTGACCCTCGCCTCCCTGGCCGCCCTGCGCTTCGACACCGCCGTCGTCGGCTGCTGCGGACTGTCCGCGGCCGACGGCCTGACCGCGTACGACCTCGACGACGCGGCGGTGAAGAAGGCGGGTATCGCCTCCTCCCGCCGCGTCATCGCCGCCGCCGACGGCAGCAAGCTCGGCCACACCGCCTACGCCCACGTCGGGCCCGCCACCCTCGTGCACACCCTCGTCACCGACGCCTCCGCGCCCCCCGATGAGGTCACCGCGCTCGAAGCCGGCGGAACTGTCGTCCGGACCGTGTGACCTGCGCTTCGGGCGTCAGCCCGTCGACGCGGTGCCCGACCACGTACAGCATGGCGGTCATCGAGCTGGTGCCGCCGATCGCCGTCTTCAGCTGCTGCGAGACAGGGACGCCTGGCCTGGCCTGGCCCGTACATGCACGAAGTGAGCACTCGGGGCGCCAGTCGTTACGCATTCCGTGCATGTGCTGTACCCGTGCCGCTCCTTAGGCTCTCCTCGAACTATCGCGGCAAAGAGGGGATCCCGACCCATGTCCGACCCGGTCCGCCAGGATTACACGCCTCCGGAACTCCGGCCAGAAGCCCTCGTCCCAGTCGGTACCGCCGAGGAGATCAGCACTGACGTCCTGATCATCGGCTCCGGCATGGGCGGGTCCTCGCTGGCCTGGGCGCTGAAGGACTCCGGTCTCGACGTACTCGTCGTGGAGCGGGGCCGCTTCCTGCCCCGTGAACCCGAGAACTCGCAGCCGGCCGAAATGTATCTCAAGGGCCGGTACAAGAACGCGGGCTACTGGTACGACGGCAGCACCGGCAAGCCGTTCGCGCCGGGCGTCTACTACTGGGTGGGAGGAAACACCCGTTTCTACGGCGCCATGCTGCCCCGTTTCCGAAGCAGCGACTTCACCGAGGTGCAGCACCACGAGGGAGTCTCGCGCGCCTGGCCCTTCGCCTACGACGACCTGGAACCCTTCTACACCGCCCTGGAGCAACTGCTCCAGGTGCACGGACAGACCGGCGAGGACCCGACCGAGCCGCCCCGCTCCAAGCCCTACCCGTATCCGGCGCTCCAGCACGAACCCGAGATCGAACGGTTCGCCCAGTCGCTGCGCAGGCAGCGCCTGCACCCGTTCCACACACCGAACGCCCTGAACATCAGCACGCAGGCCGACCGCGCAGCCGTGACGACCGCCGACGGCTGTCCGGACGAGACGGGCCTGAAGTCCGACGCCGAGAACCGGCTCCTGCTCCCCGCGCTGAGCGACGGCGTCAGGATCCTCACCGGTGCGGAGGTCACCCGCCTGATCACCTCGCCGGACGGCCGGAAAGTCGTCGCCGCCGAGGCACGGCACGAGGGCCGGATGATCCGCGTCAGCGCCAAGACCTTCGCCCTCGCCGGAGGCGCCGTCAACTCGGCCGCGCTGCTGCTGCGTTCGGCCGACGACGCGCACCCCCAGGGGCTCGCCAACTCCTCCGGACTGCTGGGCCGCAACTACATGGTCCACAACAGCACGTTCTTCGTCGGGGTCAACCCGCTGCGGACCAACCCCACGAAATGGCAGAAGACGCTCGGCCTGAACGACTTCTACGAAGCCGGCCCGGGCACGCGCTTCCCGCTCGGGAACCTCCAGATGCTGGGCAAGCTCCAGGCGCCGATGCTCAAGCCCGCGCGCCCGTGGGCACCGACCTGGGCCCTGAAGTTCATGGCGGCCAGAAGCCTCGACATCTACCTGACGACCGAGGACCTCCCGTCCCTGGACAACCGGGTCCGGGTGGACGGCGACCGCATCCTCATCGACTGGACACCGAACAACCTGGCACCCCACCACGAACTCGTGCGCCGGGTGACCCGTGCGGTCCGCCGGGCCGGTTATCCGCTGATCTTCACCCAGCGCATGGGGATCGAGACCAACTCCCACATGTGCGGCACGGCCGTCGCGGGTCACGACCCGGCCCAGAGCGTGCTCGATCCCCTGTGCCGTAGTCATGACATCGACAATCTCTGGGTGACCGACGCGTCGTTCTTCCCTTCCTCGGCTGCGCTCAACCCGGCGTTGACGATCGGGGCGAACGCCCTGCGCATCGCCCCGTCCCTCGCCAGGGCGACCAAGGGCTGACGCCGTGTCGGCGAGGGCGGTCAGGTCCGTCGCAGCGTCGGCTTGCGCAGCAAGTCGTGCCCGCGCACGGCCAGTTGCAGTCGCTGCTGGTTGCTGACCTGTGTGAGGTCGAGACCGAGGATCTCGGACAGCTTGTCGAGGCGGTGGTAGAGCGTGCGGCGCTGGATGAAGAGTTCCTCCGCCGCCCGGGCCTTGTTGCCACCGCAGTCGAGGAACGTGCGGAGAGTGGGCAGCAAGGGGTTCTTCACCAGCGCGTCGTGCTCGAGGAGCGGACCGAGTTCGTCCTCGACGTACCGTCTGAGCTCGGGGCCCTCGGAGAGCGCGACGAGGAGCCGCAGCGCGCCCAGATCGTCGAAATGACGCACCTCCGTGGTCGACGCCGCGGCCGCGACGGACGCCGCGCTGCGGCTCTGGCGCAGGGCCAGCGGGAGGGCGGCCGGCTCCACGATCCGGCTGATGCCGGCCCGTGTCCCGTGATCGGTCAGCAGGGTCTGCACATGGGTGGCGTGTGCGGCGGTGGGCAGGCCCACCACCGCCACGTCGAAGTCCCCGGTGTCGCCCACGACGGCGGGCAGGCCGGCCTCCTGCAGCAGGCGGGCGAGGATGTGGTCCTTGGCGGGCTCCTCGTCCCCCGCCCAGGCCGTGACGACGACCAGGTCCCGTCCGCGCAGATCCTGACCGAGCGCGAGGCTGAGGGTGACGAACCGCTCTCCGGTGATGTCGCCGAGCAGCAGCCGATTGAGCAGTGCCGTCTGGCGCTGGGAGGCACGGGCGCCGCTCTCCCGCTCGCTGAGCAGCGAGATCGCCACGGCCGCGGCGGCCCGCTCCAGGGTGCGCAGTTCGGGCGGACTCGGGCGCCGGCCGCCGTGCAGAAGGTGGAGCCAGCCCCATGACTCGCCGCGGAGCACCACGGGCTGGCGGGCGCACGGCGCGACCTCGCGGAACGAGGCCGCCGGGGCGGTGGGGGCGCCGGCGGCCTGCGCCAGGAGCGAGGGATGGCGTTCGTGGATCGCCCGCGAGTGCGCGGTCCACTCGTCCACGATCCGGTCGGCCTCCGGCGTCGCGCCCCCGTACGCCAGCATCTGATGAGTGACGTCCTCCAGCACCACGGGGTGCCCGGTGCGCCGGGCCAACTCCCTGACCACGCCGACGTAGTCCTCGTCCGCCAGGAGCAGGTCCATGAACGCCTGGCTGGTGGCCTCCTCGGCGATCAGCTGCTTGACGCGCATCCCGACCAGGATCTCGTGGACCTGGGCCGAGGTCTCGACGAAGGGGATCTCGTCGGCGAGGCCCACCAGGGGCAGGCCGACCGCCTCGGCCTCCTCGATCACGGCCTCCGGCATGGAGTCGAACACGCGCCCGGCGAGTTCGATGACGAGGACGGCCGCGTGGGCGTCCGCGAGCCGTCGGACGAAGGCGCTCTGCTCGAGCGGTGTCGCGCCCATGCCGAGGCCTGCGGTCAGCAGCATCTCCTGACCCGTGAGGAAGCGGTGGATGTCCGGGATCTCACCGGTGTGCACCCAGCGCACAGGACGGTCCAGATTCCTCTCCCCGGCGTACACCCGCACGGTGGTGCGCGTGAACACCTCCAGCTCCAGCGCGGTGCGAACCGTCAGGACTTCAGCCATGAGCCACGACCTCGTTGTGTGCAGGATACGCGGCCAATATTGCACATGTTGTGCCTGTCCCCACACCCTCCGTTTCCCCAGACTTCAGGTCAAGCCCGCAGGCACGACCCCCGTGCAAGGAGTGCAGAGTGTCAGCACAGCACAAGACCATCAAGGTTCCGGTCGCCGTGAAGGCGGCACGGACCAGCCGTCCGGAAATCGTCGAGACCGTCGCGGACGTGATCGCCGACGTACGTGCCAACGGGGACGCCGCCGTGCGCCGCTGGTCGCAGAAGTTCGACTACTGGAGCCCGGAGTCCTACCGGCTCGGTCCCGACCAGATCGCCTCCGTCGTCTCCTCCGTCCCGGAGACGGTCCTCGACGACCTGCGCTTCGTCCAGAAGCAGGTCCGCGGCTTCGCCCAGGCACAGCGTGACTCCCTCACCGCGTTCGAGGTGGAGACCCTGCCCGGAGTCTTCCTTGGCCAGCGCAACATCCCCATCGGCGCCGCCGGTGCCTATGTCCCCGGTGGCCGCTACCCCCTCACCGCGTCGGCCCACATGACCGTCCTGACGGCCAAGGTCGCCGGTGTCGAACGGGTCGCCGCGACGACGCCGCCGGACCGGGGCGCCCCGCCACCCGTCAGCATCGCCGCGATGCACCTGGCCGGGGCCGACGAGATCTACGTCATGGGTGGTGTCCAGGCCGTGGCCGCCCTGGCGCTGGGCACCGAGACGATCGACGCGGTGGACATGCTCGCCGGCCCCGGCAACGCCTACGTGGCGGAGGCCAAGCGCCAGCTGTTCGGCGAGGTCGGCATCGATCTCTTCGCCGGACCGACGGAGGTGCTGATCGTCGCTGATCACACCGCGGACCCGTTCGTGGTGGCGACGGACCTGCTGTCCCAGGCCGAGCACGGCCCCGACTCCCCGGCGGTCCTCATCACGACGTCCGAGGAAGTGGGCACACGGACCATCGCCTGGGTGGAGAAGCTGCTTCCGGACCTGTCCACCGGAGAGGTCGCCGGCCGGGCCTGGCGCGACCACGGCGAGGTGATCGTGGCCCCCACCCTGGACGCCGCCTACGCACTCGCCGACGAGTACGCGAGCGAGCACGTCCAGATCCTCACCGCCGAGCCCCGCGAGGCACTGCACCGGATGTGCAACTACGGCGCCCTGTTCCTCGGGGACAAGACCTGCGTCGCGTACGGCGACAAGGTCATCGGCACCAACCACGTACTGCCCACCCTGGGCGCGGCCCGCTACACCGGCGGCCTCTGGGTCGGCAAGTACCTCAAGACCGTGACCTACCAGGAGATCAGGGATCCCGGGTCCAGCGCCCGGCTCGGCGAGATCTGCGGCAGGGCCTCACGCATCGAGAACTTCGAGGGACACGCGCGCTCGGGAGACGTACGCGCCGCGCGCTACGGATCGGCCCGACTGGACTGGTCCGACCACACCTTCGAGCAGAGCTGATCCGCGATGACGGATCGCGATTTATGCCGGACCGAACCAGCGTCCCGGCAGCCGTTCGACAAGGAGCACCTCCCCCTCAACCCACGGAGATCGTCATGTCAGCGACCGACAACGAGGCGCACACCGCGCCCACATCAACCCCCGTAGGCCCATCCGGCGGGGCCGGGAGCCCCGCCTCCTCGGCCGCGGACGCGGAGATGCTCGCCGCACTCGGCTACGAGCAGAAGTTCGACAGAAAGGTCAGCCTGTGGGCGAACTTCGCCCTGGGCTTCGTGTACCTCTCGCCCCTCGTGGGTGTCGTGGCCCTGTTCGCGCTGGGTCTGGCGACCGCAGGCGGACCGTCCGTCTTCTGGATCGGCATCGTCGGAGCCGGGCAGTTTTTGGTCGCGCTGGTCTTCGGCGAGGTCGTCTCGCAGTTCCCGCTCGCGGGCGGCCTGTACCAGTGGGTCAGACGACTGTGGAACGGCCGCTATGCCTGGTTCAACGCCTGGACGTACATCTGTTGCATCACCATCGGCATCACCAGCACGGCACTGTTCAGCTCGGACTTCGCGGCCAGCCTCTTCGCCGGAACCGCTGACGATCCCGCCATCAGCTCCACTCCCGTCCAGCGCCTGTGGATCGCGACCGCGGTGACCGTCGTCTGCCTGATCTGCAACTGCTTCGGCACGAGGACCCTGGCTCTGATCTCGAAGATCGGACTCGCCGCGGAACTGATCGGCATCGTCCTCGTGGGCTTCTACCTGCTGATCTTCGAACGGCACAACTCCGTCTCGATCTTCTTCGAGACCAGCAGTTCCACCCACGACAACTACGTCATGGCCTTCATCGCCGCCTCGCTCGTCGGGCTCTTCCTCTTCTACGGCTTCGAGGCGTGCGGCGAGATCGCGGAAGAGGTTCCCAATCCCTCCCGCAGCATCCCGCGGGCCATGCAGCTGACCGTCGCCGTCGGTGGGGTGGCCGCGCTGTTCGCCTTCGTCGGTTACGCCCTCGCGGCTCCGGACCTCGCCTCGATCCTCTCCGGCAAGGACACCAACCCGATCCCCTCGATCCTGCAGAGCTCGCTCGGCACCGGCGGCACGAAGGTGGTGCTCATGGTGATCATGACGTCCTTCATCGCGGGTGTCATGAGCCAGCAGGCCGCCGCGAGCCGGATCGTCTTCTCCTTCGCCCGCGACGACATGTTCCCGGGTTCCCGCGTCTTCTCGCAGATCACCCGCAAGCACCGCGTCCCCATGAACGCGCTGCTGGCCGTGAACGTCCTGCCGCTGCTGCTCTTCGTGTTCGTCTACTACTCGCCCGACTCCCTCACCAAGATCGCGGCGTTCCAGATGCTGGCCGGATACGCGGCCTTCATGATGGTCGTACTGGCCGCGCTGCGGATGCGCATGAAGGGCTGGCGCCCCGCCGGGGCCTGGACGCTCGGCCGCTGGGGTCTCGTGGTGAACGTGGCGGCTCTGGCCTACGGCCTGCTCGGGATGGTCCTTCTCGCCTGGCCCACCGGCGACTCCGCGACCCCGTTCGTGGACCGGTGGATCGCGCTCATCGGCTTCCTCGTCGTCTCCGCCGTGGGTCTGGTGTACCTGTTGGCCGCGAAACCTGAGCGCAAGTCCACCGCGCCGGAGGGCGACGCCATAGAGGTGGCCGAGCGCCTGCGCAGCCGCGCCGAAGCCCTTGCCCGTACGACCTCAGGGAGCACCGCATGACCCGAGTTCTGTATCTGTACGGAGGCTGGCCAGGGCACAAGCCCTACCAGGTGGCCGAGGAATGGGCCCTGCCGATCTTCAAGAACCTCGGGTTCGACGTCGACGAGACCAACGACATCTTCTCGCTCGACGCCGACCTCACCGGCTACGACCTCATCGCGCTCAACTGGAACAACGCCCTGCTGTCCGAGGGGCTGACCGCCGCCCAGGAGTCGAACCTGCTGGGCGCGGTGGAGAGCGGCACCGGGATCGCCGCCTGGCACGGCGCGGCCGCCGCGTTCCGCACCAGCCTCAAGTACCACTGGCTGCTCGGCGGCAGCTTCCTCGAACACCCCGCCGGCGAAGGCGTGAAGTACGCCTACGAGGTCACGCTCACGGACACCGGCCACCCGATCACCGCCGGGGTGAAGGACTTCCGGGTCGCCTCCGAGCAGTACTACATGTCCGTCGACCCCAACAATCACGTCCTGGCCGAGACCGCCTTCACCGGTGAACACCTGCCGTGGCTGGAGGGAAGGACGATCCCCCAGGCCTGGACCCGCACCTGGGGGCAGGGCCGCGTCTTCTACAGCGCGGTCGGACACGACCTCGACGACCTCCAGAACCCGGACGTCACCCGCCTGTGCACCCAGGGCTTCGCCTGGGCCGCCCGTCAGAACGCCTGATCCCACCGTCCGACCCGAGCTGATCGGAAACCCACCATGCCCGTCCTCACCGGAGGCCAGATCGTCGCGCGGACCCTGCGCAACTACGGGGTCGACGTCGTCGCCGGCATCCCCGGCCACGGCATCTGGTCACTGACCGACGCCTTCCTCGACGACGAGTCCAGGATCCCCTTCATCCAGACCTTCCACGAGCAGAGCGCCGTCCACCTCGCCGACGGCTACTACCGCGTCACCGGCCGCCCGCAGGCCGCGGTGACCTCCATCGGCGCCGGCGCGAGCAACACCGTCATCGGCATGGGCACCGCGTTCACGGACTCCACCAGTGTTCTCGTCGTCACCGGCGGACCGCCGACCCACATGCGCGGCCACGGACTGCTGCAGGAACTCGACCGCTACACGGCCAACGACTTCCCCAAGGTGGCCGAGGCCGTCAGCAAACGGCACTGGGTCGTCACCCGGGTCGAGGAACTCCCCTTCGTCCTGCACCGCTGTTTCAACTCCATGCTGACCGGCCGCCCGGGCCCGGTGCACCTCGAAGTCCCCATGGACGTCCAGGCCGAGGCGGCGGATGTGCAGCTCCACGACCTGGAGCGGCGCATCCCGGTCGGCCGTCAGCACCCCGACCCGGAAGCCGTGGAGCGCGCTGTGGACGTGCTGCGCGCGGCCACCCGGCCGGTCATCGTGGTCGGTGGCGGTGCGATCACCTCCGAGGCGTCCGACCAGGTCGTCGCGCTCGCCGAGCGGTGGCAGATCCCGGTCGTCACCACCTGGAACGGCAAGAGCGCCTTCCCCGAGGACCACGAACTGTTCGCCGGCAGCGTCGGCCAGACCGGCACGATGACCGGCAACGCGATCGCGAGCTCCGCCGACGTCGTGATCTCGGTCGGCTGCCGTTTCACCGACTGGTCCGCCTCCAGCTACGCCAAGGGCATCAGCTTCTCCATCCCGCCCGCGAAGCTCATCCACATCGACATCGACCCGCACGAGATCGGCAAGAACTACCCCGCCGAAGTGGGCATCGTCGCCGACGCCCAGCGCGCCGTGGCGGCCATCGTCGACTCCCTGCCCTCCCAGGGCGCCGACCGCTCCGAGTACCTCGCCGAACTCGCCCAGCTCAAGCAGGACTGGGAGGACAAGCTCGCCGGCCGCCGCGACAGCGACCGCTTCCCGTTCACCTCCCAACGCCCGCTCGGCGCCCTGCGCAACGTGCTCCCGCGCGACGCGATCATCGTCGCCGGTTCGGGCAACACCCAGGGGGCGGTCAAGCAGACCTTCCCCGTCTACTCCCCGCGCACCCACCTCACCTCCGGCGGTTTCTCCTCCATGGGCTGGGCCATTCCGGCGGCCGTCGGCGCCAAACTCGCCCGACCGGACAGCCCGGTCGTCTGTGTCCTCGGCGACGGCGACTTCCTCATGACCTCCCAGGAGATCGCCCTGAGCGTCACCGCCGGCGCCCCGGTCATCTTCGTGATCCAGAACAACGCGGGCTACATGTCCATCCGCGGCGGCCAGCGCAAGCAGACCTCGCGCCACATCGGCACCGAGTTCTCCCACCCCGACGGCTCGCCGTACAGCCCCGACTTCGCGGCCATGGGCCGGGCCTTCGGGATCGAGTCGTGGAAGGTCAACGACGCCGCGTCCCTGGAGCCGACGCTGCGCAAGGCGGTCCAGTCCGGGGCGCCCGCCGTGATCGAGGTCCCCACGGACCGCGACGCCGCGGGCCCCTGGGTCCCCGGCTGGTGGGACTTCCCGATCCCGGCGTACATCACCGACGAACGCCAGGACGAGTACCACCGCACCCGCGCCACCGAGCAGCACCTCTGAGACGGCCCCGCGCCCGCCGACTGACGACCGCCCGTGCAGCCGAGACCCGGCCGCACGGGCGGATGAGGACCGACGCTGAAAATGAGAGTTGACAAGGTCTCTGACCTGCGCACTCTCAGTTCGACAGGCATCGTACTAGCGCGATTTTGGGACATTGGAAATGAGAGTGGCGCTGACCTGCGCTTATCGAGAGGCCCAGTCGAGGGTCACACCTAGAACGGTTTCAGTTCGGCCAGCCAGTGGTGCAGGTACGGGAGGATCTGTTCGTGCATACCTTCCTGTTCGCAGCGAAGTCCTCCGTGCTCGATCATGGCGGTCACGAGGTCCTTGAAGGGGCTCGGGACGGTTTCGGCATGTTTCTTTGCCTCGTTCAGCCACTTCTCGAGCTGTGACGGTTCCTCCACGAGTTTGCGCCCGCGGCGGTACAGCTCCGCGTCCATCGCGATCGGGAGAATGCTGCGACCGCTTTTCGCGGAAAGGTCGAGGATGATGTCGATGCCCGGCGGGTCGAGATCCCCCCAAGCCGCGATCGGCATCGACTCGGGTACGCGGATACCCAGGAAGTGCGCCAGTGCTCCGGAGGCGAATCCCTCGGTCCAGATGCAGAGCCAGTTCCTGGGGACGCTGGTGCGCGAGGTGACCGCTTCGAAGGTCTCCTGGTTCTCGATGAGGAGGATGCCATGAGCCTGGAGGTCGAACCGGCCATCTCTCGTGACCGTCCAGCCGGGGAGTTCGATGAAGGGTTCAGCGAGAGAGAGGTCCGCCACGAGGCCTTGTCGGTGCCATTCGGCCGGGCCGGTCATCCTCAGGCCCGTGTCGCTGGTGTGGACGGCCTCGGTGAACGGGAGGCCGACCAGTTTGGAGAAGGCGGCCTTGGAGGCTTCGGTCCACGTCTTGGTTCCGCCCAGTGCCCGCGCTGCCAGTTCACGTTCGCTGCATTTCCAGTCTCGGCTCGCGGTGCGGAACCACTCGGCTGCTGCCCGCAACGCGGCGCAGTACGTGTCCCAGTGAGGAGTGCCGGCGCGTGAGCCTTTGGGGGGCACACGTCTGTTGTCGTTCGGCAGGGAAGCAAGCAGTCCATGTTCTGTGGCCAGTTCCGAGACGTCGGCGATGGCGGTCAGAGTCTCGGCGCGTTCCCTCATCAGGCGTTCCCGTTTGATGATTGCCCGGTACCGGGTCTGGCCGCGTTTCGTGCGGATCGGCCCGCCGGCACCGATGATCAGCATCCGGAGCGGCAAGGTGTGCCGGCTGCTGCGCAGCACTCTGTCTGCGCGTGCAAGCTGGACGTCGGTCGCACTGACGGCGTCGCCGAACAGGTCTATGAGATCGGCGCGTTCACGGTCTGTCATCTGTAGGCGCAGGCGGCGATTCAGCTTGCCACCGTTGGCGATGTGCTGGCGCACGCGGGCGCAGAACAGGGCCCCGCCCGGGCTGACCGCCCACTCCATGAGATCGGGGTGGAGGGCGACGTGAGTTCCCATGTCAGTCGAGGTCCATGTCATCCAGCAGCCCACCGGTCCGGCGGTAGGTGGTGGCGTCCTCGTCCGTGTCCTCGAACTCCTCCTCCATTTCGGGTTCGTCGTCCAGGTCTTCGTCCTCGTCGGTCTCGTCGTCGGCTTGATCGTCGTCGAGCCGGTCGTCAGCGTCGAAGTCGAGGCCGCTGCCACCGAGCAGCGCCGGATCGAGCATGGGGTGCCGCTGGGCCCCGTCCCAGAGGATGGGGGTGGTGAGGACTCCCTCCGTCTGCGGGTCGCGGAACAGCTGGTAGGTCGCCACACCAGGGACCTCCTCGTAGAAACCCCATTCGTCGTGGCTCGCCATGACGAAGTCGAGGTCGAGTTCGACGAGCAGTCCCATGCACTCGCCCCGCATCTCGGCGTCGATGCCGGCGAACGCCTCGTCCAGATACACCGGGCGCGGAGCGGTCCGCGCAGCTCCGGCGTAGTGGGCCGCGGCAGCGGCGAAAAGCGGGAGCTGCAGCATGACGGCCTTTTCGCCGCCGGATCCTTTGCCGTGCATGCCGGCGTCGATGTCTGTCCATCTCTGTTGCGGGCCGGTCTTGTACTGGACGCGGATCCGGCTCCAGGTCCGGTAGTCGAGGGCGATGCGCAGGTGACTTTTCCAGTCCACGCCGCCTTCCGCCTCCCTGGCCACGGCAATCTGTCGGCTGAGGAAAGCGATCAAGTGCTCGCGGGCCTCGTCGGGCAGGAATCGGTTGGCCTGCTGGTCCAGCGTCGCCAGTGCCTCCCGAGTCTCCTCACCCTTGTCGGGGTCCGGCTCCCAGACCAAGCGCATGACGTGCCCCGAGGCTGTGCGGCGCAATCCGAGAAGCCTGTTCATCTCTTCGATGAGCGCCTTGGCCCGCGCACGGCGGCGGCGCAAATGGTCGCCCACCTGTCCGAGCAGGACTTCCGTGAACAGATCGTGTTCACTCGCGTCAAGCAAACGGTTCCGTTCGTGGACCTCCCTCTGCACGATGGCGAGCCCTTGCGCGACAGTGAGGTGCTGACCGTTGTGGAACAGACGAACAGAGACGAGCCGGTCCTCGTTGCCGGCTCGTACCTTCCAGTCCGGGCCCGCCAACACGGTCTCGAGGTCTTGGCGGGCGCTGTCCACTTCGTCCCGTGCTTGGTCGAGGGCGCGCGGATCCGAGGGATCGTCGACGAGCTGCGGGATCAAGGACCGTGCGGCAGCGACAGCGTCGAAGGCGTCCCCGCATGGTCCCTCTGCGGGGACCAGCGCGAGGAATCCGAGCCGATCGAGCTCCCGGTACCCTCTGACCTGCTCGTCCAAGGCCTGCTTTCGCTGCTCGACGACCTCGTGGACCTGCGCGCACGCCGATTGAGCGAGGGTGTCCTGCCTGTTTGCAGCTTCCAGCGCTGCCAGGCTCTCGCTCTCCATGGCGAGGTTTTTCGCGAAGTCGGTCTGGGCAAGGGCGAGTTTCTTCAATACGTCGTCGACGTCCGACCCAACGACACTGCGCCGCACATCGTGTTGTTGGCGCTTCGTCTTGGCGTCGCGCTCGGCGTTGTCCAGGTCCATCCCGACCAAATTCTGATGGTCGCGACAAGTGGTCAGCAGTGCGTCGGCGCTGGTGCACTGCTCTGTCCGGGCCTGCCAGGCGCCCAGTCGGCGGAAGAGGAGGCCGAGACTGGTCCCGTATTCGGTGAGTGCCTGTTGTTCTGCGGTGAGAGCTTCCAGCCGGGTGTCGGTCGAACGTTGTCTGGCGTAGCGCTCAAGCTCCGCGCGGGCCGCCTTCCAAACGGTCTCCCTCTCGTCCAGCGTGGCCTTGTCGAGGCGGCTTTGTGCGTCGTGAGCTTCATATACGTGTCTGGCCGCAGACAGCGCCATCTGGCAGTCCCCCAGCGGCCGGTCGAAGTCAGCGATCTCGGCGCACTCGGCCAGCAGGTCTTCCTGCCGCTCCATGAGGCGCTGCTGCCGCTTGTTGCTCTGTACGATCCGGCCGTCCAGTTCGGCGAGCTGATCGTCCAGCGCCTGCAGGCGACGGCGGCGCTCGGCTTGGCGGGCGGCGGCGCCGATAAAAGCGGCCCGTCTCGCCGTCGTACGGCCGTGGACCGGGCCGATCCGCCACGAGCCGTCGGTCGACACCCAATCGCCCGGCGGTTGCTCCGAGTTCGTGGGGGCGAGCGTGATAGCGGCGAGAATACGCGTGGTCACCTGTGGCGGGACTGTCTCGTGGTCGACTGCGTGCAGAACGTCTGCGAGGGACCGGCCAGGGGCCGCCTTCCGGTCGGCGGGCAGGAGACTGTCGAGAGTACTGCCGTCCAGCAGGCCTCCCGCAGGGGTGACCCACGCATCCAGTACCCCCGAACCAAGCAGGGCGGCCTCCAGGCCCGCCCGAGCCCGGTCGTCGATGTCCGGGGCGAACTCGAGCAGCCGCCACAACGGAGCACCGTCGCCGGCTTCGTTGCGATCCCGCCTCTCGTGTGTCGGGGCCGTCGGAAGGGGATCCTTCTCCTTGGCGACGCGCAACCGCAGGGCGGCGGTCCGGTCCCTTTCCTCTTGCAGGACACGCAGTTCGGTGACCAGATCGGATGCCTGCTGAGCGAGCAAGCCCTCTCGGGGACGGGCGAGACGGGCGACCTCCTGGGAGAGGGTGGTGCCGCCCGGAAGTCCGAAGGTCGGCGTCAGCGACTGGAGCTCACCCAGTTCGCCGTCGCTCAGCCGCAACTCCTTGCACCGCTCGCTCCAGTCGACGAGCTTGACTCGCAACTCGGCTATCCGGTCTGCGAGTTGCCTTTCGCCTTCGTCCACGGTGCGCTTGGCCGTTCCGCGCAGAGCCAAGGTCTTCTGGAAGGCTTCCTCTGCTTGATCGCGTGCGGCCTTGGCGTTGTGCGTGGCCTGGGCCAGGACGACGGCGCGCCGGAGAACGTTCGCGCGGGCCTCTACGTGCCCCAAGAGCGTGAGCTCCGTCTGAGCGGGGTCCTCGCGGACAACTGCGGCGAGCTCGATATGGGTATCCCCGATGCGGGTCCTGGCCGCCCATGCCAGGGCCTGCTCCTCGGCCTCCAGCAGCACGGCGGCGGCCGCCTCGAGAAGCCGGGACTGCTTGGCGGCTGCGTCGTCCGCAGAAGTCGTGGCGGACGCTGCCGTCTTCAGACGCTGTCGGAGGTCAGGGAGCTTTGCTTCCGCTTCCTCGGCCTGCTCCAACAGCCGTCTGAGGAGTTCATGTTGATCCATCAGCGGGTCGGTACGAAGTTCTTCGACGGCAATCCGGAAGGTCTCGCGCTCGTCGAGGAAACGCCGCCGCTGCTCCTGCCTCTCCTTCAGTGTTTTCCCAGTCCGGTCGACCTCCTCAGTAGCGCTCTTACTGCCCTCTTGCGCCTTGGTGAGTTGGGAATCTGCCTCGGCCAACCGCTCCGCGATGCTTCTGGTCCACTGGCGCGCGTAGCGGGAGTACACCGACAGGAAGGTGGACATGCCCAGTTGATGCCGCTCTTGCTGTTCGAGGTCGTCGCGGTCACGGGCCAACTGATCGAAGCGGACGGCCAGGTCGTCCAGCAACGTCGTACTGACCGGCGGCAGTCCGTTGCTCAGCATCCGGCTGAGCTGCTCGCCGTTGAAGTTCTCGCTCAACTTCGGTTTGCGCAGGACCAGCAGGAGTTCCACCAGGGCGGCCAGTTTTCCGACACCGACGCCGAACAGGCGCTCCGCGACAGCCGTCCGGTACGCGCGCCGGTCCTCGAAGACGTCGCAGGCGTCGAGCCGTACTGCCAGTTGCTTACGTAGGTGGGGCTGTCTCTGCTCGTTCAGCAGGCTGAAGTCCTGGCCGACGCGCTTGGCGGTGACGAAGAACCAGGGCTTGTGGACCCCTCCCTTGACGGACGTGCTGCCTCTCATTCCCATGCCGATGGTGACGAACTCGTAGCTGCCGTCCTCGGTGACCCGCCCGTACTCGCACCAGCTGTACCCGACGCGATGGCCGCGTCCTCGGTGCAACAGGTTGTCCCGCATCGGGCGTGCGGTCGAGCCGAACGGGTCCAGGCGCCGCGCGCTGAGCCGCGCGTCCAGCAGCAGCGGGCTGGTGACCTCCATCACCTTGGTCTTCCCGGCCCCGTTCCGCCCGCGCAGGATCAGTCCATTGCGGTAGGAGACGAACTCCTGCTCCTCGTACTCCCACATGCCGATGAGACCCAGGCGTAACTGTTGGAACCGCTCCCGTTCCGGCAGGGGCAGCTCCCCGTCGAGGATGCGCTGCAGCGCGGGCGTCGGTGTTCGGTCAGTCGGCGATGCCATCGGGGCGGCCTTCCGGAGTTGAGGTACGAACGGCCTGCGTCTTGCTCCGGCGGGGCGGCGTGTCGAGATCCTGGCCGAAGAGCAGCAATGCCTCCCCGGTGACACGGGCCCCGCGGCCGGAAGGGTCGCGGTAGCGGGCGAGGGCGGGACGGACGAGTACACCGTCTTCATGAGGATCGACGAGTCCGAACTGCATCAGCACGGGCACGGAGTACCTCAGCACGACGGCGCCGTCCACGGGCTTGCGCTCGATGTTCGGCACGACGCGGCGGATCTGTTCCGCGACCAGGTCCACCAGCTCGAGGAGACGGTCGTGCCCGACCACGAAGCTGCCGGTCTGCCCCGGGATGGCCTCTCCGGCCAGCAGGTCGGCCAGGGCCAGCGCCGCCACTGAGACGGCGCTGGCCGCAGGGAACTCGGTATCGGAGAAGCGGAAGTCGACGATCGCGAGGCCCTCGGCCCGCACCTCCACCCGGGTGTCGAGCCCGAGGACGAGTTCCGCCGCCAACTCCTCCCGGTGAACGGACAGATACTCCCGTTGGTCCGATGGCAGGTCTTCCACGTAGACGACCGGGTCGTCGACCAGACGACGCATGAGTGCCTGCCGAAGCTCGGAATCGGTCCTGGCCCCGAGCCCGGGTTCGTCTTCGGCGACACGCAGCAGCGCGTCCGGGCTTTCGGCCTAACTGGGTGGGACCGGGCAGACCACGGCCGAGGCGGCCAAGCGGTGGTCTACGTCGTAGAGGGCGTTGCCCTGACCCGCGACGTAGGCCTGTTCGGAGTCGGCCGTGACGCCCGCCTCCCGGGGAGACCGCAGAACGCCGCCCTCGGCGAGGAGCCGGAGCGCCGCGACCAGATCGCGGCGCTCCCGCGTCGAGGTGGCGTCGAACCTGCGCAGACTGCGGTGCGCGGTTGTGAGTGCGGTCACACGGTCAGCGAGCTCGCTGATCACGGTCTGCCCACCGCAGTCGACCAGAACCGCCAACAGCAGGCAGTACAGTGCGCACTGCCTCGGGGTGGGGACGGTCGGATCGGGATAGCGCCCGGGACTCTCGGGGATCTTGAGCAGCCGTATCAGATCGCGCTCGACCACCAGCGGCCATCCCAACTGCCGGTCGAACCAAGCGCGCAGTTCCTTCTCGTGCCGACGAGCCTGATCGACCAGCCGCCTGTGTCGGCCCTCGCGCCGAAGCACGGGGGTGTGCAGCAGGGCGCGAACAACCTCACGGCGTTCGTGCCCCTCCTGCCCTGTCCACGCGTTCACCGGCGCCCACGCTCCTCCACCAGCAGCGTCAACTCGAAGTCCTGAGTGCTCAACACCCCGCCCCGCAGCTCCACCGCGGCGGCAGCCCCTTCAGCCGCAGGCCCCAGCGTGATCAGCAGACGGCCGTCGGGGGTACGCGCACGTCGAATGCCCCTGCTTCGCCTGCGCGTGGACAGAACGAGCCCGAGACAGGTCAGGAAGACCTCCGCCTCAGCGGAGTCCAACTGACCGAGCTCCGACAGCCGCACCGGGCCTCTGTCTGCCAGTGACCGCTCCGCGGCCTCCGTAGCCGCATGTTCCTGCTTCTGCCGGGCAGCCAGCAGGCTCTTGGCACGCCGCGGGTCACGGACCCGCGGCGGAGTTCCCGTGTGAGCCCGAGGGCCACGCGAGCGCAACTCTGCCGACACCGGAGCCGGCTCACTCTGCCACCAGCCGACCTCGGGGCCCGTGTCGCAGTCGTCCTCGAACGCACCGGGATGGCCCAGATGTCGGGATGAGTAGGAGCCGAAAGCCGTACGCCACAAGGCAGTGGTATCGCGCCCGCCGCCGGTCCTGTCGAAGCCGTCGAACCAGCCGGCCAAGGCCACCAGATCGGCCGTCCTGCTCGCCCGCCGGAACCGCTGGTCGTTGATGTGCCCGACAGTCATGACGATGAAGGCGATTGCATCGGAGGCCCGGTCAAGCAGCAACTCGGCGACCGGAGGACGGTTGCTGGCAGCCACGAACCAGCGGCGCAGCCCCTCCCACTGTTGTTGCATCCGCTGCGCGTCACGCAGGACGACCTCCTCGTGGCTGACACCCAGGACGGGCGCGGCCTCGAGCGCCGCCATCTCGGTGAGCCGGGCCAAAAGCCCCGCCCGCTCCAACTGAATGATCAGCTTCGCAATCGGAGCAGCGCTCTGGTGCAGGACGACCGTGAAGGACTGCAGATACCCCACCACGACGTTCTTGTAGGCGATGAACGCCTCGGTGTCCCGAATCTCCTCGGAAGCCAACGAGCCGCCCAGGCCTTGGACGAAGAGCTTCGCGTCCTCCGACAACCGCACGAATCCCTCGGTCGTGCGTCGGAAAGCGCCGAGGGCGCTGCTGAGGTCGCAGTCCTCCTCGCGAATGGCCCGCAACAGTGCCGCAAGGGACGCCAGAACCTCCGGAAGCATCGAGGCCTGCAGCGAGCCGGCATCGGACATGTCCTCGTCGATCCGGGTCATCTCGCGATGGACCCGGGCGCCGGCCGAGGTCAGCTGGTACAGATGGTCTCGCTGAAGGTACTCCTCGGGCGTGGTGGTGTAACGGGTGTTGTGAATCCGGTCCACGTTCTGCCAGCCGTACAGGTCTTCGAGCAGGCCATCTACCGCCGGTAGGGCCGCCAGCAGTTCCGGCTCGCCCGCAAGCTTGTCCTGGACCCGCTGCCTGATCTGCTCCGTGCTGAGGTGGACGCCGAGTCGGGCTTCCTCGTCCAGCAATACATCCAGGACCAAGCGGTAAAACAGCGTCTTCTCGTGGTTGAGGTAGGCCACGATCTTCATACGCCCGCCGAATGCGGCCACGTGCGCTACTCCTGCCCCCTGATCACAGACGCATCGAGCCCCCCAATGCCACCAGGTGCCGCTTGCGCTGCAGAACTCCCGTTTACGGAGGGTACAGCGGATTGGTTCTCTGGCGTCCGTGTTTGTGTCAGTGAAGCGGCCGGCCGGTCAATAGTGTCGGCTCTCGAAGAGTACGGGAGCTTCTGGAAATCGATGCCGTGCGGCACCACGAGGACGGGACTGGTAACTCATGTTCGTAGCGCGTCAATATGGGTGATGATGCTTCGGTGAGCTTCGACTTCAGCAACTACGAACTCCGCTGGCCCACAGAGCTGTTCGTCACCGAAGGGGAGCGGATTCTTCGGGTGACGGGCTCCTCGTGGGAGGAGCAGGCAAAGTGGCTTCTGACGGAGGCCCTCGCGGGCGGCGCGGCCTTGGACTTCGAGGAGACCCCCGCCCACAGAGATCCGGCGGACGATCCGTGGGCCACTACGACCGGCCGCTGGCGCAGCGTGCCGTGTGTAGAGGATCGGTGTGACTGGTTCGAGGAGCTCGTCAAGCGAGCGTCCGAGCTCCGGTACGGGGTCGTACCCCGGCCGTATTGGCCGCTGCGGCACGGCAGCGGCGTATCTCCCGGCAGCCGGACAGTGCAAGACGCCCAGCAGGAATTCGCCCGACTCATCGGGGACTTCGCCGAGAACGGATACCTGGTTGAGTCGTTCGGCCAGTACTGCGTTGACGACCACGCTGACCTGCCCGATGCCTCAGAGGTGATCGAGGGCCGGCTCGGAACTCCCGGCCTGTGGCCCCTGGCCCCTCAGACATGGGACGTTGACACCTTCTATGGCCTCACGGAGGTGTTCCACTATCTGGCCAGCCGCCCTCGGCGGCGACACCCTCACAGTTTTGACAACTGTGGCTGGCACTACTCGGAGTTCGACAATCGCCCCGCTCGCATCCTGTACCGGTGGAGAGCGAATCGGCTGCTGCGTGAAGCCGGCATCGAGTACGAGCTGGCCGCAGAGGGAGAGGACCTCGGCCGCCTCGTCGCCGTCACCGACGATGCCCGCTCCGAACTCGTGCACCGAGCGCTTCATGACAGCCCGCCCGACATCACCGCCGGCGTGCACCACGCCATCGCACTCTTCCGAGGACGCGGAACGTCAGCCGAGAGCAAGAGGTCGGCGATCTTCAACCTCGCCCGCGTCCTGGAGGAGCGCCGCGCTCTGATCAAGGAACACCTCGGAAAGGACGAGGGCGCTCTGTTCGAGATCGCCAATCGTTTCGACCTGCGTCACCGCCGGGCCGACCAGCGCGGCGACTACGACGAAGCCTTCCTCGACTGGATCTTCTGGTGGTACCTGGCCACGGTGGAGTTGACCAACGAGCTCACGGCGTCCCGGGGCCTTCCCGCCGAGACCTGAGTCTGTCCTACCGTCCTGGCGCGGGCCCACGCCTGCGGAATGAGCAGGTAGCCGAGTTCGGCCTCCCCGCCCGCCGGACGGATGTGTCCCGGACTTCCTCACTCTGGTTTCAGGTCGCCGTTGGCGGGGTTGCGTCCAGGGCGTTCAGTTGGCGTCCTCGATGGCAGAGCGCGGACGCAACCCTTTCGGACCCAGCCTCCATGACACCTCTCCTATGTCCAGTCCCGTGTCCAGTACCGCTTGCCAGGTCATGAGAACCTCCGCGGCTACCAACTGCTCCAGTAGCGGGGGAAGAGCGGCGGTAGGCACTCCGCACTCTCGCGCCACATGGTCCATCTCCGCCACGCCGTGATCACTTCCGAGTGCAGTGCGGACGACGAAGGACAGGGCGGCAAGTCGTAGCAGCGGGGTAGAGGTACGAGCGGAGCAGGCGCCGCGCAATGCCCAGTCGGCGGCGCGGAGCCGGTCGGGCCGTGCCGGGTGCTGGGTGAGCAGACCCGCGTCGAGTACCTGAACTGCCATCACACGAGGGGCGGATGGGCAGGTACGCGTACGCAACAGTCCTGTTTTGTCGAGCTCGCGCCATACGTCCGCAGCCGATTCGAGGCGAAGACTGCGCAGCACGCCGTAGGGCAGCCTGACTTGAGCCGAGTCGTTCATGCGTAGTGCGCCCTGAAGGGCGAGCATGCGGGCACCGGCTCCCGTCTCCCCGGGCAGGGCCGTGGAGAGATAGTTCAGCATCTCGCGCACCCGAATCTGGCTGTCTGGCCCTCTTGGGGATCGTCTGCGTCGAGCGCGCGGTTGTCCGGATGGTGGAGCCGTGGCGGCCAGGATTGATTCGGGGACGACGGCGGCCTGGGAGGTGGCCGCCGCGCACGCGGCGCAGGCGTCGGAGAGGCGCCACCGGCGTCCGCCTCGTTCCCGGACGAGAAGGAGCCGGATCGGGCCGTCGCACCCACGGTGGCGGGAATGCTGGCGACAACCCCGCTCGTGGCACTGACAGGTCCGCAGGTGCGCCGCAAGCGGATCCTGACTGGCGTGCGCGGCCAGGTGGGCCAAGAGCTCGGCTCGAGCGGCGGAGCCGACAAGCGGCCGCCCGCTGTGGGTGCACTGCTGGCATACGAGTACCGGTCCGCCGGGCTGCGGGCGCAGTTCGACCGTCCAGGTGCGCCGGACTCCCGGGCGTACGGAGCAGAGCCTCATGGCGCGTGTCTTCCTCCCGTCGTTCGCTGCGCCGGCGCTCTGCCGGACTGGACTCGGGCGCACACGCTAGTGCAGAGCTCTGCCCGTCGACCTCGCCCCTGACAGGCCGAAATGAGGCAGCGGCATGCACTGGCAGGGCAGGTGTCTGCATCTTCCGAGGGGTGGGTGACGATCTTCCCGTCCGACTCGGACTTCGAGGCCCTCCGTCTGGAGACTGCCCGGCTGCGCGCGGTGCGGGATGGACCTACGACGAGCTCCCGGCCCGAAGTGGCCTGGCCAGGAGGACGCTCATCGAGATCGAGCAAGGCCGTGCGATCGGCACCGTCCAGTCATTACACGCCCTCGCCCACGCGCTCGGCACTTTGCTCGACGAGCTCTTCGGTGCTCTGTGCCCGGGCGTGAACCCCCGCGACCGATGAGTGACTGACGAGCCGTCCGGGTCTGGCGGGTGTTCAGTCGATCGGGCAGCTCGGTGCGAACACCTGGGCGCAAAGCCGAACGCTTGTCGCCTTGGTGGGGCTGTTCGGTGGACATTCGCAGCCTAGACGTCTCTCTACGGCGTGTGAGCTGGCACCTTCGCGCACATGCGCCCTTCACCTGTACCCCGACGCTGGGACGGCAGCCCGGTCCTGGCCCACCCGCGACGCTCGCTGTGTGTCGATCCCGACAGCCCCAGCAGACTTCTGCGCTGTGCTCAGCGCGACCGCTGCCGTGAATGCGGCAATCAGGTCGAGTGGTATCAGCGAGTCCGGGACCGTCCCGTCCGCCTGCATCCTCAGGAGTTGCCGACGGCCGCAGTGCCCGCCGACCACCACTGGCACGTCAGCTCCGGCCTCGCGTATCCCTCAGGAGACGGCAGCGCATGGTGCCGACTGACGCACGCCAGCGTCTGCCCGGCCCGTGACATCGACACCGCCGCTGTCCCCGAACTGACGGGACTCCGCCGGACGTTGGCCGTGAATACGCGTCGCATGGTGGACGCCGGACGGTTCACCCCAGCGGCAGCACCGACGGGTCCTGCGGCCCGACAGCCGGAGGGCCCTTGCCGGCCCGCCAGACCCGTCGTCCAAATCCTGTACGTCCGCTACCTCGCCGCGCGCCCTCTGGATGAGATCCAGTGCGTGGCCCAGACACGGCGCCGCGTCCGTTGCACCGCCGGGATGCTCGCCTCCGACGGCCCAGCGGGCGTCTGGAAACTGGTTCCCGCAACGGCCACCCAGGGGCAACTGGCTCTGCCTGCCGAGATGATGGCCCTGTACGACCTGAGCTCCCTGCCGTACGCCGAACAGCTCCGCTGGCGAACACAGCGCTGCCCCCAGCACGCGGCCACCCCAACAGCCGCAGATCTGGCACTGACGGACTGGGAACCCTTCGACCCGCTCGTCCACCACACGTACGTACACCGACGTCTCCCCACCCACAGCCGCCGACCGCAGCCGGGCGGCGGGGCGCAGAAGGCGGTCCGGTGATGAGAAGACGGCACGCCGTAGAAATCATCCTGACCAGGCCGGTCACCCGAGCAGAGCTGCACAGAGCCTGCCGCCGAGTGCCGCTCGCCGCGAACGCGGACCGCACCCGCCTGATGGCCGTGCGCGGGGCAAAGTCATCACGACACGCGCTGCGGTCCCTCCGCCACGAACTCGACCGGCTCCTGCCCATCGACGTCCTGACGACCCACTACCCCGACGCATCAGGTCAGGTCCTTCTCAACGTCGCCTTCACCCGCACCATGCACTCCACGATCTGCCAGGCCGCGACAGCTCGGGGACGGAAGCCCGCGGACTTCCTCGCCCAGGCCGTCGTAGGAGCACTTGAAGGGGCCGAGCAAGCTCGCACCCGCCACTTGACCAGACAGCTCCAGGACCTTCTCGTCGATCACACGCCTGAAGCCCTACTCGCGTGTGCGGCACGCGTCCTGCTCGACCGCCGGCGCCAACCAACGGGTTCCTCGCCCGAAGCGGACGACCTGAGGCGAAGCACCGTACACACGACCCCTTGACCCTTCTCCACCGCGGAGCCCCTGTTGCACACCCCCACCGACGAACAGACCCACGCCGTCGACGCTTTCCGGGACGGCCACCACATGGTGCTGCAGGCCGGCGCCGGCACAGGCAAGACCAGCACGCTGGCTCTGCTGGCTGCGAACACTCGACGCCGAGGCCGCTATCTCGCCTTCAACAAGGACATCGCCGACGACGCCGCCACACGGTTTCCGCGCTCGGTGCAGTGCAGGACCGCTCACGCCACGGCCTTCGCAGCCGTCGGTCACCGGTTCACTCGCCGGCTCAACAGTCCGCGCCAGCCTGCCTGGCGGATCGGGCACGCCCTGGGCATCAGATCCCTCGTCCGTATCGGTGATCACGAGATCAGCCATCGGACCCTGTCCCACACGGTGTTGCGTACGGTCACCCGCTTCTGCCAGTCCGCCGACAGGACCCTGGCCCCCCACCACGTGCCGGCTCTGCGCAGGTTGGGCACACTGAAAGAGCGTGCCCAACTCGCCGAAGCCGTCATGCCGTTCGCAGGAAAGGCATGGAACGATCTACAGAATGCCGATGACGGCGTAGTCCGGTTCGACCACGACCACTACCTGAAGATGTGGGCCCTGACCGAGCCGAAGATCGAGGCCGACTTCCTCCTCCTCGACGAGGCCCAGGACACTAACCCCGTCCTGGAGCGGGTCTTCGCAGCCCAACGCGGCCACGCCCAACTGGTCATGGTCGGCGACTCCGCCCAAGCCATCTACGGGTGGCGCGGGGCCCACGACGTGATGACAGGCTTCGACGCCACCCACCTCACCTTGACCCGCTCCTTCCGCTTCGGCCCGCTCCTCGCCGAACAAGCCAACAGGTGGCTCGCGTTCACCGACGCGCCGATCCGGCTGACTGGTTCCGACGCCATTCCAACGAAGGTCGGCCCGGTCACCTGTCCGGACGCGGTGCTGTGCCGCACCAACATCGGGGCCATGACCGAGGTCATGACACTGCTGGAGGAGGGTCGTCGGGTGGCGCTCACCCGAGGCGGACAGACGCTCACCGCACTGGCACGCGCCGCGCAGGACCTCAAGGACGGCCGACGCACATCCCACCCCGAACTGGTTCTCTTCGCCTCATGGGGTGAGTTGCAGGAATACGCGGAATACGATCCTGCCGGCCGAGATCTCCAGCCGTTCGTGGAGCTTGTCGATACCCACGGGCCCGAAGCCGTCATCGCCGCCGTCGACGCACTGACCGACGAAGACAAAGCCGAGGTCACGGTATCCACCGCTCACAAGGCAAAAGGCCGGGAGTGGCTCGGGATCAGAATCGCCGACGACTTTCCCCCGCCACCGGACAGCGACCAGGTGGACGGCAACGGCCGGCCGATCCCTGAGACTGTGAGTGAGACGGGCGCCCGTCTCGCCTACGTCGCCGTCACTCGCGCCCGCCACCAACTGGACCTCGGAGGACTCGCATGGATCGAGAACCAACCAGCTCCTGTCGATTGCGCCCGACAAATCGACGCACATGACTGACCCATAATTCAGCTTCAGAGTCCCACGTGGCTGGCGTCGCCACGAGCAAGCAGAAGTCCGTCTGCGTGCAGAACCCTGGTACAGCCCGACTCTTCTGGCGCTTCGTATTTCCGAAGTTCAGAGCCCATGTTTTCCAGTAAATAAACCCTTGGGGATCGCATTCGGGTCGAATTCGTGCGACAGGTATCGCCGTTTCTGTCTGCCGTCCATGCCGTCCATGCCGCTCATCCAGGCATTCCAGGTGTCAAAGGCGGTTCGGTGGCGGTCTCCCAGTTATGCGGAACGGCCCGCGAGGAGTTCCTCGCGGGCCGTCCTTTGCCGGTTCTCACATGTGGACGACGGGTGCTGCATCGGGGTCCTGCTCGGGTACTCCGCGTCGGTAGAGGACGACGCTGACGACCAGGCCGGCGGCGAAGAAGACGGCCGACCACCAGTACGCGGTGGAGTAGGCCTCAAGGCTGGCGTGCGCCTGGACCAGCGGGTCCTTGGGGTCGCGACCGATCATGTAGTCGGCGGCGGCGCTGGTGGCCAGGGTGTTGAGCAGGGCCGTACCGATCGAACCGCCGACCTGCTGCATGGCGTTGACGGTTGCGGAGGCGACACCGGCGTCCTCCGTGTCCACGCCGGCGACGGCCAGGCTCATGGCCGGGGCGATCACCAGGCCGAGGCCGAGGCCCGCGACGATGAGCGGCGGCATGACGTCGGCGGTGTAGCTGCTGTCGAGGCCGAGAGCGGTGAGCCAGGCCATACCGGCGGCGGCCAGGCCCATACCGAGCGGGACCACCGGCTTGGGGCCGATGCGGGGGACGAGCACGCTGGTGGCGAGGGTGGAGGCAACCATGAGCGCGGCGACCATGGGCAGGAAGGCCAGGCCGGTCTTGACGGGCGTGTAACCGAGGCTCTGCTGCAGGTAGTAGGTGAGGAAGAGGAAGACGCCGAACATACCGGCACCGCTGATCATGACGGCGACGAAGGAGGCGCCGCGGTTGCGGTCGAGCAGGATGCGCAGAGGGAGTAGGGGGTGGGAGGACCGGGTCTGCCACCACGTGAACACGGCGAGCAGTACGGCTCCGGCGATGAGGAAACCCCAGGTCTGCGGGGAGCTCCAGTCGTGGGACTCGGCGTTGGAGAAGCCGTAGACCAGACTGAAGAGGCCGGCGCCGACGAGAACGGCTCCCGGGACGTCGAGGGAGGTGGTCTTGCTGCGTGCGGTGCGGCGCAGCAGCATCATGCCGCCGATGAAGGCGACGGCCGCGAAGGCGAGGTTGACGTAGAGGGTCCAGCGCCAGTCGAAGTACTCGGTGAGCAGACCGCCGAGGAGCAGGCCGATGGCGCCGCCGGCGCCGGCGATGGCGCCGAAGACACCGAAGGCCGTGGCACGTTCCTTTGGGTCGGTGAAGGTCGTGGTCAGCAGTGACAGGGCGGCGGGGGCGAGCAGGGCGCCGAACAGGCCCTGCCCGGCACGGGCGACGACGAGCATCTCGAAGCTGGTGGCGGCACCGCCCAGGGCGGACATGCCGGCGAAGCCGACCAGGCCGATGAGGAAGGTCATCTTGCGGCCGAACAGGTCCGCTATGCGTCCGCCGAGTAGTAGCAGACTGCCGAAGGCGAGGGCGTACGCGGTGACGACCCACTGCCGGTCACCGTCGGAGAAACCCAGGTCCTTCTGTGCGGAGGGCAGGGCGATGTTCACGATGGTGGCGTCCAGGACGACCATGAGCTGAGCCACACCGATGATGGCGAGGATCCACCAGCGATGGTGGGGCGGTGACTCGGCCGCAGGGAGTGGGGACACGTTGGCCGCGCCCTCACGGGCGTCGGTGGTGGTTTTGGGCATGGCGGGGCTCCAGACGAATCGAGGAGTGCAAATAGTGGTGGCGCGGTGCGGGACGGCTGCGTCGTCGGAGCTCGTCATGTGGTTCGGGGCGGTGCACGGCAGCCGGTGAGACGGCCGGTGCTCCGCGCGAACTGGAGGCGGGAGAATCAGGCAGCCGGGAACCTCGGGAGACCCGCTCCTGAGTTCTGTCGACGACGTGTGCCACGGCGCGGGACACGTGGGACCACGCCCGGACCGGAGTCCTTGAGTGCCCGGAGGTGGACTTCTCGCGGCGAGGCGGGGGAGAAGGTCTGCCAGCCCCGGGCCTGCCGGTCGAGAGTGCCGATCAGCGGCATGAGATCCGGCGTGGCCGAGGCAGGAAGGCCCATACGATTTGACGCCGGTTCTCCGAAGGTCTGCCGCAGCACTGTGTGCATCAGCGTGCTGAGTTGTTCCTTGGAGAGGGCCATTCCCGGCGCGCGGGCCATGGCGTGAGCCTGAATCTCGACCATCGCGATCGTCAGGGTGCGTGAGTTCTCGTCCGGCGACGGTGTCACGGAGTCCAGCAGGTCCTGCAACCGGCGGGCTCCGGCGTGGTCGGCGACGTCCTGGTGGAGGCGTTCGTCGAGTCCCAGCAGGTGGGCCACGTACGACCAGTACCGGTAGAGGTGGCGCTCTTCCTCGGGGCTGATCTCGATGCCGACGGCGGCCAGGGCTCGGTAGGAGATCAGGGTGAAGCCGAGCCAGGTACGGGCCATGTCGAACTGACCGATCGGCAGGCCGGGGGCGCCCGCGTCCCAGTCCGCGAGAGACTTGGCACGCATACGGGCATGGCGCAGTCGAAGCTCGGCGGCGGCCACGTACCCCTGCCCTCCGCGCAGCAGCCCGCCCGGTTGGACGATCTGACGGGCCCACACCGCAGTCTCCACGAGGTTGCGCGAAGCCGTGGCAGTGGGTGTGCCGCGCCCGGCCAGGAGCCGCGCGACGGTCGGGGAGGCGTAGGTGTGGGCCAGCGCGCTGGTGATCGAGCAGAGCCCGGACCATATGGGTGGCACGGACTGGCTCACGACATCGCCGCGGTGGAGCGTCGAAGGGGTGACCCAGGACGGAGTGGCCTCCAGGTCCTTCAGCAGCGCGGTGATGGCTGTGAAGGAGCGTTCGCCGAGGCTCGCCAACCCTTCCTTGAGGCCCATGTCGAGGGCCTGTCGCGCCGGCGTGCCGTGGAGGTCCAGTTCGGCGATGGCGGCGTCGGCGAGCAGATCCCCGGCGGTGAGCAGGACGACGAGGTGTTGGGTCTGTGAGGTGTGCCGCTGTCGCGCGGCTTCCAGGTCGATCACTCGCTCGGGGGCTTCGCGGGGTGCTTGGTTCTCAGTCATGTGGCTCTCACTTCCGAGAGGGCGAGGCGGACCGACGATCATGGGGGAAGGTCGCCTGACACATGTCAGATTATCTTCAATCTGACATGTGTCAAGTAAGCTGTTCCTGGTCCATCAGGCCGCCGCGCGGCAGCACAGGGTGCGCGCTGCGCGGGCACGAATAGTCAGGCATGGAGGCAGGAAATGGGAGCAAGCGCCGAATCGGCTCGTCGGCCGGGGCGCCCCGGCGCGGACACTCCCGCGGTGCCGGGGGAGGAGAGCATCCTGCGGCGCGGGCTCGAAGCCTTCGCGGAACTGGGGTACGACCACGCATCGGCGAGAGAGTTGGCCCGCCGCTTGGGCGTCAGCCACAACTTCATCAACGACCGGTACGGGTCCAAGGCCGCGTTCTGGCGGGCGGTGGTGGAATTCTCCCTCGGGGCACAGCTGGCCGGTATGCCGCAGGTGGACCCCTCGCTGGACGATGCCGAGCAGTTGCGGCAGATCATCAGCACCTTCTACCGAACGGCGGCGGACGCGCCCCTCGTCGGACGGCTGTTCGTCGACGAGCTCAACCGGGACACGGAGCGGCTGGACTACCTGTACGCGCACTACATCGGTCCGGTCCTGCAGACCATCACGGACTGTATCGACCGGCTCGTCGCCTCCGGGCGCATGGCGCCGATCCCGTTGGACGTGCTCTTCTTCGCCGTCATCCCGCCTGTCTCGGGCATGGTGGACGTGCCCCTGGCTCGCCGCCTGGGCCGACCCGTGCCGTCCTCGCCGCAGCAGCTGACCGCCACGGCGGACGCACTGGCGACGCTCGTGGTCAACGGCATGCTCGCGACGGGAGCGGATGGTCGCCGCTGAGACCGACGCCGCGGCGTGAGACCGCTCAGGGGGCGTTCGTATCCGTGCCGGCCGCGACCGGTCGGCACCGCCGTGCAGGGATATGCGGCGACCAGGTGTTATCCCGCGGGCCGGCCACATCACTAGGAACAGGACGCCCCTCTGACATCGAAATTCTCACCGCTGCTGAATGCCCGCATCGGTGGGAGACTGGCTTTGCGATGGAGGATTTCGGCACGGCTCCTTGGGGTGCAGCCGCTGATATGTCATACGCGGCTGTGGCGCTGACGGACGCCGAAGGAGTGGTGATCGGCTGGGGTCCGGAGACCCGTGAGCCGCTCGGCCTCTCTCGTACCGAGATCGAAGGGCACCCGGTGCAGGACCTGCTGTCCCGGGACGACGCCGCGACCTTGCAGCGAGTGCTTGCGCGTCAGGCGAGTTGGAGTGGTCGGCTCGCGTTTCTGCGTAACGACGGACAGGCCCTGGAGCTGGTACTTCGGGCGCAGCCGATGCCGTCGGGGAGAGGGGAGCTTCGCTGGGTTCTGACGATGGCCCGGCCCGGTGAGCCGACGAGGTCGGAAGGCGGCCAGTCTCTCGCAGACCAGGCTTTCACCCAGTGCCCGGTCGTCCAGGTGATCTACGACACGGAACTACGTTTCGCACGGGTCAATGCTGCCGCCGCCCGCCGGTTCGCCGCCACGGAGGAAGAGCTGCGGGGTCGTCCGGTCTCCGATGTCTTCTCGGCGCCGGTCTACGCGGCATTCCAGCGACATCTGCGTCAAGTGATCGAGACCGGGGAGCCGGTGCACTACGAGGGCTACTACAGCGTGCCGGGCGTGATTCACGAGCGCCCCTGGGCGCATGAGATAGGGCCCGTCAGGGATGCTTCGGGGCGCCTGTGCGGTGCGATCGTCACAACCTACGAGAGCAGCGAACAATACTGGGGCCGTCGGCGGTGGTCTCTGCTGAACGATGCGGCCACCCGTATCGGCACCAGCCTGGACGTGTCGCAGACCGCTCAAGAACTCGCCGAGACGATCACGCCACAACTAGCGGACTTCGTCACCGTCGATCTCCTCGATTCGGTGCTCCAAGGGACGGATCCCGCTCTGAGGCACGACCACTCGCCGCTCGCGCTGCGCCGTGTCGCGCAATGCTCGGCCACTGCGGGCTCTCCGGAGGCGGTAGTCGCCGTCGGCGAGTCCACCGCTCAGACGGCGGACTCGCCCTACACACGCTGTCTGGCCACGGGAGAAGCGATTCTGGCGAGAGCTGGAGACCCCGCATGGGAACGGTGGCTCGCGAACGACAGCGTTCGCAGGGCCCGTGTGCACGAGTTCGGGTTCCATTCGACGCTGGCGGTACCGCTGCGTTCTCGTGGTACGACGCTGGGTGTCCTCTCCCTGCTACGTCGCCTCCACCCTGAGCATCCCTTCGACAGGGACGACGCGGTCCTTGTGGAAGAGCTCGCCGCAAGAGCGGCGGTGTCCATAGACAATGCCCTCCGCTATACCCGCGAGCACGCCACCGCCCTGACACTCCAGCACAACCTGCTGCCCCAGCGGCTTCGAGAACAACCCGCTGTGGAATTCGCCTCCCGCTACCTGCCCGCAGACTCCCCCCTGGGCGTGGGCGGCGACTGGTTCGACGTCATTCCTCTCTCCGGCGCGCGGGTCGCCCTCGTCGTCGGTGACGTCGTCGGGCACGGGCTCCAGGCCTCCGCCACGATGGGACGCCTGCGGGCCGCTGTACGCACACTCGCCGATGTGGACCTCAGCCCGGATGAGCTGCTCACCCGCCTCGACGATCTGGTGATCCGCCTGTCCGTCGATTCCGACGGCGTGAGCGGCCAGGGAATCGACGGTGACGTCGGTGCGACCTGCATGTACGCCGTGTACGACCCCGTCTCGCTGCACTGCAGCATCGCCCGTGCCGGACACCCCCTGCCTGCCATCGTGCTCCCGGACGATACGGTCGATTTTCCCGAGATACCGGCCGGGCCGCCCCTCGGCTTGGGCAGCCTGCCCTTCGAGTGCGCCGAATTCGACCTGCCGGCCGGCAGTCTCCTCGCCCTGTACACCGACGGCCTCATCGAATCCCGAGCCCATGACATCTCCGTCGGCCTGGATACGCTGCGCGAGGCCCTGGGAGCTTCGCACCGCTCGCTGGAATCCAAGTGCGACGCCATCATGGATGCACTCGTCCCCAAGGCCCCCGACGACGATGTCGCCCTGCTCCTTGCCCGCACCCGGGCCTTCGACGGCGACCACGTCGCCACCTGGGACCTGCCGAGCGACCCGGTGGCCGTGGCTCCCACGCGTGCTGACGCGCGCCGGCAACTCACCGCCTGGCGACTGAGCGATCTCGAGTTCACCACCGAGCTCGTAGTCAGCGAACTGGTCACCAATGCCATCCGCTACGGCGCCCCTCCCATCCGGCTTCGGCTCATCCGTGACAGCGCACTCGTCATCGAAGTCACCGACGGGAGCAGCACCGCTCCCCATCTCAGACACGCCCGCGCCTTCGACGAGGGCGGACGCGGCCTGCTCATGGTCGCCCAGATGGCACAACGCTGGGGCACACGCCATACACACAGGGGCAAGACCATCTGGGCCGAACTATCGCTCAGCCAGTAACCCTCTGACGACTGATCTCAGCGGCTCGGGCGGAGGTGCACCCCACCCCGGCGAGGCAGGAACGCCCCGCCGGGGTCGCGTCGCGTGAGCCTGCTGGAGGAGCGGGAACCCGCCCCCCAGAGGGCGGCCCTCGAACGCAAGGGCGAGGCAGGGGGCGGGCAGGGGCGCGACGTCAGATGGCCGGCTCAGTCTTCCGAGCGTGGCGGCCGACATGTACCGGCGCGGCGACGCTCTGCCGCTTCCGCGAGAACAGGACCGCCAGGCCTGACAGCGTGCAGGGGACCGCGCCGAAGAGAAACGCAGCGGTGGCCCAGGTGCCGTGGTTGCTCAGCAGAGTGGCTGCCAGGGCAGAGGAGAGGATCGCCCCGATCGGACCCACCGCCGCGACGAAGGCGGCGCCGCGGCCTCGGATACGCGTCTCGTAGCTTTCGCCGACGAAGAACAGGACGCACGAGTAGGGACCGATCAGGAAGAAGGTCCCGATGCTGTAGAGCGCGACGACGGTCCAGAAGTTGCTGGGCCCGTAGATCATCGCGGTGAAGACGAGACCTCCGGTGATCCAGCCGGCGGCAATGACGTTGCGCCTGCCGAACCGGTCCCCGAGGAATCCGTGAGTGAGATAGCCCAAGTAGGCGATGACGTTGGACAGCAGCAGGATGACCAGCGAGTTCGTGAACGACACATGGTGCACGTTGATGAGTACGGTGGTGCCCAGGACGCTGAAGACCTGCACGGGGAAGTAGTTGAGGATGTGTCCGAGCCCCAGGGAGAGCGTGGTTCGCAGGCCCCTGCCGCGGAAGATGTCGGCCAAGGTGCTACGGGTCTCGGACTCGTCGACGCCCAGGGCGGCCGCGAGCTGTTCGGCTTCTCGGCGTGCGCCGCGGGACTGAAGTTGCCGCAGCTTCTGCACGGTCTCGAACTGCGGGGACTCACGCAGCTTGCGTGCGAGGAGCGCGACGACCAGTGACGGGACAGCGGCGAAGAGAAAACACCCGACCCAGCCGGTGATCGGCAGCATCACTGCCGTCAGTGCGGCGGCCAGGATCGCTCCGATCGGCCAACCGCCCTGCACCAGCGAGTAGATGAAGCCCTGACGCTTCTTGATCCGCGGATCGTCCGAGGCCCCGTAGAGTTCGCTGAGATAGGCGCCGTTGACACCCTGTTCCGACAGACCCAGACCGCTGAGCGAGCGGATGGCGACCAGCCCCCAGGCCGGCACGACACCTGCCAGAGCCGTGAGAACCGAGGCTACGCCGGCTCCGGCGGTGGTGACGGCCACGCCGGCCTTGCGGCCGAACCTGTCGACGACCGGCCCGGCCAACAGGCCGAGTGCCACCGCGCCGATGGACATCCAGGTGACGAGGGTGGCCTGCTCGGCTGAGTCCAGGCCCTTGTCCTTGCCTATCTCCGGCAGCAGGGTGCCGAAGAGAATGAAGTCGTAGACAGCGAACGCCCAGGCCAGGAAGGCCAGCACAGTGGCGTATGTGATCTGTCGATTGGTGACGGGCCGAGGCCGCCAGGTGTTCTCGCTCTGGATCGTCATCGACCCACCTCCAGGATGGCTACCGTTCGCTGTTGATCGATTACCGAGAGTCGCGAACGGAGGGTGTGTGCGCATGCGACATGAGGGCGATGCGCCTCATGCGCCTGCAAGGGAAAGGGGACCGGAGGCCGGTTGCTCAGCCGGCCTCCGCCTGCGACCTACTGGCTCAGGCTGCCGGTCCGACTGGGTGCGGGTGCCTCGGAGCCACCCTCGATCTCCAGCAGAATCGGCAGGAGGTACCTGCGGAACTCCTCGTAGTTCTCGGTCACCGGGAAGTGGCCGAGCTTGGGCATCTCCCAGTACTTGCACCCGGGCACGAGGTCGGCCAGTTCCTTGGTGTCGGCCGGCGAGGTGTTCGGGTCGTACTCACCGGTGAGCAGGTACAGCATGCACTTGTCGGTGTCGATGGCCCGCGCCTCCTCGGGGGAGACGTTGTGGTCGTAGTAGTAGTAATAGAGGTCGCCCGCGAACACGCCCGGTCCGCCGCACTGGTACTCCCACTGGAGCTCCCGGACGTTCTCCTCGGGGCTGTACGGGGAGATGTTCAGCAGCATCGCGGCCCCGGTGGAGGTGCGGGACACGTTGGGGTTGTCGAACTCCCGGCGGATCCCGGCCATACCCACGTCCACGTACTCGGCGGCTGAGCGCAAGGCCCCTTCCACAGCGATGGTCGCCCGGTAGCTGTCGGGACAGTTGGAAGCCAGGTCGATGGCAAGATGCCCGCCCATGGAACTGCCCATGTAGACCGGCCGGTCCAGCTCCAGGGCCTCGGACAGCGCGTTGGGGAACGCCATCATGCGCGCCTTGGTCATCTGGTACTCCTGCGTCCACCACGAGACTCCGTGCGGCGGCAGGGACTTGCCGTGATATGGCAGGTCGAATGCGATGACGCGATAGCGGTCGGTGACCTCCGGATCATTGAGCAGGTGCCGGTACTGACGCCCGTCCGAGCCGGCGGTGTGCCCCACGATCAGAGGGATGCCCTGACCGGCCTCCTCGTAGTAGACGCGGTACTCGACGTCTTCCACGGTCAGGTGGACGTAGCGTCCGGTGATCGGTTCATGCCTGGCCATGGTTCACGCTCCCTGTGCGTTGAGCCGGCGGAAGATCTGCATCAGCCGGTTCAGGGCCGGCAGATATGCGTAGAGCTGCTCCGTGTTGCTCAGCTGCACGCCATGCTTGATGGACGAACTCTGCAGCGACTGGAAGAACGGCCGCGGGTGCTCGGCGGTCATCTCCTCCCACTGCTCGCGGGTGCCGGACACGGCGATCGCCGCATCCTTGGGATCGATGTCGCTCGGGTCCACCGACAGGAGGCGGCCGTCGTCATAGACGCCCAGCCACGCCTGGTCGCCGATGGTCACATGGAGCTTGCCGGTGTAGTAGCGCATCTCCCGGGAGAACTCGAAGTCCTCGTTGGCCTGCTTCAGCACAGCAGCGAAGTCACGCATGGGCGCGTCCTTCCTGTGTAGTACGGAGGGTGTTGTCAGGGCGGTCGAGGAGCTCGTACATCCTCGTGTGGTCCTCGGCGGCGAAGCCGTTGTCGACGGCCTTGTGCCACACATCGGCGCAGTGGTGACTGAGCTCCGCGTCGACGCCCAGTTCCTCGGACAGGGCGATGGCTATGTCCACGTCCTTGGTCATCAGTCCGACGGGGAATCCGGAACCGAAGCTGCCCGAGAGCATGAACTGGGCCACCTTGTTCTCCGAGGTGTTGCTGCGCCCGGAGGAGGCGTTCAGCACGTCGGTCAGGGTCTGTGGTTCGATTCCGAACCGTTGCCCGATGTGAAGCGCCTCGACTGTGACGGCCACCGACGCGGCCGAGACGAGATTGTTCAGAGCCTTGGCCGCGTGCCCGGAGCCGGGTCCCCCGACGTGAATGAGGGACTTGCCCATCACCTCGAACAGCGGCTTCGCCTCATGCACGTCGGCGGCGGTTCCGCCGGCCATGATGGCCAGCCGGCCGTTGAGTGCTCCTCGCACTCCCCCGGAGACCGGGGCATCGACATAGCGCATACCCTTCTCCTCCAGGGTGACCGCCAACTGCTGAGAGCGGCTGGGTTCGGCCGAGGACATGTCGATGAACAGGGTGTTCAGTGAGGCCGTCGCCACGACCTGTTCGGTGAGCAGAGCGGTCTGGACGATGGCGGAGGTCGGCAGCATCGTGATGATGACGTCCGCGCGTTGCCAGGCGACGGTCCCGGCCGCGGCGGCAGTGGGGTGGGCGGCCAGGAACTTCTCCACGACTTCGGTGCTCCGGTCGTGGACGATCAGACTGTGTCCGGCCTGGACGAGGCGCTGAGCCATGGGGAAACCCATGTTGCCCAGGCCGATGAACCCGATGGTCGTCATGCCTCGGCCTCCATTTCGGCGAAGACCTCCCGTGCCAGCCGGAAGCTTTCGAGGGCGGCGGGGGCACCGCAGTAGACCGCGACCTGGAGGAAGACCTCCTGGATCTGCTCCTTGGTCACCCCGTTGCGGACCGCGCCGCGCACATGCACTTTCAGCTCGTGCGGGCGGTTCAGGGCGCTGATCATGGCCAGGTTGATGAGGCTGCGCTGAGATCGATCGAGACCCGGGCGGTCCCACACATCGCCCCAGCAGTACTGGGTGACCACTTCCTGAATCGGCATCGAGAAGTCATCGGCACCGTCGAGGCTGCGTTGGACGTAGGCGTCGCCGAGTACCTCACGGCGGGTGGCCAGGCCCTTCTCGAACAGTTCCTTGTTCAACGTGTTGCTCCTTCGAAACCTGGTGTGCAGTTCCACACGGCTTGGATGTTGGTGAACTCGTGGACCCCGAAGTGGGACAGTTCGCGGCCGTAGCCGCTGTTCTTCACTCCACCGATGGGGATACGGGGGTCGGAGACCGCTATGCCGTTGATGAACACCCCGCCCACCTCCAGACGCTGGGCCACGCGGGAAGCGAGGTCCGCATCGCCGGTCCACAGGCTGGCGCTCAGGCCGAACTGGGAGTCGTTGGCCATCGCGAGGGCGTCCTCGAGGTCCTCGGCCACCACCAGAGAGGCGACAGGGCCGAAGATCTCCTCACGGAAGGACGTCATGGCCGGTGTGACATCGGCGAGCACGGTCGGCTGGAAGAAGCTGCCCGGTCCTTCGATCGGACTCCCTCCCGTCAGAAGCCGGGCGCCCTCGGCGACGGTGCGCTCGACCTGGCGGTGAATCTCCTGGCGGATGTCGTCGCGGGCGATGGGCCCGATGTAGGTCGATTCCTGGGTGGGGTCGCCCACCGTCAGCTTGCGCACCTCGGCCACGAACCGCTCGGTGAACGTGTCCGCGATGGCCTGGTCGAGGATGATGCGCTTGGCCGCGATGCAGATCTGTCCACTGTTCTGGAACCGGCCGTGGATCGCCGCCTCCACGGCCGCGTCCAGGTCCGCGTCGCCGAGAACGATGAAGGCGTCCGAGCCCCCCAGTTCCAGCACACTGCGCTTGATGGCCCGCCCGGCCTGGGCGGCGATGGCCGAGCCCGCACGAACACTGCCCGTGACCGTCACACCCGCAACGGCCGGATGAGCGATGGCCTGGGAGACCACGTCGTTGTCGGCATTGAGGACGCTGAACGTCCCCTCCGGAACTCCGGCCTCCCGCCACAACCGTTCGACGGCCAGAGCACAGCCGACCACGTTAGGGGCGGGCTTGAGGACGTAGGCGTTGCCGCCCAGCAGGATCGGGATCGCCCCGCGCATCACCTGCCAGACAGGAAAGTTCCACGGCTCCACAGCCAGCACGGGTCCCAGTGGACGGTAGGCCACATGAGCCGCGGGCCCGATCGAGGTGGGAGCGTCGGCGATCATTTTCGCGCCGTTGTCGGCGTACCAGGACGCCACCCAGGCCGCTTTCTCCACTTCGGCACGCGACTGCGTGATGGGCTTGCCCATTTCGGCGGTGATCAGCGCGCCCAGTTCCTCCACATCCCGCAGCAGCAGCCGGGCCATGCGGGCCAGAGCGGCGCACCGGACCCCGGGACTGCTCTGGCTCCACTGTGCGAAGCCTTGCCGGGCACGGCGAAGGACGGCGTCCAGTTCGTCACCACCGACGAACGGGTAGGTGTCGATCACCTCTCCCGTGGCGGGGTTGACCGACCTCGCGGCCGCGGGTGCTTGCAGAGTCACGATCTGGTCCTCTCGGAGCCGGGTGGGGAAAAGAGCACAAAGTGGGAGGACAGCTCCGCGCAGTGCAGTGAGTGAGCGGGCGTCTGATGGGGCCGGCGGCGGAGGGGCGGTGTGCGTCCTCATGCCGGCCTGTCAAAGGTGAGCGCCGCATTCACGGCGCGGTACCGATTCCGTCCGGGGCGGCTGGTGAGCCCCACGCTTCTCAGGGCCGGTGACCGCTTGATAAAAGGTTAGGAGAGTGTCACGCTGCTGTGAACGAGCAGTTTCAGAACCTAAACTTCAGCGAGAGAGAACGATGGAATTCGCCCAGCTGGAGATGTTCGTGGCTGTGGCCGAGCATGGCGGGATCACCGCCGCTGCCGAGAGGTTGCTACGAGCCCCTTCCAACGTTTCCACCCGTATCCGGCACCTGGAAAAGGAGCTGGGTATGGACCTGCTTCTGCGTGACAAGCGACAGGTCACCCTCTCCGCCGAAGGGGAGGCGTTCCTCGAATACGCTCGGCGTTTGATCGACATCGCCGACGAGGCGAAGTCCCTGGCCAACGGTGAGCGGCCGCACGGCCGATTCCGCATCGGCGCTCTCGAAAGCACCTCTGCTGTGCGGATCCCTTCGCTGCTGGCCGAGTTCCATCTGAGCTATCCGGAAGTTGACCTCGAACTGGAAGCCGGAGCCTCCGGCATGCTGTTCGATCATGTACTCAAGGGTCAGGTGAGCGCCGTCTTCACCGACGGCCCGCCCGCCTCCCCGGTTCTCACGGGAATGCACGCGTTCACCGAGAATCTGGTCATCCTCACCCCCGAGTCGGTGAAGACGATCGATGACGATTTCCGACAGTCGAACCCGACTGTCTTCCTCTTCGGCACCGTCTGCTCCTACCGCCAGCGATTCGAGGACTGGCTGGAGGAGAGCGGCATCAAACCCGGAAGGATGGTGGAAATCTCGTCCTACTACAGCATGCTCGCGTGCGTGGCCGCGGGAGCCGGCATCTGCATGATGCCGCGTTGCCTCTACGAGTCCCTGCCCGGAAGCAACCGGGTGACCTGCCACCCCATCGAGGGTGACCTGGGACGTGCGGAGACCTGGCTCACCTGGCGCCGTGACGCCCGCTCCGCGAACCTGCGGGCCTTCGTACGGCAGGTCAGGGCGCACCTGGCCGACCTCTCCGAGCAGCAGGCCCCCCTCGCCGCCTGAGCCTGGACGCCCGCGTTGTCGCCGGACAGCACGGAAGTGGTTCCCGCCATGCTGTGCGCATGGCGGGAACCACTTCGGTGCACTGCCTTATATCTGGGTGCGGGGATGCGGTTGGCGCCCGTACAGGGCGACCATGGGCACGATGAGTAGTCCGAGCACCGCCTGCTGCGCCGCTGCGGACAGCCCCAGTCCCACGAGAACAGTCCCCAACAGGGTCATGACCGCGACGCCCAGCACCGTGGCCCCGTATCCGCCGCGGCCACCAAGCAGCGACGTGCCACCGACGACGACCGCGGCGACCGTCGTGAACAGGTACGGGCGGCCGACATCCGCGAAGGCGCCTCCGCTGAACCCGAGCAGCAGGATGCCGACGACCGATGCCATCGCGGCGCTGAGGGCGAAGGTGCCCAGCCAGATGCCGAGTTGCGGCACCAGGGCTCTCTCGGCAGCCGTCCGATTGCCTCCCATGGCATACAGCCCGCGCCCCGGCCAGGTGCGGCGCAGGACGAGGATGACCACGACGGACAGCGCGGCCCACAGCCACACCGTGAGTCCGACGCCGGTCCCGAGGAAACTGCCGTTGGCGGACCCGGCGTCGGTGAGCCATCTGGGAACGCGGCCGTACACGGTCCCCGCCTGGTCGGCACCGACACTGACGACGATCTGCGCGCCTCCCAGCACGGCGAAGCCCATGCCCAGGCTCAGGATCAGGGATCTTCCGGGCTGGAAGTAACTGATCAGGCCTGTGACCGTGCCCACCATGAGCGCCAGTGCGACGACGATCAGCACGCTGGACCACGAGGACAGCCCCTGGCCGAGGAGCCAGAGCATCACGATGTTGGCGGCGCCGACGACGAACGGGATCGAGAGATCGAGCTCGCCGAGGAGTGCACACAGCGTCTGGCCTATGGACACGATGCCCAGGAAGGCGCCGAACACCAGCATGGTTTTGAGGTTCGTGCCCGACCCGAAGCCGTCCACGGCGAGCATGCCGGTGAGGACGAGGGCGACCACAAGAACGCCGGCCATGAGGCTGCTGTTCTGCACCGACTTGCGCAGAACAGCACGCGTAGCGCGCGGCTGCACGTGGCCGTCACCGGTAACGGGGTTTTCGTTCCGCGCGGACATCCCACTCATGCGTGCACCTCCACTCGGCCATGACGACGTCGCCTTCGCAGACCGCTCCTCGTGAAGACGGTCCCGACCGCCAACGCGAGAACCAGAATCAGGCCGTACACCAGTTGCACCACGAAGCTGGCAGCGGCCCCGAAGTCGAACGTCGCCAGGGCATCACTGATCAGGAAGACATCGATCGCCCCGACGACCGCGCCCAGCGCGCCCCCGCGTCCGCCGCCGACGCTGATGCCGCCGAGCAGCAGCGCGGTGACGACGATCAGCGTGTACTGCTGACCGAACGCCGGATCGCCCGAGGCGATCACCGAGGTGTAGAGCACCCCGGCGAGACCGGCGTAGACACCGGCGATGGCGTGCGCGCCGACACGCGTGAGGACGAGTGGTACGCCGCTTGCGAACGCGGTGCGCTCGTTGAACCCCATAACCCGCAGGTTGTGAAAGAAAGAGGTCCGCGCGATCAGCGTCCACACGACGAAACCTGCCACGAGGACACCCGTTACAGGGGAGAACACCGACGTCGGGGCACCCCAGGCGGTCAGCCAGGCGGGCGCCATGCCGTCGGGCTTGTCGGTGATCATCAGGTTGACACCGGCCAGGACCAGAAATCCGCTCAACGTCACGATGACCGGCTGCAGTCTGAGACCGGCGATGAGGAGGCCCTGGACGACCTCGAAGAGCACCGACACCCCGATCGCGAAGGCGATGATGAGCAGGGGGCTGGTCACTCCGGACTTGATCAGCCAGAACACCAGGCTCACGTTGACGAAGCCCACGAGCGGCCCGATCGCCAGGTCCACCCCTCCCCGGCCGGCCATGGCGACAGGAGTCAGGGCCATCGTGGCCATGATGAGCGGTGCGGCGCTGACGATCGCATACGCCGCTCCGTCGCTGGTGAACAGGTGGGGGCCGCGGACCGCGGCGAGCGCCAGCAGACACACCAGCAGGCTCACGGGAACAGCCGCATATCCATGGCGATCGGCGAGCCGACGAAGGAGGGAACTGTTTTTCGCAGTCATGATCGCAACTCCCTGTCCCCGTCGGGACTGCCGTCTGCCTGGCCGAACATGGCGGCGAGTACGCCGTCCACAGTGATCTGTTCGCCCTCCAACATCGTGAACAGCGAGTCGTCGCGGAACACGGCGACGCGATGGCAGAGTCCGATGAACTCCACGATCTCCGAGGAGAGGAACAGGACGGTGCTTCCCTGCGAGGAGAGCTGACGCAGCAGGTCGTAGAGGCTGTGCTTCGCGGAGATGTCGACCCCACGGGTGGGATCGTTGAGCAGGATGACCCCGGGATCGGCTGCGAGTGCTCGGCCGATGAGTACTTTCTGTTGGTTGCCTCCACTCAGGGTGCCGATGGGCGCTGAGGGCCGGTTCAGACGGATCGACAACGCTGCCCGCTGCTCCTCGAAGGCCTTCTGCACGGCTCCGAATCGAATCACGCCTCCGGACCGCTGGGTGCGGAACAGGGGCATACCGAAGTTCTCGAGGATCGATAGGTTGGGGAAGGTTCCTTCGAGCTTCCTGTCACCGGGGATGTAGGCGACGCCTGCGTTCACCGCGTCCTTCTGCCTGGAGATCCGCAGCTCGTTTCCCTGCCTGTCGGCGACAGTGATCGTGCCTTCGGCCGCGGGCCGGATGCCGGCCACTGCCTGGATCAACCCGGCCTGTCCCTGGCCGTCCAGGCCTATGACGCCGACTATCTCGCCTTCGGCCACGTCCAGTTCGAACGGCGTCGCACCATGGCGGAGGCGTACACCGGTCGCACGTACCACGGGGGCACGCTCTCCAGGGAGCACGGGCGGCGAATGTGCGGCGGTCGCCGCCCCCTCGCCGAAGTTGGCGGCATCGCCAGTCATCATCTCCAGGAGACGGTTCTCGGTGATCTGCGCGCCCTCGAGCGTGCCGACATCCACCCCGTTGCGCAGGACTGTGGCCCGATCGGCGAACCTCGTCAGTTCCTCGATCCGGTGCGTCACGATGAGCACGCACATCCCTGCGGCCTTGAGGCGGACCGCCGCCTCATACAGCCGCTCTGCTCCGGAGTGGTCCAGGGCGGCCGTGGATTCGTCGAGGATGAGAACACGCGGCTCGCTGAGCAGAGCCCGTGCGATGGTGACCCACTGGCGCTTGCTCAACGGAAGGTCGTCAACGAGGCCGTACAGGTCGAGTGGTTCACCGAGCAGCCCGGTGAACACCTCTGCGGCGCGGCCAAGTTGCTCGGCCCTGGGCCCCTTCCGGGTCCGGGGTGCCTCCGCGCCGATGAAGAGGTTGTCGAACACGGTCATGCCTTCCGCCAGGAGGACCTCCTGGAAGACGGTGGCCACACCGAGGCTTCGCGCATGCGCGGGGCTGCCGGGCGTGCCGCCCCGCAGTTCGACGGTCCCCGAGTCTGCGGGGAAGACACCCGAAATAATCTTGGCGAGCGTGCTCTTGCCGCTGCCGTTCTCCCCCACGATCGCGTGGACCTCGCCGCGCCGGGCGGTGAACGAACAGCCCTGCAGCGCCTTGGTGTCACCGAACGCTTTGTGCACGTCACGCACGCAGAGCACATCGTCCGCGATGTCGTCCCGTGCGGTCACGCTCGCGTCCCGCGGACCGGAAGTGACCTCAGCCGTCAAGGTGTCCTCCCTCCGGTTCCGGCGCGTAGTACGTGTCATCCCGTGCTCCCGCTGCCCGGGACTGCCACGTCCTTGCCGAGCGGTGCCTTGGGCCGCAGGAAGAAGGTGTCGAGATACTTCTCCGAGAACCATTCCGCGGGCTCGATCCAGGTCGCGTCGTTCACGTCACAGCCACTCGGCGTGATCTTGCGGATGTCGTCGATGCCGTACTCGGTGAGCTTCCGGGTGATCGACTGGATCTTGGGACCCTGCCCCTGGAGGATGCGGACCATGATGCTCATGGCACCGGTCGCCTCGCTTCCGGGCGGCCACACGTTGAACAGCCGGGTCTTCCACTCCGGGTGCTTCGTCCAGTAGCAGGCGGCGCCCTTCTCACCGCCGATGGTCATCGGGGGCAGCTTGCGCCCTGATTCGAGCACGGCCTGCATCACGCCGATCTCCTGAGCGGACTGGGTGACGATGCCGTCGATGTGCTCCGGGTGGGTAGAGAGGAATTTCAGGACCTCGGTCTTCGCGATCTGATCGGTCCACTGTCCGGCCACGGTTCCGACCAGCTTGATGTTCGGATACTTTTTCAGGGCAGCCTTGACGCCCCTGTCGACGCTGTCACTGGACGCGGCTCCGGGAATGCCGTTGACATAGAGCATGTTGCCCTTGCCACCCATCTGCTTGGCCACGAAGTCGGCCATGGCGGCACCGCCCTGGACGTAGTTGCCGTACACGTTCACCGATCCCTCGGCCGACGTGAATCCCGAGAACGTCACGACGGGAACGCCGCGAGCCTGGGCGTAGGTGACGGCAGGGTTGATGGCGGCGGACGAGCAGCACAGCAGAATGATGTCGGCGCCCTGGTTGACCAGCTGATGTATCTGCTGGATTTGCGTCGAGTCATTCAGGTTGGACTGGGTCACGATCAGCTTGTCCACCAGCCCGGCCTTCTTGTAGGCGGGGACGAGGACCTTCTGCAGCTGGTTGAGCGACCCGGATCGCCATGTGTTGCCGGCGTACGAGCTGGCGTATCCGATGGTCCACGGTGGGCTCTGTTTCGGCTTGAAGTTCGCGAAGGGCGATGAGCCGGTCGGCCCGTCAAAGTCCGTGTAAGCCGCTCTTATGTCGCTCGGCAGCGATTTCAGCCCCTGCTGTGATGACTTCTGTGTGCCGGATTCTGCTCCGTTCGATCCGGCGCATCCGGCGACTGCCAGGACCAGTGCGGCGAGGACCGCAAGCAGGGCAAGTTGGGTTCGTTTCAACAAGGTGAGTTCCTTCATCGGAGGGGCTTGCATCTGCCGCATGCGTAACCCGCGCTGTATCCGTCTTGAGGCCTGGCGAAAATAACCGTGATCCTCGCCGTCGGATCCATTCAGCTATCGCTGAGCGCCCGTTCCCTCAGTGATAGTGAGACATTTTTCATCCGGTGCGATCTGGTTGTCCCGGAAGGAGATAGAGGGAAATGCGGCTAGGTCGGATGGGCCCGCCGGGCCGGCATGCCGGTGGTTCGCCGGAAGCTCGACGCCGATGTCCTTCGCGGCCGATCTGCCGCGCCTGATCGTCGCACCGCCCGATGCACTGCGGCGAGCAGACAGTAATACCGTCGACATGCGCAGACAAGAGGGTGGGCAAAGATCCTCGACACTCCGTACCCCAACACCCTCTGATCGATTGCGGTCCTACCGGGGAGAACATCCACGATGACCTGGGCCTCGCTCGTCTTCAGCTGGGGCTCCTCGCTCGCAAGGGCGCACGCAAACAGCGGCTTCGCAGGGGGAGTCGGGCCCAAGCCTGGCGGATCGCCCCCTGCCTGGCTCTACCAAGCCGGCGCCCGGCATCTGCCGCTCGCGCAACGGTGAGTCACATACTTGCCCGACTCGTATTACCGTAATACTGTTTCGGCCGGGGGCGACCCATTCCCTCCGGATGACGGGTCGCCGCCCCACGTACACAGCCAAGGCCACGAGCTCAGGCGCTCCAAGAGTCGCCCGTTAGCCTGCCGCCCGCTTCGCGAGGAGACCCAGCACATGGCGGATGGGCAGACCCGCGTTGCGGGCCGGTTCCCGTCTCGGAGCGAGCATCAATGCCGCGTGCTCACGGCGGGCAACATCGCATGGGCGGACCACTCCGTGTCGAATCCATTTGAGCGCCCAAACCTGCGGGCGCGGGCGAAGCGGCCAGGGCTGCGTCCCTGCGTCGCGTCGCCCACCTACCCGTGCGTGGAACGCACGGTCGGCGCCAAGCTGCGCTGAGCGTAGGAGCCGCCCGCACCACATCGGCAACATCCATCCGTACAACGAAAGGAGAGCCGCATGGCCACCGAGGCCGAGGCTCAGGCATACATCGACGACATGGCTCGCGCGCGCGGTTACGTGCTGGACTACCACAAGGTGATGGCCAAGCAGGACTTCGACGTCCTGACCGCGGCCAACAACCTGGTGTCCAGCGCCTATCTCAAGCAGCGGAAGCTGGACCGTGCGACCAAGGAACTCATCTTCATCGTCAGCCTCACCGTGATGCGGGCCTCGAAGGGTCACATCCAGACCCACATCCGCGTCGCCCTGGACCTCGGGCTGAGTCCGGGGGAGATCCTCGAAGCCATCGAGATCGCCCTGCCGGAGGCCGGCATCGTCGCCTTCCAGACAGGCTTCGACGCATGGCGCGAGGTAGTGGGGGCCGATGGTCTGGAGCCCACCGTCACGGTGCACGAGGGCGGTTCCGGCTCCAACTGACCTCGTCTTCCGTGTCTTGGTCCCCCCCTCATCGCTCCGGGACCAAGGCGCGGCTCCGTCAGCAACTGGGACCCCCGCGGCCACCCGGAATGCCGCCATGCCCTCGCCCTCCTCGACTAGTACATCGGGTGTTACCGTATTATCAGGAACATGACGACTGAGGCTGCAGATTCGACCGTCGATGCCGTTCCCAGGATGGCTGCCCCTTTGCGTCAGCAGGTGATCGAACGGCTTCGCGACGCGATCTCCGGGGAGCAGTTCCAACCAGGTGAGCGGCTGGTGGAGAAAGTCCTGTGTGCGCGCTACGGCGTGAGCCGGACGGTGATCCGTGAGGCCCTTCGGCATCTCGAGGCCGAGGGTTTGGTCGACATCGTGGCGAACCGGGGTCCTGTAGTGCGGGTGCTCTCCGACCAGGAGGCAGACTCGCTGTACGAGGTGCGCGGGGCACTTGAGGGCCTGGCCGGCCAGCTGTTCGCCGAGCGAGCCACGCCCGCCCAGCGGGAACAGCTCCTACGTGCTTTGGATCAGGTGCGTACGGCGCTCGCCGACGGCTCGCTTGCCAGGTTGCTGGAGGTGAAGGACAGCTTCTACGACGCCCTGATCGAAGGGTCGGGCAACGGCGTCATCGGTACGGCCCTGCGCAACATCCACACCCAGATCCGCATGCTGCGCTCGCTGTCGCTGCAGGCCGAGGGCCGCCTCCCCCACACACTGCGGGAACTGGAGGGCATCGTAGAAGCCACCGTCGTGCGCCGAGACCCCGAACTGGCCCGGATCCGTTGCCTGGAGCACGTGGGAGCGGCCGCCACCGCCATGCGCTCCGCACGCGAAGCCAGGCGGGCCGCCGAGGCCTGATCACAAAGGCCGGCCTCGCCACGCCCTGACCATCTACAGCGCATTCTGCGCATCACACGTCTCGTCGGCCCAGCAACGCCCGACGGGCAGGAGCCGGGCGCCCTGCGCGCGCCACCTCCCTGAGGCCACCGCCGGTTGTACACCCCCCAGGGCAGCAGAAGTAATCCTTGCTCATAGCGTCATACCGTAATATCGTCATCTCATCCAAGGCTGGTGAGAGGATGGACGCAGTCACCCCGCCCCGATGAGGCCGTCCGTAGCCGGCTGGCTCCATCCGAAAGGCATCGACATTCCCGTGGCCACAGCGGACACAACAGTGCCGACAGGTCCTTGGCTGCCGCTTGCCGGACATGGGGCCAGGACCACCGTCGCGGTCGGTGTCGGCAGTTTGACGGGGTAGTCCGACTTCGCGTTCGTCACGTTCTTCGCGACGACCGCGGGCCGGCTGTTCTCCCTCGCTCGACTCCTCCGGTGGCTCTGCTCGGTTCACTGTGCGTCCGAAGCGCCACCGGCGTTCTACGCCTCTCGAGGAGTCCCCGGCAGGCGGCCGCTGCGGCGGCCCAGCACTCTGGGTTGACGCGACCTCACGGAGAAAAGATGAGCAACAAACAGGCTGTTCCCGAAGACCTCTACGAGGTGACCATTGTTCGCTATGGCACCAGAGAAACCCTGCGCAGCGATGTCTTCCTCAATTACCAGTTCTACGGCCTCTCCGACGGGCCTATGACTGTCGATTACTTTTTCTGGGTGGTCCGTGGCTCCAACCGGACATTCATCGTGGACACCGGCTTCAGTAGCGAGGCGGGCCGAAAGAGGCAACGCACGACGTGTGTGGACCCCGTGACAGCGATGCGGTCCCTGGGTATTGACCCGGAGGCCCAGAACGACGTCATCGTCACCCATGCACACTACGATCACATCGGCAATCTCGGCTCCCTGTCGAACAGCACCGTCTTCATATCCCGGCGCGAATACGACTTCTGGACCTCCGAGATCTCCGACAAGACCCTTCTCCGGCAATTCACCGAAGCCGCGGAGATCGATCAACTCGTTGCTGCCGAGAAAACGGGCCGCATGATCTTCGTGGAGAACGGATACTCGCCCGCGCCCGGGATCATCCTCTTGGAAATCAGCGGGCACACCCCAGGTCAGTTGGCTGTACTGGTGGAGACCTCAGAGGGATCGACACTGCTCGCGTCCGACGCGGTGCACTTCTACGAGGAGGTGGAGCGAGACATGCCCTTCGTCTCGCTGACCAGCCTTCTCGACACGTACAGCGGACTCCAGACCGTCCGTGACCTGCAGGCGTCCGGAGTGCGCCACCTGGTGACGGGCCACGACGCCTCGACACTCCAGCGATTCCGCCCTCAACGGGGCGATCTGGGGGAACACGCCGCCGTTATCGGATCCAAGGAGGAATAGTGACCGCATCGGGCACCGGGAGTTTTCCCGATGAATCATGGATCGGGCGATGGATCGAACACGCTTGGGCAGACCCCGAGTTGTGCCACACGGGTAGGTTCAGCAATTTCCTGATCGAGCTTGTCGTGAGTGACGGTCGAGAAATCAAGCTGACCTATCGAGCGGGAACACTGGCCCTCGGCGACAGTGAAGAATCTGACGGAGAAACCGTAACCCTGTGCGCGGATCTCCGCACGTGGACCGAGCTGTTCCACGGCCCACCCCAGCCGCTCCGGCACGATCTCCTGGCCCTGCTCAAGCATTCTCAGGGAATCGAACTACGCAAAGGTCGGCTCACACTCATTCGTAATTTGCGGGTCATTACGCGCCTGGTGGAATTGGGGAAGAATGTCGAAATCCAGTGAACCGGTCGTCCTGGAAGAGACGGTCGGACGTTACGTCCATCTCACTGCAGGCGGTGTGCGCTACCGCATCTACTTCGAAGAAGCGGGTTCAGGCCCGGTGCTGCTGTGCCTGCACACGGCCGGCGCCGACTCGCGGCAGTTCCGGCAGATGATCAATGACCGAGAGCTGACCTCACGCTATCGCGTGATCGCCTTCGACCTTCCGTGGCACGGCCGCTCCCTGCCTCCCGACGGCTGGTGGCGCGAGGAGTACTTGCTGACGACGGACTCCTACCTGCAGATCATCCATGCTTTCGCCGACGCGCTCGAACTGCGCTCCCCAATCGTCCTTGGGTGCTCGATGGCCGGATCGATCGTGCTGGAACTCGCCCGGCGCACCCCGGACCGCTGGCGTGCCGTCATCGGCCTCTCCGGTGCACTCAAGGTGCACGGTCGGTTCCAGGACTGGTCGCTGCGCCCGGACGTCAACGCCCAGCAGTCCGTGCCGAGTTGGACCTACAGCCTGATGGCCCCGTCGAGTCCGGAGGAATGGCGCCGTGAGGTGTGGTGGATCTACAGCCAGGGCGGCCCGGGCATCTACCGGGGCGACACCTACTTCTACTCCGAGGACCTGGACCTGACGGAGAAGACAGGGGAGTTCGACACGAAGCGGTGCCCCGTCTATCTGTTCACCGGTGAGTACGACCATGCCTGCACGGCCGACGAAACCCAGGAAGCCATCAGCAGGATCAGCGGCGCCCGTGGCGGGCGGATGGCAGGGATCGGGCATTTCCCGATGGCGGAGAACTATGCGCTGTTTCGCGAATACCTCCTGCCGGCCCTCGACGAGATCAGCGAAGCTGACACTGCTACGGCGCCACCCGAGAACCCGGCGACCGCAGCAGGAACATGATCAACACATGCGGTGTGGCAGCCCCACTGGCCTTGGTCACCCATGCGCGATCGGCTCTCCGTGGGCTCCCCTGCCGAGGACATTCGGCGGTACGACACAAGCAGCGGGGGCCATGGACGGACTCCACGAAGGCCGCGCCCTGGGCCACATCAACACCTTTGACTGAGGAGCATCCATGGATTTCCACGGGAAGACCGCGATCGTCACCGGCGCCGGCAGCGGCATCGGCCGGGCGACGGCACTGAGGCTGGCCGCACTCGGCGCCTCGCTGACTGCCGCGGACAAGAACCTGGCGGCAGCAGAGGAAACGGCGGGCCTGGCCGGAAAGCGGGCAGTGGCAACCTGCACCGACGTCAGCAGTTCCGCTGACGTGCAGAAGATGGTCGCCGCGACGGTCGAGGCGTTCGGGCGGCTCGACATCCTGGTCAACAACGCCGGGTACGGCTTCCGCGGCACGGTGGAGACGATCTCCGAAGCCGACTGGGATCGACTGATGGCCGTCAATACCAAGAGCGTCTTCCTCTGCTCAAAGTTCGCACTTCCTGAACTGGTCAAGACCTCCGGCGCCATCGTGAACGTCACCTCCTACACCGCCCAGGTCGGCATCCCCGACCGTGCCGCCTATGTCGCCTCCAAGGGCGCGATCGCGGCACTGACCAGGGCCATGGCCGTCGACCACATCGGCCAGGGCGTCCGCGTCAACGCGGTCGCACCGGGGACCGTGAACTCCCCGTACTTCTCCAGGATGCTCGCCGAGTCCGACAACCCGGAGAAGCTGCGAGCCTCACTCGACGGTCGCGCGCCGATCGGCCGCATGGCCGAGCCGGAGGAGATCGCCGATGCCATCGCCTGGCTGGCCGGCTCCGAGTCGCGCTTCGCCGTCGGCACCGTGCTCACCGTCGACGGCGGCACGTCCATTTGGGGTCGCTGACCCCCCTTGCCCACAGGGCGTGAGGGTGTCAGTCAACGGCCATCAGGATGCCCAGGTGGGCGGCCGCGCAGTCCCACGCCGGCCTCGCTCGATGTCGATCCTGACGGGATCCGTCCCGGTCCCTTGACATTGCCGATTACGGTATTACGGTCATATGGCTGTCGGGTTTTCGGAAACTGATCCAGAGCCTCCGGCTGGCCCGCCGACTCTGTTTGAAGCGGCGCCTGCCCCTGACCCCCGTGACCCAAGAGCCGTCGTCCGGCCTTGACGCCGCAGAAGGACGCATCACGGAGAGGCAGCGGATGCGCCCGGTGAAGCCCTCGGCACATCTGTCCGCGAAACCGACATGTACAGCACGAAGGTGAAGGGAGATGGTCCCCAATGACACGGATCAGAGGCGCAGTCCTCGAACGGGTGGGTGACGCCGAGCCGTGGTCGAAGTCGACCCCGATCACGGTGGACGTGCTCGAACTCGACGACCCCGGACCGGGCGAGGTCGAGGTCCGCATGGAGGCGGCGGGCGTCTGCCACTCGGACCTCTCCCGCGTCAACGGCAACCGTGAGGTCGTCGTGCCGATGCTGCTCGGCCACGAGGGCAGCGGCACCGTCGTGCGCTGCGGGCCCGACACCGACGGTGTCGCGGTTGGTGACCGCGTCGTCATGACCTTCCTCCCGATCTGCGGCACCTGCGAGGCGTGCACCAGCCCCGGATGGGCCCTGTGCTCGCGCGGGAGCGCCGCCAACGCGCGCGGTGAAATGCTGGGCGGCGGGCGACGGCTGCGCCGGCGCGGCGGGCACATCGACCATCACGGCGGCGTGTCGTCGTTCGCGACCCGCGCCATCGTCGACATCGCCTCGCTCGTGGTCGTTCCGCCCGAGGTGCCGGCCGACGTCGCCGCCGTGCTCGGATGCGCGGTGCTGACCGGCGGCGGCGCCGTGCTCAACGCCGGAGGACTGAAGCCCGGGGAGTCGGTCGCGGTGGTCGGTCTGGGCGGTGTCGGATTCGCCGCCATGATGATCGCCGCCAGCGCCGAGCCGTCAGCGGTCCTCGCGGTCGATGTCCTGCCCGGAAAGCTCACCCGGGCCGGGGGCTTCGGTGCGACGCGCTCGCTCACCCCGCAGGACGCGGTCGCCGCCGACGCGCGCTACGACCTCGTCGTCGAGTGCACCGGCAACCTACGTGCGCTGGAGACGGCGATCGCTCTGACGCGTCCGGGCGGTCGGACCGTCACGGTCGGCCTGCCGCACCCCTCGACGCAGCTGACCATCTCGCCGCTCTCCCTCGTCACCGAGGCGCGCTCACTGATCGGCTCGTACCTCGGTTCCGGCGACCCCGCCGAGGACATCAGGCGCTATGCCGCCCTGTACCTCGAAGGCCGGTTGCCACTGGACAAGCTGATCACGGGCCACATAGCCCTCGCTGACATCAACAAGGCGATGGACGACCTCCACGCGGGATCGGTCCTGCGCCAGATCATCGATCTCGCGAACGAGCAGGAGCCGGCATGAGTGGACAAGGGCAGGTCGTCATCGTCACCGGTGCGGGCAGCGGCATCGGTCGCGCGACCGCGCTGCGGTTCGCCGAGCGCGGCTGGACGGTCGTCGCAGCCGACGTCGACGAGGGCGCGGCCGCCCGCACCGTCGCCGAGCTGAAGACGCCCGGCAAGGCGGTGTCTGTGGACGTCAGCGACAGTGCCCGGGTCGCGGCGCTGATCAGCACCGTGGTGCAGTCTTTCGGCAGGATCGACGTCCTGGTCAACAATGCCGGCTTCGGGTTCCGGGGCACCGTCGAGACCATCGAGGAAGCCGACTGGGACCGTGTGATGGCGGTCAACGCCAAGGGTGTCTTCCTCTGCTCGAAGTACGCCATCCCTGAGCTCGCCAAGACCGGCGGCCGCATCGTCAACGTCGCCTCGTACACGGCGGCCCAGGGCATCGCCGACCGCGCGGCCTACGTGGCGTCGAAGGGGGCCATCGCGTCCCTGACCCGGGCCATGGCGGTGGACCACATCGGCCAGGGCATTCGGGTGAACGCCGTGGCGCCCGGCACCGTCAACTCGCCTTACTTCGCCAGGATGCTCGCCGAGTCGCCGGACCCGGAGAGCCTGCGGGCCTCGCTCGACGGCCGTGCTCCTGTCGGCCGGATGGCGGAGCCCGAGGAGATCGCGGACGCCATCGTCTGGTTGGCGTCCGAAGAGTCCGGGTTCGTGGTGGGCAGCGTGCTCACCGTCGACGGCGGTACCTCCATCTGGGGCCGCTGACCTCGACCGTGCCCGTCGAACCGTCCGGGCTCGGCAGGCGCCCTGATCGCACGGACAACAAGCACAGAAGACTGCAAGGGGAGAACGCCATGATGGGCAACGACGCCCAACAGGTCGCACGATTCCAGGTCATCGCCGACTACCGGCTGCGGGAAGGCACCGAGGAAGTGGTGCTCGGCCACCTCGCACGCCTCGCCGCGGCAAGCCGGACCGAACCGGCCAACATCAGCTACGAGTTCTTCCGCGACGCGGAAGATCCGGCCCACGTCGTCGTCCTGGAGCGGTACGTGGACGCCGCCGGCTTCGACGCCCACCTGAAGACCGATCACTTCGAGACCATTGGCAAGACCGAGATCATTCCGCGGCTCGCAGCCCGCACCGTACGGGTCTACGAGGGAACGGGAGAACGCCCGTGACCGGCGCGGCCACCCGCACAGCGCGAACCTCCAGCAGCACTCCACCCCCGTCCCCGACACGGACTTTGAGGACGTGAACCATGCCGGACAACATCAAGCTGCAGATCCTGCCGACCGGCACCATGCACGCCGACCTCACCTGGCTGCTCCTGGACCCTTCCAGGGTGATGGCGTCGCGCGCGGAGAAGAACAGGCCCGCGCAGTGGGTCGGCGTGCCCACGCACTGTGTGTTCATCGACCACCCCGAGGGCAAGCTGCTCTGGGACGCCGGTGTGCCCCGCGACTGGGAGACCCGCTGGGCCCCGACAGGCCTGCAGGAGTACTTCCCCGTCGATGAGGTCACCGAGGACCAGTGGCTGGACTCGCGGCTGGAGCAACTCGGCTACGAGCCCCACGACATCGATCATCTCGTCCTGTCCCACCTGCACTTCGACCATGCCGGCCAGGCCGACCTGTGGAACGACGCTCCACGCACGAGGGTCATCTGCAGCAAGGACGAGTACGAAGGCGCCTTCGGCTTCGAGGGGTACAACCTCGGCGCCCACGTGAAGAACGACTACGCGGGACTGCACTTCGAGACGGTCGAGGGCGACACCGAGATCCTGCCCGGGGTCACCCTGCTGCAGACCCCCGGCCACACCTGGGGCACCATGTCCCTGCAGGTCGACCTCCCCGACAGCGGCACCATGATCTTCACGTCGGACGCCGTCTACCGCTCCGAGAGCTACGGCCCCCCGTCGGTCGGCGCCGGAGTCGTGTACGACAGCCGAAAGTGGTTCGCCTCGGTGGAGAAGATCCGCAGCATCGCCGAGCGGACCAACGCCACCGTGGTGTTCGGGCACGACGAGGAGCAGATCACCCAGCTCAAGGTCACCCCCGCCTTCTACTCCTGATGACACACCGCCGGGGGCGGGCATCGCCGGCCCCCGGCCCAAGGACGGTCACCATGCGAATCTACGACTACGCCTGCGCGTGCGGCACCCGCTTCGAGGCGATGGTCAGCGGCCCCGACGCGCCCCCGCCCCCATGCGCCGACTGCGGCCGGCCGACCCGGCGCCTGCCGTCCGCGGGCGCTGCCCTGCTCGGCCAGGCTCGGCTGCCCGCAACCGCCGACGCCGCGCCCAAGTCCTGGGACGGGACCCACCAGGGCAACACCGAGTACATTGCGCACTGGCGCCGCACCCTCGACGCACGCGCGGCACTGGAGGAGCGCCACCCGGAACTTGCCGAGAAACGCTCACCCGTCGTTGCCCACGAAGGCCCTTACCACGCCGCCCCGTTGACGGCGCACGAACTGGCGTCGGGCGCGATCAAGCCGCGCCACCACGCGCACCCGCACCCCCATCCGCACTCACACCAGTCTCCGGCGGGGCAGAACCCGGGAGAGTGACCTCCCCGCCCCTCAGTACGCCTGTCCAGCAAGGCCCGGACATCCCGCGCCGTCACGGGCTGTGGCGCGGCGGCCAGTGCTGTGCGGGCCTTTGTCATCGTCGCGGTCACGACGTCGTCGAGCTGGTCCAAGCGCACGCCGATCACCGAAGATCTTCATTCTGCTGGTCCGCAGGGCTGGCGCAGCTCGGTGAACACCGTCGCGAAGCTGATGGCCGAACTCGGCCTCGTCGCCCGGGTGGTAAGACGCCGAAGCGGGCTGACCAGGCCGGGCAAGCGGCCCGCTGCCCCCGACTTCGTCAAGCAGGACTTCACGGCCGGGGAACCCGACCTCGTCCGGGCGGGCGACATGACGGAGATCGTCACCGAGGAGGGCAAGCTCTACCTCGCCACGGTCATTGACCTGTTCTCCCGGCGCTTGTTGGGCTACCGGTCGCCGCATGTCCCTGCAGGGTGGTGCCGACCGGTCGCGGCCGGCACGGAACGAACGTCCCCTGAGCGGACTCACGCCGCGGCGTCGGTCTCAGCGGCGACCATCCGCTCCCGTCGCGAGCATGCCGTTGACCACGAGCGTCGCCAGTGCGTCCGCCGTGGCGGTCAGCTGCTGCGGCGAGGACAGCGCGGGTCGGCCCAGGCGGCGAGCCAGGGGCACGTCCACCATGCCCGAGACAGGCGGGATGACGGCGAAGAAGAACACGTCCACCGGGATGGGCGCCATGCGGCCGGAGGCGACGAGCCGATCGACACAGGCCGTGATGGTCTGCAGGACCGGGCCGATGTAGTGCGTGTACAGGTAGTCCAGCCGCTCCGTGTCCCGGTTGAGCTCGTCGACGAACAGCCGTCCGACGAGGGGCGCGTCCGCCGCCGTTCGGTAGAAGTTGCTGATGATCTGCCGCAACTGCTCGGCATCGTCCAGCGAAGGGTCCACCTGCGGCATACCGGCCAGCTGTGCCCCGAGGGCGAATTCCACCACCGCCCGCCAGAACGCGGCCTTGGACCCGTACCGGTCGTTGATGAAGTTGTGGCTGACACCCAAGCGGCGGGCCAACTCTCTCGCCGATGCGTGGTCGTACCCCAGTTCCGCGAAGGCTTCGAGCCCGCGCCGCAGGATGCTCTCCTCCCCCGGCACCGCGGGAGGTCCGCGCCGGGACGCCCCGGACGACGAGCTGAGGCCTCGCGGCGCCGCCCCTCGGCCGCAGGCCCCCCTCGTCATGGCGCTGGCCTGCGGTGTCACCGTGGCCAACGCCTACTTCCCGCAAGCCGTCACCCCCCCCTGATCGGCCGGAGTCTTAACGTCTCCGACAGCACGGCAACCACCCTCACAAACGCTGACCCAGCCCGGCTACGCCGTCGGGATCTTCCTGCTCGTCCCCCTCGGGGACCGCCTCCATGCCGACCACTGGTCACCGCGCTGCTCGCGGTGACCAGCGTGGCGCTGCTGACCGCAGGGCCCGCGTGGGAGAGCGGCGGGTGCAGGACTTCAGGGGGCGAGTCCGGGGCAGGTGCCGGTTCGCGAAGGCAGGAACTGTGCTTGCTGACCAGGGACTTCACAGCCTCGGCGAGGCCGTGCCAGACGTGCCACAAATCGGCGACCTGGACGGCGTTGGGGGCACCGGTGCGAGCGCCGTCCGCGAGGCGCCGCCGCGGTCGCGACAGATGATCCTCCCCAGGCTCAGCGCGTGGTGTCGCTGACCGGAGCCGGCAGCCGGGCCGCCAGGCGTTCACCGACGCCGGCGAACGTCACTCTCGCGCAGCCCGGGTTGTCGCAGAACAGGTGCCGGATGGTCCACGTGACGACACTCGTCGGCCTCCGACTGCGTCGTCGGCGAGCCGGCGCTCGTAGCCGCTGAGCCGACGCCTCGCCAGAAACCTCGCATTCCAGACAGCCCTCTGCCACCACTTGCTCCACCAGCACCCCGCCAAGGTGCGGAAGCACCGTCTTCAGCAACTCCTCACACTGGCCGAGCATCCCGCCGTTCGTAACGGAGCGTCACCGGCGCACGGAAGCATGACCGGCTTCACGGAAATCTTGGAAGGGCCACGATTCACCCGTCGCCGACGCTGTTCCCGCACCGCGTTCTCTGACGAAGGCTTTACGACTGAACCAGATGTTCCTGTATCGCTGGGTCGAGTTCTCTGGCAGACGGACATCGGCGTTATTTTTCGGATAGTGATAGCGGCCACAGATGGCTACCGTGTGACAGCCAGGTAGCCCAGCCGTTTCGGCTGGTACTCATCTCGACGTGACCGGAGTAATTCCGTGACCATGCCCGTGCATCAGCAGGACACCTTCGGCGTCGGAGAAGTTGATGTCGCCACCACGCCCATGATGAACGACCAGAAGTTCAAGCTCGGGGTTTTTGCCTTCAATTGCAGCGGCGGCATCGTCAACAGCCACGCCCCCACGTCCTTCCGCGTCACCTGGGAGCAGCAGAAGCGAATCGCGCAGCTCGCCGACAGGAGCGGCTTCGAAGCGATCGTTCCCATCGCGCGGTGGCGAGGCTTCGGTGGTGAGACAAACTTCAACGGCGTGTGCTACGAAACCTTTACGTGGGCGGCGGGCCTTGCGGAGGCCACGGAGAACATCCACGTCTTCACCACCTGTCACCTGCCGACGGTGCATCCCATCGCGGCCGCCAAGATGGCCACCACCATTGACCACATCTCCAACGGCCGTTACGGCATCAACTTGGTCATGGGCTGGTTCACGCCGGAAATGGAGATGTTCGGCAAGAAGCAGCTGGAACACGACGACAGGTACGCGTTCGGTAGCGAGTGGGTCGAGTTCGCAGAGGAGCTGTGGACCAAGGACGGCTCATTCGACTTCGACGGCAAGTACTTCCAGTCCAAGGGCGTCGAGGCATACCCGAAGCCACTGTCGAAGCCCCGGCCCCTACTGCTCAACGCCGGCACGTCACGCGCCGCACTGGAGTTCAACGCCAAGCACGTCGACGTCAACTTCACCGCTCTCGACACCCGCGAGAGCATGAAGGAGTACTCCGACACGATCAAGGCCCGGGCGAAGAACAGGTACCAGCGCGACATCCAGGTCATGACCATGGCGCTGGTCGTGTGCCGCGACACCGAAGCCGAAGCCAAGGCGGTGCACCAGGAAATCATCGACCAGGGTGACTGGCCGGGTGCGCGCAACATCATGAGTGTCCTCGGGATCGAGAGCCAGTCGTCGAACGCGCAGATCGAGAAGATGCAGGAGCGGTTCATCGCCGGCTGGGGCGGCATCAACCTGGTCGGCACGCCCGAACAGGTCGTCGAGCAGTTCCAGCAGCTTTCTGATGCCGGAATGGACGGCGCCTTGATCGGATTCCTGGACTACGCCGAGGAACTCGAGTACTTCAACGAGAAGGTCATGCCCCTGATGCGTGATGCCGGGCTCAGGCACTGATCGACCGACCGCGCGTCGTCTCCGGAAAGGGAGCAAACGTGACCTTCACGGTTGTCGCTCGATACACCGTCACCGATGGACACGCTGACCGGCTCCTGGACCTGCTGCGGCAGGTACGGGAAGAGACTCTGAAGGAGCCCGGTTGCATTTCGTACGAACCGCATCGATCGGCCGACGATGAAAATGTCTTTTTCATCGTCGAGAGGTACCAGGAAGCAGCTGACTTCGATCACCATTTCTCCACACCTCACGTGAAGGACATCGTGTTCGGGCAGATTGTTCCTCTGCTGTCGGATCGAGTGGTCACCAAAGGGCCGCCCATCTTCTGACGTTCGGTCAGAAGAAGCGGCCATGGCCCCTCTTCGGCATACCGCTGAAGACTCGCAGTCTTTCAATCGAATTGTGCCGCCGATGCCGTCGGCTCTGGCGGCACAACTCATCCCACGGATTTCCCCAGTCATCTGGAAAGTGATGGGAGCGTCATGTCTATGTCATCCGACACCATGCCAGAAACTCTTCTGGTCGAGGAACCCCTCAGCCCACGGAATCTGCGCAAAACTCTGGGGCTGTTCTGCTCAGGTCTGACCGTCATATCCGCCGCCGACGAAACCGGTCCGATCGGCTTCACGTGCCAGTCGTTCGCCTCGCTCTCTCTCGATCCGGCACTGGTGAGCTTCAATCCCGCACGTACCTCGACGACCTGGCCGCGCATCCGCGCCGTGGGCAACTTCTGCGTCAACGTCCTGGCGACACACCAGGAAGAGATCTCGAACGCCTTCGCCAGGTCCGGCGCCGACAAGTTCGCGGGTGTGCACTGGTCGCCCGCACCATCCGGGGCCCCCATCCTGGACGGTGCCATCGCGTGGGCCGACTGCACCGTGTGGGCGGAGTACGACGGTGGCGACCACACGATCGTCGCCGCGCAGATACGGACGCTGGGCTCCGATGCGACTCAGCATCCACTCGTATTCTTCGGCGGCAAGTACGGGCTTCCTGTGCCTGCGGGCAACGCCTCCACTGTCACCAGCAAGGAAAAGGTGAGTAACTCGTGACCAGGGAAGCAGCTCAGGAGTTCCCCGCCCTGCGGCGCGACGTAGAGCGCGTCATCGGGACACTGACTCGCGAAGAGTGGATGATGGACTCGGCCTGTGCCGGGTGGCGGATCCGTGATGTGGTGGCCCACATGGCCGCGAACGCTCATGAGGCCATCGATCCCATCCCCGAACCCGAGGGCGCGCCGCCGCTCCCATCGAACCGTGAACGACAGCACGATGTGCGGGTCGACCGGCGCCGGAACCGTTCGATCGAGGAGATTCTCGAAGAGTTCCACACCTATGTCCCGCTGTTCGAGCAGAAGCTGCTCGCCCAGCAGGAAGAGCCTCAAGCGTCGGTTCCCGTGACGATCCCGACTTTGGGAACCTATCCAACACACGCCCTGGCCAACGCCCAGGTGTTCGACTACTTCTGTCATCTGCGGCACGACATCCTGCGGCCGTACGGGCCTCTCGATCCCACCCCGGCGGCCCGAGCCCTCGAGCCTGTGAGCCACGCCGCACTGTACGCGGCGGTGCAATGGATGATGTGGGGGCTGCCGCAGATGCAGGGCTCGTTGCTCGACGAGACGGTGACGGCGCCCGTGACCTTCGAGTTCACTGGCGCCGGGGCGAGTGTGTGGACGGTCAGCCGGTCCATGGAGGGAGGCCTGAGCACTGGCGAGGGTGACTTCGGAGCGGTGCGCGTGATTTCGGACGCGAGTGCGTTCGTGGCGTGGGGAACAACCCGGCGTCCTTGGGTGGACCACTGCAAGATCGACGGCCCGCAAGAGCTCGCTGTTCCACTGCTCGACGCACTGGACATCGTCTGACCCGTCGTTCCGACAGTCGCGATGGAGCAGCGAGTCCATTCCGGACGACAGGGGTGCCGTGGTGGGCGGCGTGAAAAAGTGAGAGCCGCTATCGGTGGATGAATTCGCGGAACGGATAGTCGCGACGTTCTGTGGATAGTGACACCCGCCCACGCTTGCTCTATTGTCTTGCGCAAGTCTAGGCCATGCGGTTTCCCATGGTGGCGGGTGGAGGTGGCGAAGTGATCACAGGCTTGAGCGGCGATACTCAAGGCCGCTCCGGAGTGGAATCCAAGCATGTGCAGCGAGATGCGGGAGATCTTCTTCACAGCCCTGAGCCCGCCATGCCGGCACCGGGGCGCCTCCTTTCGCGCACCCCTGATCGATCTTCTCGGCAGCCGGATCCGCAACTGCGGCCCGACACCCTGAGGACCAGGGACTTCGACGAGGCCCATGACGTGATTGCGTCCGTTTACGTGCCTCACGAATTGAAGTCTCACGACGGGAAACCGCTGGACTTCAAATTTCACTTTCTACGGTCTCAGCAACTGCTCATCGGGCACCTCGGTTACGGGGCGGACGCCGAGCTGCTGGTCCCGCAGATGCTGCAGAACTACCACCTCAACCTGACCATGCAGGGCAGGAGCAGGGTGACACAGGCCGGCCGGCGTGCGGTGACGACGGGGATGTGTCAGGGGGTGATGGTCCGGCCGTTCGATGACTTCACCGTCCGCTGGAGCCCCGATGCTCTGCAGTACGCCGTCCTGCTGCCGAGCAAGGCGGTCGAGGAACATCTGGGAGTGTTGCTGAACCGTCCTGTGGAAGGGCCCATCGATTTTTCGCTCGGCTTCGACATGACTACAGGAGCCGGCCAGGGCCTGGTCTCAGCGATCCGCTTTCTGCGTTCTGAACTAGTTCGGCCCGGGGGCGTTGCCGAGTTTCCGCTCGCTCTGAGGCAGTTGGAGTCATTCGTGTTGACTCAACTGCTCTTGGCCGTGCCGCACAGCTATAGTGACGAGCTCTGTACGCCGACGAAGCCGGCGCAGCGCAACAGGATCAAGGACGTCATCGACCTTGTCGATTCGCAACCTGAGTCAGACCTGTCCCTCGCGCGTCTGGCCGGGGTCGCAGGTGTCAGCGCGAAGTCGCTGCAAGTAGGATTTCGTGAGGCCACGGGAATCACACCGATGGCATACGTTCGAAAAGTCCGTCTCGAACGAGTCCGAAATGAATTGATGGCCCTGGCCGGTCGGCGTTCTATTACCGACATCGCCACACACTGGGGATTTCTGCACCTAGGCCGATTCTCCTCGTATTACCGGCAGCAATATGGTGAGACTCCCACGGAGACCGTCCGAAAGGCATTGCGCGGCTGAACAAGTCGCTGACTTTCCCGGTGATTTGGTGGGGATTCAGGCCGAGCGCCGCCACAGGTGAGCTGACCGGCGCGGCGGACCATCGGCGAGCGCGTTGTGTCGGATCGGCCTCGGTGAGCGTTTCTCCGAGCAATCGGCCTGCCTTGCCGCCCGGGAGGTGAGGCCGGCGCAGTACTCGTTCTCGTAGTCCGTCGGACTCTTGAACCGGCACTCGCTGTGTGTACTCGACCTTGAGAACGCTGTCGAACGCCTCGCTGACAGCGTCGTCGAAACACGAGCCGACCCGGCCCATGGACAGGGTGACGCCCAGCTTGCGGCGCGGACGTCACCACACCGGGTGGCCCCAGCCATGTTCAGCGCGGCCACGACCAGCTCCGCATCATGGTGGGCGCCCATCGCGGGTGTCACTCCGCGGGCCGGCCCCGTTCACGTGTCGGGGCCCGGGCCTCGTTAGGCGGCTGACGCGGACCGCGTATCCGGATGCGCGCGCCGGAGTGTGTGGCGACCGCCCCGACGGGGGTGCTCGGACGCCCTCTGGCGCTCCGCCCGTCAGCCGTCAGGCGATTTCTGTCCGACGGCTGGATGAATTGTCAAAATACTACAGAGGCGCTCGTCTTCGAGATCTCTTGAGAAACATCCCAATGCTCCGCGAGCCTACCTTTTTCGACGCGCCATATATCGACGATCGCCAGATCGGGACTCCCGTCCGCGAATTCCATGTGCAGGTGAAGGGCGACCATCTCCCCGTCGCTTATGATCCGCTTGACCGTGGCCCGACCGCCCCTGACTGCTTCTTCCTCCAGATAGGCGATGGCGCCTTCTCGGCCTTCTCCGGCTTTGGCGTTGTGTTGGACGTAGTCCTCAACCGCGTACTGCTCGAAGGCCTGGCGAGCACCATGAGCCTCCAGGGCCGAGAGAAAGCCTTCAAGGACATCACGGCTTGTCGGGACCGTCATTTCTTGGCCTCCAGCCAGGACAGGGGCGGCCGGTCGGCCAGGTCGTAACTGGATGGTGCACAGCGAAGTCGGCGATATGGGTGACTTGTTCATCCAATGAACATGTCCCTTGAGCGTGACGCCGGTCACTTCCTACCTTGACGCTGCTCGTCGGCCGGTCACCGTGCCGAGTGGTTCGTCAGGTCGGTTGAAGAGCCGCGCGGAGGAACTCCGCGAAGGCCCATGGGCGGTTCGGCAGCGGTGTTGCCGGTGTGGCCGCGACAGAAGCACCCGCATCAGGGGTCGCCGGTGAACGTCGGCTCCGACAGGAGCGCTTTACGCGCAAGGAGTCATCCATGGTTCAGACCGATTCACCCGATGAGGCACAGGGGGAAGGGGGCAGACACCCCCGGATCTCGGGAACTCTGCCCGCCGCGATTCACGCCGTCCGCCACGCGTGGACCGCCCTTTCCGGTCTCCTCGGCGGCGTCGCTGAGACCAAACCCGCATGGCACGGTCGCTAGCCATGGCCGCTGAATCCGCGATACCGACGATCCCCCGACTTGAGGTCCGCGGTCTCTCCAAGACGTTCGCCGGCGTCACGGTCCTCGAGAACGCGAGCCTGACGATCGCCCCAGGGGAGGTGCACGGCCTCGTCGGGCAGAACGGCTCCGGCAAGTCCACGCTCATCAAACTGATCTCCGGTGTCCACTCGGCGGATCCGGGCGGCGAGATCCTCCTCGACGGCGAGCGGATCGGCCCGCCGGTCAACGCGAAGGCGCTGCACGGACAGGGCCTGTCGTTCGTGCACCAGGATCTCGGTCTCGTGCCCGACCTCTCGGTGCGTGACAACGTGCGGGTCGGCCGGCACTCGGCCAACCGGATCTTCCGCTGGATCCGCACCTCCGAGGACGCCGTCGCCGTAGGCGAGACGCTGAATTACCTGCGCACCGACATCGACCCGTCGGCCAAGGTCTCGACCCTGCTGCCCAGCGAGCGGGTCGCGGTCGCTGTCGCACGCGCGCTGCAGGACCGGACCCCCGGCGCGGGTGTCGTGGTCTTCGACGAGTCCTCGCGCGCCATCCCTCACGACGCGCTGCCGGTGTTCTACGACATGATCCGCCTGCTCAAGAGCCAGGGCACGGCTGTGCTGTTCATCAGCCACAACCTCAAGGAGGTACTCGAGATCGCCGACCGGGCGACCGTCCTGCGCAACGGCCGCGTCGTGGAGACGGGCATTGAGACGGCCGGGCTCGATGAGGCCAAACTGGCCGGACTCGTCCTCGGGCGCGCCGCTGAGCTCGGCGACATCATGGAAAGCCTGCCGCCCGGGCCCCGGCCCGAGACGGTCGAGTTCGTCGACGTCCGCGGCGGACGGGTCGACGGTGTGAGCGCCACCATCCGTCGCGGCGAGGTCGTCGGCTTCACGGGGACGGTGGACTCCGGCCTGTCTGACCTCGGGCCGCTCCTCGGCGGCGACCGGCGCGGCACGGGCAAGGTCAGGCTCGGCGGACGCGTCGTCGACCTGGCCCGTGGCAAGGTCGTCGACCTCCTCGACGCCGGGATCGCCTTCATCCCCGCCGACCGGCACGACAAGGGCGTCGCGCTCGAACTGACGGTTGAGGAGAACGCGACCCTTCCCCACCTGCGACGCAGAGGAAAGCCCTGGTGGACCGGGTTCAAGTGGCAGCGCGCCGAGACCGAGGGCATCATCGCGCGGTTCGACATCCGGCCGCCGAACCCCACGATGCCCGTGGCCTCGATGTCCGGTGGCAACCAGCAGAAGGTGCTGCTCGGCAAATGGCTCCTCGGGACGCCCGACCTGCTCGTGCTCGACGACCCCACCCAGGCGGTCGATGTCGGCGCGCGGCACGCGATCCTCACGGCGAGCCGGCAGGCAGCCGCCGACGGATCGGCGGTCATGGTCTGCTCCGCCGAGGTCGAGGATCTCGCGGCGATCTGCGACCGGGTTCTCATCCTCCAGGACGGCCGGATCATCCGCGAGATGACGCGACCGTTCGACGCGGACGCCCTTCTCTCCGCGGTCTTCGCCGTCGACGACGCGGCGCACACTCCCGCCTCCGCACCGACTCCCGCAAACGAGGCCTGATGGCAACCACACGGTCACAACCCACGATCGCCTCGGGCGTCGCACCTCGGAAGACAGACCTTCCGTTCACCCGGGCGGCCTCCTACGTGCTCCAGCGCTACAGCCTCGTGCTGCTCTGGATCATCATGGTGGTCCTCTTCCTGACGCTGCTTCCGAACGGCGTCGACCTCACGAGCGCCTCACGCGCGGTCTTCGGCCAGCAGACACCAGTGGTATTCCTCGGCCTCGCGGTCATCGTCACGATCGCCGTCGGCGAGTTCGACCTGTCGTTCGCCTACATCTACGGCCTGGCGGGAACCACCTTCCCCGCCCTGGTCGTCCTGCACGACTGGCCGGCTCCGCTGGCGATCCTCGCAGCCCTCGCCGCCGCGGTGCTCGTCGGCCTCCTCAACGCGGTACTCGTGGTCATCGTCGGGATCAGCTCGATCGTCGTCACCCTCGGCACCGGGAGCCTCGCCCTGGGGATCGCGCTGCTGATGTCGAACCAGTCGAACGTGAGCGGCCTCGACCCGGGGCTCGCGCAGATCGCGATCGGCAGCTTCCTCGGCCTGCCTGCGGTGTTCTGGTACGGCGTCGTGCTCGTCGTCATCACCGCGTACGTCATGACCGCGACCCCGCTCGGCCGATCGATGCTGTTCGTCGGCTCGAACCCGAACGTGGCAAGGCTCGCCGGTATCCCCGTCCGCCGCATCCGTTTCGGCGGCTACCTGATGGCCTCCCTGCTCAGCGGCGGCATCGGCGTCATCCTCGCGTGCGGCGTCGGCGGGTTCAGCACCGCGACGGCCCAGGCGCAGATGATGCCGGCCCTCGCCGCGGTGTTCCTCGGAACGGTCGCGGTGGTCCCTGGGCGCTTCAACGCGATCGGCATGTTCATCGCCGCCTACTTCCTGCTGACGGGCATGTTCGGGCTGCAGTTGCTCGGGCTGTCCGGCTGGGTGACGAACGTCTTCTACGGTGCGGCGTTGATCATCGCCATCACCGTGTCGCTGCTTCTCCGGCGCCGCACACGTACCTGAACCGGCTGCTGCACGCCACTTCCTCCAGCCAGGAAGCGAAGCGCGACACGGCGGGTGAAGTCGGGCGGCTCATGAAGGGCAGCTCGTTCCGCGGCAGCCCTCCTGACCGGCGGCTGCCACATCTCGTCGCCAAGTCAGACCCGGGCCGGGCCCTGACGTTGCCCGCCCGCAGACGTGACAGCGGTCTGCTCTCGAAGGAGAGCCAAGTGATCACACACTCGATGAAGAGAGGCAATCTCATGCTGAACGGGCGCAATCGGTCGCACGGACTTCTCGCGGCCTGCACGGTGTTGGCACTCACCCTCGTCGGCTGCGGCAGCACCGCCGAGAGCTCAGGCTCGTCCGGGGACGCGAAGGGTGCCGTCCCGGCCGGCGTCGCGGAGGCGGTCAAGGCGGCGAGACAGCCGATCGACACGTTCGCGGGGCCAGGGCCGGCCATCGACACGTCGAAGATCACCGGCGGCAAGGTCTACGTCGTCGTGCCGGCTTTGGAGGTGCAGGACTTCTCGGTCGTCGCCGACGAGATCAAGAGCGTGTTCGCACGCTTCGGCATCGACGTGGAGGCGTGCGGCACGACCGGCGGCTCACCGGACGGCGTCGCCAACTGCCTTCACCAGGCGATCAACGCGAAGGCCATTGGCATCGTCACGGTCGGCATCACTCAGAACACCGCCCCGAGCGCGATCGCCGACGTCGCGAAGGCGGGTATCCCGCTGGTGAACGGTATGACGACGTCCTCCGGCCCCGGTGCCCCGAAGCTCGTCAGCTACGTGGCCCCGGGCTTCGTGAAGCTCCACTCCTGGCTGACCGAACAGTTCATCGTCGACTCCAAGGGGTCGGCCCATGTGCTCGCGATGCGCACGACCTCGAACGACATCACGCCGGCCTGGGCCGACAACGGCGTCGTCAAGGTGCTGAAGGACGACTGCGGCGGCTGTTCGTCGATGGTGATCGACGTGAACACGGTCAACCAGGACAAGATCTCCACCGGGGTGTCGACGTCGCTGGTGTCGGACTCCCGGATGAAGTACATCGTGGCCGGTACGAACAACTACATCCCCGATGTCGTCGCGGGAGCGCAGGCCGCGGGCCGCAGTGCCACGGACATCCGGATCGGCACCGTGGGAGGTGCCCTGGCCGTGATGCAGCAGCTCGGCCAGTCCCAGTGGGTCGGCGCGGTCGCCGCGTTCAGTCTTCCGGCACTCTCCTGGTACATGTCCGACTCGCTGCTGCGGCTCATGGTCGGTCAGCCGCGCGCGGGCGAGCTGGACTTCCCGTTCCAGCGTCTGTTCACGTCCGCCAACGTCACCGGCCTCGACCTCACCCAGAAGGGGTGGTCGAGCGGCTCGTGGTACGGCAAGGCCGACTACGCGAACGGGTTCCTCAAGCTCTGGGGCAAGAACTAGATGACAGGCGACGAAACCACCGAGCGGAACAAACAGGTGGTCGAGGCGTTCGTCAGCGACGTGGCGATCGCCAAGCGACTCGACCGTCTTGACGACCTCGTCGCGGTCGACTACATCCAGCACAACCCCCACGCCGGGCAAGGGCGAGAGGGCGTCCGCGCGTACTTCGCCGGATTTCATCGCGCACGCGAGAAGGACCTCGATCCTTCCGGGACCATCGAAATCCACCTGATCGGCGAGGGGGATCTCGTGGTGCGTCACGAGATCCGTGTCAACGGCCTTCACATCGACATCTGGCGGGTTCGGGACGGCATGCTCAAGGAGCACTGGGACGCGTGGCGTTCGGCGCCGGGCTGTGACCCACCGGCGGGCTCGTGATGGCGGGAATCGGACCCGGTGAGGCGCCCGGATCGGAGCCGGAGTCCGAGCGGTTGGTACGCGACAAGCGGCTCGTCGAGGATTTCCTGGCGGTCGCCCACGGCGATCTCGCGGGCCTGGACCGGCTCGGCGAGTTCGTGTCCGCGGACTACATCCAGCACAACCCGAACATCGGGCAAGGGCTCGACGGACTGCGCACGTTCTTCGCGCACATCCTCTCGCTTCCGCCCTCCGAGCGACTTGACCCCTCCAAGGAAATCGAGGTGCGTCTCATCGCGGAGCGCGACTTCGTCGTCCGGCACGAGATCCGCGAAGACGGGTTGCTGATCAACGTCTTCCGTCTGGAGGACGGCCTCGTCAAGGAGCACTGGGACGCATTCTGCCCGCCGCCCGGCGGCGCGATCATCCACGGTCTCGAATGAGGCGTCAAAAACTGCGTTCAGCAGAATCCTCACGCCGGCCAGGGCCGCGAGGCGTCCGAGGGTCCCTGGCGGTTTCAACAAGGGCGCGCTCGATCGGGGACCGCGCCCGCGGCACGATTTCCGTCGACTGAGCGACGGCATGCTGCGTGAGCACTGAGAAACCCGGCGCTCCCGCCCGGGAACGAGCTTCTTCTGAAATTTTGATCCAGCGAAGGGAATGGGAATGGCCGACGAGACTCACGATCTTGAGCGCAACAAGCAGATCGTCGCCGAGTTCTTCGATGTCGCCCACGGCACGGTGGCGGGCCTGGAGCACCTCAACCGGTATGTGGCCGCGGACTACATCCAGCACAACCCGAACATCGAGCAGGGGCGCGAAGGGCTCCGGAAATTCTTCACCTACATCCTCTCGCTGCCCCCGGAGGAGCGTCTCGACCCGGCGAAGGAGATCCAGGTGAACGTCATCGCCGACGGCGAGTTCGTCGCCCGCCAGGCAATCCGCGAGGACGGGATGCTGATCGACGTCTTCCGCATACGGGACGGGCTGCTCGTCGAGCACTGGGATGCCTTCCGTCCTCCGCCCGGCGGCAAGGTCATCCACGGACTCGAGTGACCCCACCAGACTTGAGCACTGACGCGATCCGGTCCCTGCTGGAAGCGGATCGCGTCGGCATGCCCGCGTCAGCGACGTGGATCGACCGTGAGCGTTCTCAGGGCGTACGCGGCTGGGGTTTCCCCACTCAGCCGGACGGGGCGTCTGCGCGGGTCGTGTCGCCGGGGCCGGCGCGCGACGCTACAGGTCGCCGGGTGCGGAGGGCGCCAGCGCCGATCCCACCCCGCTCAGCACCCGCGGATCAGCCAGCGGCTCGCCGTGTCCGGGGCACAGAAGCATGACGTCGTGGGCGGCCATGGCTGCGGCGGAGCGACGGGCCAAAGCCGCATCAGCGTTGAAATGGCCCAGCGTCGGCCCTTCCGGCGTGGTGACGATGAGGTCACCGGTGAACAGGACGCGGGATTCCCTCACCAGCAGGCCGATGCTGCCCTCCGTGTGCCCTGCTCCACTGATCACCGCCGCCCCGCCCCCGATCGGGACGATGGCTCCCGCCTCCACCTCGGAATCGACGCGACACGGAGGGGCAGGTGGGATGCCGGCGGAAAGCCGCTCGAATACCACGCGTTCTTCGAGAGTGAGCGTCCGGCGCGGAGGCCGGCGCTCGCCGCGGATGATCGGAGCGTCCGCGCGATGCGCGATCACTTCGACATCGCCCCAGTTCGCCACGTCCGCGGCCGCGCCCGTGTGGTCCTCATGATGATGCGTGAGCACCAGCCGCCGGAGGGCCGTGGTACGGAAGCCCAGCTCGGCGAAGGCGGCGGCGAGCCGGGGCTCGTCCCCGGGAAACCCCGCGTCGATCATCGTGACCTCTGACCCGTCGCACCAGAGGTAGACCTGTGGGAAGCCCGTCCGAATCATGAAGAGATCGGGAGCAAGCTTACGGATCTCCGTCGCTCGATCGCCCATGGTCTGTCTTCTCCTTGTCCTAATACCTCATGCCCGCGCGGGGGCGACGACTATGTCGAAGCGATCTCGGCTCCCTGTCCCGCCGATGACACCGATCGGCTCGCCCTCCGGGGGGGATTGGCGGACGACGGTCTTGGCGACGTGCACGTTGAAGACCCGCCAAAGCAGCGCGGCGCCCAGCTCGCGGCTTTTCGTGGCCGCGATGTCTTCGTGGTGCTCGCCGAGTGGGATGGCCGTGACGTTGGCATGTGGTGCCTCACCTCCGCTGAGCGAACTCTCTTTCGCCGACGCCCTGTCCTTAAGCCGTCTGTCCGTTCATCGAACAATGGCGTTAGGACGAGGCTGTCCGCCTCCATAGGGTGGGCTATCGCGTCCGCTGGAAGGTGGGTACGACCGCTGCATCACCAATGACGTCACCGTCGCGGAAGACACAGGGGTCCGCTGCTGCCGAACACCGTCGCTGCCGGTGAGATGTGGCTGCCCTGGTGGACCGTCGGCACCCACCGGGTCTGTAAAGCTGGAGAACGTACAGCCCCCGGCAGAGCACTGGACGATGTCTCGTTCGCGCCGCTGGTCCGTTCCCATGCTCCGGTTCGCGCTCAGCGCGCCGACGGAACCCGCGAGCCGGTGGCGTAACCGGGGGAACGGGACGGGTACCAGGAAGCGTTTCGCGAACCCGACTGCGAGCCACCCCGGGCCCTGAAACGTGACGGTTGCCTAGCTATAGCTAGTGCTCAGGGCGCGGCTTGGCCTTGGTGGCGTGGCGGGCGGCCTTGTAGGTCTCGGGCTGGAAGCGGTGTTTGATGGCGGTGCGCTTGGTGGCGGTGTCGCCGCCGACGACCTCGGCACGTCCGTTCATCAGGGCGAGGAAGCCCTGGCGGGCGACTTCCTTGCGGCTGTTCTTCCTCATGCCGGGGCCGAAGGCGGTGTTGTTCATGCCGGCGCTGGCGTGGAAGTCGCTGTCGGTGGCTCCGGGCATGAGGCAGGTGACGCTGACGCCGTGTTCCTTGAGTTCCTCGCGCAGTCCGAGGGCGAACATGCGGGTGAAGGCGCGGGAGGGCCCGTAGACGGTTTCGTAGGGGGTGGGAAGCGTCGCCGACAGCGACGAGGTGATCAGGATGCGGCCGCGGCTGTTGCCGGCCATGTGCCGGGCGACGTGCTTGGCCAGGTGGACGACGGAGGCCACGTTCAGGTGGATCAGGGAGAGTTCGTCGTCGAGGTCGGTGTCGAGGAAGGCCCCGCCGATGCTCCGGCCGGCGTTGAGGACGGCGGCGTCGAGCGGTCGGCCGGTCTCCCGCACTGCCCGCCACACCGTCTCGACGCCCTCGCTCCGGGAGAGGTCGGCGCGCACGGGTGTGACGTGGACGCCGTGCTGCGAGAGGTCGGCCGCTGCCTGGTCGGTGTGCTCGCTGCGGCCGGTGGCGATCAGGTCGAACCCGTTGATGGCGAACAGTTTCGCGAGTTCATGGCCGATGCCCGCGGAGGCCCCGGTCACCAGGGCGAGCGGGCGGTGGGAGGTGATGCTGCTCATGAGAGGTGCTCCTTGTTCCGTGTGCCGGCGGTCGTCCGGTCTGCCGATCGCCGACCACGGGGCTGGGGGTGGCGTTATCAGTCCTGGAAGGTGGGGTGGATGACGAGGCCGTTGACTGTGACGTCGGGGGGCTGGCCGAGGGCGTAGGACGGCGTCGGTCACGCGGTCCGGGCGGATGGCACCCGCTGCGGTCCTGGGCGATCTGCTTGCCCTCGGCGTTGCAGACCTCGTAGGCCCAGCCGGTGTCGTTGACACCGGGGATGATCATGGAGACCCGGATGCCGTGGACGGTGCCGACCTCCTGGCGGAGGCTGTCGGTCATGTCGTGGATGAAGAACTTGGTGGCGCTGTGGACGCTGCGGGCGTCCCCGACGCGGATGCCCGCCACCGAGCTGAGGTTGACGATGTGGCCCGACCGGCGGGCGATCATTCCGGGCAGGACGGCACTGCCGGCGTGCGGGAAGCCGTGGGGGTTGGTGTCGATCATCTTGTCCCAGTCGTCGACGGCACGGTCGGACCACTTGGAGAAACAGCATCGGGCCTGCGTTGCTGACCAGGCGGCCGGCAGGGCCGTACTCACTGGCGGTGAAACCCATAGACCCTCGACGTCGTCTGGGTGGGTGACATCGGCGCTGTGGGCGGCTGGGACGACGCGGACGGTGGTCGCGCCGACGTGGAGGAGGCGCGGTGATGGCGCTGACGCGGCCTTGGAAGTGGGGTTCGTGGCTGTCTGCCAAGGTGGCTTCCTCCTTGCGGTGCGCACTGGTCGGACGGTGCGCGCGCAGAAGTCCACATCGGCGTCCGTGATCGCGTCGGGCTGGTAGGTCAGGTCGTCGAAGAACCGTGTGCGGTACCAGCGTTCCCTGGGCCGTGGGTGAGGCCGCGGCCGACGACAGGCTGTACGGCGTCGTCACCGGCCGGCCCGCCCGACTTCGAGGTCAGGCGGCGGAGGCGTGGAAGTCGGCCGACTTCGTCAGCGCCTCGTTCGCGCGGATCTCGGCGAGCATGGACTCCAACTGCTCTATCGCCATGCCGTACGCCGGAGCGCCCAGCAGCAGGCGCTGGGGGTGGGTGTCGGCGGCGAGGGCGGTGATGATCGCCCGGGCGGCGGCGTGGGGGTCGCCGGGCTCCTTGCCGGTGTCCGCGCGGAACGCCGCGCGCTGCGCGCCGACCGTGTCGGCGTAGTCGGCGATCTCCCGCTCGGGCAGGGTCTCGTTGGCGGAACGGCCGGCCCAGTCGGTGCGGAAGGGGCCGGGCTCGACGAGCAGCGTGGTGATGCCCAGCGGGGCGACCTCCTGGCGCAGGGCGTCGGTCAGGCCCTCGACGGCGAACTTGGTGGCGGCGTAGTAGCCGACAGCCGGAAAGGCGCGGAGTCCTCCGATGGAGGAGAAGTTCACGACCGTTCCCGAGCGGCGATCGCGCATACTGGGCAGGACGGCGCGGATGACGTCGGACAGGCCGAAGACGTTGATGTCGAAGATCCGGCGGATCTCGTCGTCGGTGCTCTCCTCCACGGCGGCGAAGTAGCCGATGCCGGCATTGTTGACCAGCACATCGATACCGCCGAAGTGCTTCTCCGCCGCCTTGACCGCCTCCCTGACCTGAGCGCCGTCGGTGACGTCGAGGGGCAGGGCGAGCGCCTGGTCGTTGCCCTCGACGAGATCCTGGACCTGGGTGACGTCGCGGGCGGTGACGACCGCCTTGTGGCCGGCGGCGAGGACCTCCTGGGCCAGAGCGCGGCCGAAGCCGGTCGAGCATCCGGTGATGAACCAGACCTTCTGCTGAACAGTCACGATGCGGATCTTCCTCAAAACGGGTGCACCTCTCCCACGGCGATCACCAGGGGTGACAGTGAAGGGGGCGCTATGTACAGGGGAAAGCGACGCCCGCCCCGGCCTGTGTCACGCACACGGCAGGCGGGCCGCGCACCTCTCAAGGTCGCTGCGATGGCCGCCCAACCATTGATGCACGCCGCGCGGCGGCGGACCAAGCTGTGAACGGGGGCCATTGCTGCCGGGGAAAAACCTTCCCCCTCACGCCCGTGGATCCCCGCGGCGACCCGGGGAACACTGGCGGACATGGCGAACAATGCCGAGGAGATCAAGAAGTTTCTGCGCGCCCGGCGCGACGCGGTCCGCCCCTCCGAAGTCGGCCTGGCGAACTACCCGGGCCGACGGGTACCCGGCCTGCGCCGCGAAGAGGTTGCGCAGCTCGCCGGGGTCAGCGTGGACTACTACACACGCCTGGAACAGGGACGCCTCACCAGCGCCTCCGAAGGCGTCATCCTGTCCATCGCCGAGGCCCTGCGACTGACGCAGGCCGAGACCCAGTACCTGCGTGACCTGCTGCGCCCCCAGCTCCGCCGCAGCGTTGAACCGGCGCCGCCCCAGCAGGTGCGGCCCGCTCTGCTGCGCATGCTGAACGGGCTGCATGACCAGCCCGCCTTCGTCCTCGGCCGCCGCAACGAGGTTCTGGCCTCCAACGACCTTCTCGACGCCCTGTTCACCCCGTTCAACCACCGCCCGCCCGGCGAGCGCAACCTGCTGCGCTGGCTGCTCCTCGACCCCGCCGCCCGCTCTCTGTACCTCGACTGGGCGCAGATCACCTCCGAGGTCGTCGGCGTGCTGCGTGCGGAGGCCGGCCGTAACCCGGACGACCCGCAGATCGCCGAATTCGTCGCCGAACTGCGCTCCGCATCCCCCGAGTTCCGCACGTGGTGGGCCGAGCGGACCGTGGTCGAACGCACCTGGGGCAGCAAACGGTTCAACCATCCCGTCGTCGGCCGCCTCGACATCACCTACGAAGCCCTCTCCCTGCCGGGCGACCCCGACCAGATCCTCTTCGTCTACTCCGGCAAAACCGACGACGACCTTGGAAGACTACGTATCCTGGCCAGCTGGTACGCCCAGTCCACCACCCACCCCATCACTGCCGGACAGGGCACTGCCCAGCCGCAACGGGGAGAGCCGGGCGAACAAGAGCCCCGCCAGGCGTAGGCCCGCTGCGGCGTCGCGCCCGGGCCGGCCTGGGCTTCGAGGTGCGTCGTCGGCCCTGATGGGCGCATAGGGGGCCGACATCAGGCCAGCAAGGAACGGTCACCGGTTCGACCCCGATCACCGATCGGGCCCCGTCCAGCGCTCACACCACCTGCACCGCGCCGTGCTCGACGACCAGTTCGGTGACCGCCCCCTCCACCGAGACCGGCTCGGCGGCCAGGCTGACATGCACCGTGGTGCCCCGGCCGACCCGGTGAGCCGGGGTGTCCGGGGCCCACCGGGCTAAGGCGTGCCCTGGGGGGCGCGGAGCGACTCGGAGCGCTGGCCGGCTATGGGCCGCAGTCTCAGGCTCCTATGTCGCCGCACCCTACGTCGGTCGTCTGCTGGCCGAGCTGGGTGTCGACGTCATCAAGGTCGAACCGCTGGTCGGCGATCCGTGGCGCATGCAGGGCTGCAGCCGCAACCGCGGTCTATCGGCTTCTCACCTCCTGCGATGTGGTCGTCGACAACTTTCGACTCGGTGTCACACGGCGACTCGGCACGAGCCATGAAGACCTCGCCAAGGACACGAAGGACATCGTCACGGTTTCGGTGACGGCGCACGGCGCACGGCGAACGGCCGAACGACATGACGACCGGAGTGTGCGGGACGCTCGCCTCGGTGCTCGGTATCTACCACCGGGCAATGACCGGGGAGGTACAGCACCTGTTGACCTCGCTCGCGACGACGTCCGTGTTCCTTCAGTCGGCGGACCTCGTCGAGTACGCGGATCGCCCGGCGGGCCGGTGGGGAGGGCGGGACTACGCCGGGCCGGCGCCCACGGACCGCTTCTGTCCCGTGAGCGTCGGTTATGTACGCCTGCGGACAGCGGTCTTGGAACCCGAGACATGGCGCGCGGCCGGATCGACCTGGACGACACGGCACTGCGATCGGACCCGGTGACGGTGATATCCCGGGTGCTTTCGTCATGCACCCGCGAGAGCGCGGCCGCGAAGCTCACCGCCGCGGGCGTTGCTGCCGTGCCGGCGCGGCGCGCGTCGGAAGTGGCGACTGACGCCGGGCTGCACGCCCGACACCTCCTCGGCACGTTCACTGCCACGGACGGGCGCCGCTTCGTTACCACCGACCGTCTGGCGGACTTCGCCCGCACCATCGTGGACACGTACTTCATGGCGCCCGGCCTCGGCGAACGCTCCGTCGAACTGCTGGCGGACAGCGGCGCGACCGCCGAGGAGACAGAGACCCTCATTCGTTCCGGCGTCGTCATCGACGGTTCCCCGGTCGACATCACCTACCTGCCCCCTACCGGTGAGACGGTCGTCGCGGCTCTCTCACGAGCGTCGTGGGTGGGTGTTCATTGAACGGACAAGACGTACTCGTCCGCAGCCCCGACGCACAAAGATCAAGGGCGACGGCCTTGCTGCACCGGGCGCTCCACGGGGCAGTGCCCGCTCTGGCTGTGTGCGAACGCCGACCGAGGAGACATGAGCCATGGCTGGACGACTGGCGGGCAGGACCGCCGTTGTGACCGGAGGCAGTACCGGTATCGGGCAGGAGATCGCCCGGAGGCTCGCGGCGGAGGGAGTGGACATCGCGGTCGCGGATGTCAACCCGGCGGACGAGACGCGGGAGTTGGTCGTTCGGGTCGGCCGTCGGTTCTTCAGTGACAAGGTCGACGTCTCGGACGAGGAGGCGATCAACGGGTTTGCCGCGAAGGTCCGCGGCGAGTTGGGGTCCGTCGACATCCTGGTGAACAACGCGGCCGTGGTGCTGCTGGCCGACCTCGACCATGTGACCTACGACGACTGGCGTCGCACCTTCGCAGTCAACGTGGACGGTCCCTTCCTGGCCTCCAGGGCTTTCCTGCCGGATCTGAAGAAGTCCAGGTCGGGACGGATCATCAACATCACCTCGTCGAGCTACTGGACCGCGCCGCCGCCCTTTGTCTCCTACGTCTCCGCCAAGGGTGCGCTGAACGGCCTCACCTCCGTCCTGGCCGCCAACCTCGCCGTGCACGACATCACCGTCAACGGCGTCGCGGCGGGTCTGGTCCGGACCGCCGCGGCCCTGGAGAACACCAGCGAGGCATTCTTCGACCAGGCTGTGCAGGGGCAGAACATCAAGCGGGTGCAGATGCCGGACGACGTCTCGGGCGTCGTGGCGTTCCTCGCCTCCGAGGACGCCTCGTTCATCACGGGGCAGATCGTCGTCGCGGACGGCGGCAGCACACGTCGCTGAGAGGCTCGGTGGAGGCCTGGCGTCATGGGGCTGGACCTGAACCTGCTGGTGCCGTTGGAGGCGCTGTTGCAGGAGCGGAGCGTGAGCCGGGCGGCGCGGCGGCTCGGTTTGAGCCAGCCGACCGTGAGCGCGGCGCTGGCCCGGCTGCGCCGGCACTTCGGCGACGAACTGCTCACCCGGATGGGAAACGCCTACGAGCTCACCCCGCTGGGAGAGAGCCTGGCTGAGCACGCCGTCCAGGCGCTCGGCTCGGCCGACCGGGTCTTCCAGGCCCGGTCGGCCTTCGATCCTGCCCGCGCCCGGCGGGAGTTCAGCGTGGTGGTGTCCGACATCCAGCTGGCGACCTTCGGGCGCACCCTCGCCGCTCTGGTGCGCGAAGCGGCACCGGAGGTGCGGCTGCGGTTCCAGCACACCACCTCGCACCTCGTCATGAACGCCCAGGAACATCTGCGGGTCGTCGACGGGATGCTGCTGCCGCAGGGAGCGCTGACGAACGTCCCGGCCATAGACCTGTACGAAGACCGCTGGGTGTGTGTCGTCTCCGTCGACACCGTCACGCCGACGCCGCCTGCCCCCGAGGAACTCGCCGCCCGCCCCTGGGTGGTGCCGTATCCCTTCCTGGCGACGGGCTTCGCGGCGATGCGTCAATCGTTCGCGCACGGCACCCAACCACGGGTCGAGATGACCATCGAGACCTTCCTCACGATGCCGTACCTCATCGCGGGCACCGACCGGGTGGGCGTGGTTCCCGAACGCGCCGCCAGCCTGTTTCCCGCCGACAGCGGAACGGCTGTCGTGGACTGGCCCTCCCGCACGGCGACGTCGGTCGAGTCCCTGTGGTGGCACCCCGCGCACGCCCGCGACCCCGCCCACATCTGGTTCCGGCGGACCGCGGCCGAGGCCGGCCGACTCGTCACCGCCGACATGGCGCGGAGCGCCTAGCCCGGTCGAGTCAGGCAGTGGCGGCGTAGACGCTGCCGACGCTCACGCCCGCTCGTACGGCAGTTGTGGACCAGGGCGTACGGCGATGCCGGGTACTTCTTCCACAACCTCCGAACGATCGAGGTCCTCGTCGACCGGGGCGCCGTTGCCTCCGGCGCCACGGCCGACGGGAACCCCTGACAGCACTACAACCTCGGGTATGGCTACGGGCGGAGAACCCCGCTGTCACACCAGCTGTAGCCGTCGGTCGGCGGATTTGCCCCGACGGCCCATGTACCTGTCAGATCAGCCGATGCAGTTGTAGTGCGCCAGGGCGTACACATTGCCTGAGCTGTCGGTGAGGATGCTGCCGTCCAGGTATTGGACCGACTTGGTCCCCGGGTAATTGGCCTTGCACACGGCCAATGCCAGGTCCTTGGTCGCGTCCTCGATGTCATTGGGGAATCCGTATGCCGTGGCGGGCACCTGCCCGAGGACGGCGGCGCTGGCCGGGGTGGCCACAGCGATACCGCCTACGACGGCGACAGCGGTGAGGGCGAATGCGGTACCCGCTGTCCGCATCCTCGGGCCGCGCCGCGTATTCGATGTGCTGGTGGACCGGCGCTTACTCAAATTCATGTCTGTAGGCTCCTTGTGATGACACGAAGGTCCCGCGACAGCAGGACTCGTGTCCTCAGTGCGTGGGGGGAGGCTTGCGTACCCAACTCTCGCTCCTGAACATGCCCTTGGGGAACAAGAGATCGCCGATGGTGGGCATAGACAAGATCGATATCCCCGCGAGGACCAGGAGACACCCGTTCGGCGAGCAGGTCACACCCTCGCACGGCAGCATGCTGCCAACCGCCGTTCTGAGCGCGGGTGCAGCATGCTGCCGTCGGAAAGCGGATCCCCTACCGGTCAGAACACGACGAGGGGTGCGTTCGGGCCGGGGTCGTAGTCGAATCTGAAGTTGATCCGGGTCTCGCCTCCACTACAGCTATCGGTGGTGAGGATGTCGGTTCCATATCCGAACTGGGAATCGTCCCCGACGCATGTGGTGCGGTTCTTGGGCCTGATCGAGAGTTGGCCGGTGTCGTCCCAGTAGTTCAGGTCGAAGAGCTGATCGGAGGCGCCGTTACAGGACCACTGGATGATCCTTCCGGAGTTGTCGCTCCAGCACTTTCCGGTGGTTCGGTTGACGATGCTGTACAGACCGTTGCCGGCGGACACGAACTTCCAGCTGCCGTTCACCGTGCTGTAGCCCCTGTATCCTGATACGTTCACGTGTGCACCGTTGGCGGTCGTATCGACGCCCAGGTCACGGTTGCTGTCGTGGGCGTTGAGCAGGTGGACGCCCGCGTTCGCGGCCAGGCGGCGGAACCCGACGGCGTAGTGGTCGGACGTCATGCCGCGCAGGACGCCGCCGTAGCCAGCGATCCGCTCGTTGGACACCATGTAGTCCAGTTCCCCACCGCTCTGTTGGGTGGAGGTTCCGGCGGTGTACCTGTGCCAACCTCGTCTGATGGCGAGATTGCTCGGGTCGCGGTTCCAGTCGCCCATGGCGGCCCAGATGCGGGTTCCCGCTACCGCGCTCATGTTCGCCAGCAGCTGTGCGCCGTCGTTGCCCCCGCTCGCCAGGGCGTGTACGGAGAAGAAGAGCGTGCTGCCCAGGGTGATACCGAGGGCCGGCCGGGATGTCGGAAGGCCGTTGTTGCCGTAGAACGCGGGCCGTGCGACGTGTACCTGAGGGGCGTCGAAGCTGGTCAGAATGGCGAGGTTCACCCTGTTGGCGCCGAAGTCGGTGCGCACGAAGTAGATGTGCCAGTTCTGGGACTGGCCGGGCGGCCGCCACAGGTACTCCTGTACGCGCCACCCACTCCAATGCGTGGTTTCCGACAGGTAGCGGGATGTCCAGATCAGTTGTCCGGGTGGGTTGGGGCCGGCCTCCTGCAAGGAGATCACGTTGTAGCCGGCGCTGGTCAGCTGGGGGATATCGGTCGACCACTTGCCGCCGCCGCCCTGCATGTTGTAGGTCGCGGGCCGGTAGTCCTCCACCGCGGCGGCGGCGCGTTGCGGTGTTCCGAGGGAGATGAGCACGCCGGCCAGCACGGCCACGGCGAGCAGGGGCGCAAGGAACTTGGTCCGCGGGAGACCGCCGCCACGGCGCCGGTGCGGTCTTTCGCGGGATACCCAGGGGAGGGGAATCCTCATGCTGTGTCCTTTCGAGGAGTGCGTGACGCGTGCACGAGGGTCAGCCACCGATCACGGCTGAGCTGTCGGTGGTGGCGGCCGGAGTGGGTGCCGTGACGGTGTTGATCACGACCCTGTCCGGGTAGGCGGCCGTCAATGGATCGGTGACCGATGCCGGGGCGTCGGTGTCCACCACCACCCGGTCGCTCGTACCGTCGTAGTGCACGGCCACGCTGTAGGCGGTGGTGTCGCCGTCGGCCGACACCTGCCGGACGACGGCGTTCTGGATGTCGGTGATCTGGGCGAGCGTGAACTGGGGGCTCTTCGCGGTGGTGGGGGCGGGCCAGTCGGCCGGGATCTCTCCGTACTCGGAGGTCCAGCCGGGTGGCTTCCGCAGGTCGTCGATGTCACCGGTGTAGTCGGAGGGGAAGATGATCACCGGTCCGACACCGGGGTCGTCGAATGCGGCGAGCGCGCAGTTGTAGTCGGCGAGCGCCTGGATCTGCTGCCACTGCAGTTTCGTCGTGGCGTCGCTGAAACCGGACGCGGGCGCTGCGGCGGTGGTCACCACCTCGCCTACGGCGATCTGGTCCGGGGTGCACTTGGCCGGCGGCGGATTGTCGAGGGTGTACGCCTTGATCTCGAGTTTGCCCGCGTACTGGGCGGCCAGCGGATCGGTCACCGACGCGGGGGCGTCGGTGTCCGCCACCACCCAGTCGTGCATCCCGTCGTAGTGGACGTTCAGCTGGTAGGTGGTGTCGCCGCCCGGTTGTATCTGCGCGGTGACCGCGTCCTGGAGGGCGTTGATCTGGTCGACCGTGAACTGCTGGCTGAGCCCGGGGGTGGGGTGGGGCCAGTCGCTGGGGGTCTGCCCGAACTCATCGGTCCAGTCCGGCGGTGTCTGCAGGTCGTCGATGTCGCCGGTGTAGTCCGACGGGAAGATGACGACCGGTCCGACGTCGGGGTCGTCGAACGCCGCGATCGCGCCGTTGTAGGAGGCGAGCGCCTGGAGTTGCTCCCACTGCCCTTCGGCGCCGGTGGCCACCGCCTGTACCTCGGAGGCGGACAGGGCCCGGTTGTACATGCGGAAGTCGCGCATCCGGCCCTTGAAGTACAGGTCGGAGGAATACAGCGACCGTCCGATGTAGTCCGCGGTGGTCGTCCCGCCGCCGATCGCGCCCGGGGTGATCGTCACCGACGTGTTGCGGGCCTTCTCCACGCCGTTCTCGTAGAGGACGCCGGTGTTCCCCGTCTGCGTGTACGTCACGTGCTTCCACATGCCGCGGTACAGCTCGTACGAAGTCGACGGCCGGGTCTGCTGCTCGCCGTGGTAGTCGGTCAGTGTGATGCCGGTCCGGAACTGGTTCCCGGTGCCGAACAGGTAGCCGTTGCCGCTGGCGCCGCTGGTGTTGCCGAATCCGTAGAGGAAGTACGGCTTGCCCATGGTGGGATCGATCCACACGTCGAACGAGATGGTGATCGCACCGAGCCCGGCCATGATGTTGTTGGGCACCTTGATGTACGTGTTGGAGCCGTTGAAGCCCAAGCCGTCCGCGTCGCCCCAGTCGGCGGTGCCGTTGACCGTGCCGTCGCTCCCGTGGCCGGAGGCGTCGTGCGCGACCGTGCCGGACGTCTCGTCCAGCTTGTACCGCAGGAGCAGCCCGTCGGTGATCTCGGCCTGCGCGGGGGCGGCGGTCGTCAGCGTGCCCCCGGCGGCCAGCACGAGGGACAGAACGGCCAGGAGTGCGGCGGACGTCCGTCGACGCACGGAGGCGCTCGGGCCGCTCGCCCTTCGGAAGGCGGCCCGAGCGGCAGCCGGGAGCCGGCTCAGCGAGGCCATGACATGAGAGGACGCGAGGGCTGTCCCGGCCGCGTTCGTTCTTCGCATCGTTATCCTTTTCAAAGCGGTGGGCGGCATGCGGCAGCGGGATGAGGACATCCGATGCCGTGGCCGCTGCCGAGCGCGAACCGGGCGTGCGTGCGGTCGCCGGGGTCCGGGAGCCGGGCCGCAGCCCGCCCGTGAGGGATTGCGCCGTACCGAGAGGGAGGACACTCGACCGGCGTCGTCCGCCTCGGTATGGCGTCTCGACACATGAAAGGCCCGGGGTCCGGCCCCGGGCCATACGTATATCTACGGGGTTCTGATGTGGTTCCCATGCGATTGCTGTGGCGGCTCCCGTGTGCCTGGTCCGCCGGTCGCCGAACGGGTTACGGGATGAATGCCCCGTTCATCATCATCTGTCCCTGTTCACCCTATGGAGTGCGCGCCTGGTTCGCCGCCCACCAGGCCGCGATCTGGGCACGGCCGCCGAAGCCGAGCTTGGCCCGGATGTTCTCGACATGTCCCTCGACGGTGCGTGGCGACAGCACGAGCATCGCGGCGATCACCCGGTTGTTCATGCCCTGAGCCACCAGCGCGGCCACTTCCCGCTCCCGGGGCGTCAGCGGGGTCATGGCGTCGGCCGGGGTGGCCGTTTCGGCACCGCTCTGGCCCGTGTCGCCGTTGTCGCCGCCCAGGGCATAGGCGATGACCCGGGCAGGGCTGTCGTGGCGGCGACCGCTCTCCGTGAGCGCCTTCTCGTATGCCTCCGGACCCAGGGCCCGTACGACCGCCTCCTCACAGCGGCTGTGCAGCACACCCAGGAGCGGGCCGAAGGTCAGGATGGTAGTGCCGATGTCCTGCCACAGGGGGCGCACCGCGCCCAGCAGCCGTGCCGCCCGCTCGTGGTCGCCGTGGGAGGCGGTGATCCAGGCGAGCAGTTCGAGCATCAGCGCCGTCGCGACGTAGTCGCCGAAGCCTCTCTCGATCTCCAGGGCGCCCCGGACCAGGGCCATGGCCGCCTCCAGATCGTCGTGCAGCCAGGCGTCCAGGCTCAGTGCCCACAGCGCGTGCGCGCGGGCCCACCGCTCACCGTGCGCCTGGGAGATCGCGATCGCGCGCCGGCCGGTCTCTGCCGCGCGCTGGTCCTTCGGATGTGTTTGGGCGGCGACCAATTGGAACAGCAGGAAAACCGCCTCGGGCCCCTCGCCCAGCGTCGTCGGGGTGGCGAGCGCGTCCTCGAACAGCGACTCGGCCTCCTTCCGTCGCCCCTTGTTCAAGGCCAGCGTGCCGCGGAAAGACAGGACGGTCGCACGCACCACCAAGTCGTTCGACTGCTCGCCGAGCTCCTCCGCCTCGTCCAGCCACCGCTCGGCCGCCGGGTGGTCGCCCTGCAGCAGCGCTACCCAGGCGGCGACCCACAGTGCCCTGGCCCGGGCCGGGGTGGGCTCGGGCGCGGCCGCGAGCGCCCGTTCGAGCTGTCGGCGCCCCTCGCCGAGGAGCGCGTCGGCGCACCAGTGGAAGCGCAGCGCGGCGGCCAGTGCGAGGGTGGCCTGCGGGTCACCGCCGCAGTCCAGCGCGGCCCGCATATTGCCGTGTTCGGCGCGGAGCCGGGCCAGGGCCGCCTCCTGGCCGGGGCCGTACCAGCCGTCGGCGATCCGTTCGGCCAGGGCAAGGAAGAAGTCGCGGTGTCGCAGCAGCAGTCGCTGCTCCTCGCCGGATGCGGCGAGCCGTTGTCTGCCGTATTGGCGGATGGTCTCCAGCAGCCGGTAGCGCGGCAGGCCCTCGTGCTCGGTGGCCAGGACGACGGACTGGGCGACCAGCCGGTCCAGCAGGTCGAGCACCTCGTCCCGGGCGATGCCCTTTCCCGAGCAGACGCCCTCGGCGGCGTCCAGGCCGAAACCGGAGGCGAAGACCGACAGCCGGTTCCACAGCAGCCGCTCGGAGGGACAGCACAGGTCGTAGCTCCAGTCGATCAGCGCGCGTAGGGTGCGCTGCTGCGGATGGGCGGCCTGGTTCCTGCCCGTAAGCAGCTTGAACCGGTCCTCCTCCAGCCGGTCCACCGCCTGGTCGACGGTGAGGGTGCGCAACCTGGACGCGGCAAGCTCGATCGCCAGCGGCAACCCCTCCAGGTCGGCGCAGAGCCGGCGGATCCCGGCCCAGTTGGCGTCGGTGATCCGGAAGTCCGGCCGGACGGCGGTGGCCCGGTCCCGTAGCAGCTCGACCGCCTCGTCCGCCACGGACAGCGGCGGTACGGCGACGACGTGCTCGCCCGCTATGCCCAGAGTCTTGCGGCTCGTCGCCAGGATCCGTAGTTCGGCGGAGGCCGACAGCAGCCTGTCGGCCAGTTCGGCGCAGGCGTCGACCAGATACTCGCAATTGTCCAGCACGATCAGTACCCGACGCCCGGCCAGATGCCTCGCGAGGTCGTTCAGGACAGGCCTGGCGCCCAGGTCCGGCACCCCCAGCGCGGTCGCCGCCGCGCCCGCGACCGCCGACGGATCCCGCACCGGCGCCAGATCCACCAGCCAGCACCCGTCCGCGAAGGCCTTACCGCACATCGCGGCCACTGCCAGCGCCAGCCGCGTCTTGCCCACCCCGCCCACCCCGGTGAGCGTCAGCAGTCGTGCCGAGCCGAGGAGGCGGCGGATCTCGACGATGTCGCGCCGACGGCCTACGAAAGTGGTGAAGGCCGCGGGTAGATTTCCCGCTTCCGAGATCACGCCAGGCACCGACACCGTCCTCGCCAGTGCCGTCCGCGCGGACCGAGCGGACGGCTCTCTATCGTGACCTAAATATGATAAATCAGACTGCCGTGAAGGTTGGGTGGTGCGGCGAGTCGGGTGCTGATCGGTGAGAAGCGCCGGTGCTCTCTCTGGTGCCGCTCAAGCGTCGAGGCCAGGCTTCCCCCCTGCGGCGCCCGCCCGGTGCGAATCGGGGCGGGACACGCTGCCGGCGCGAAGGGCACAAACGCTCGGCGACGTGCCCGCAGGATCCAGATCCGGGCCGAGCACAAGGCGGACATCGGCGGCGGCGACCTGGCCCACCTCGACGACGACAGCTCCGCGATGCGCGACCTGCGTCACCGCCACAGCCACACGTCGTCGACGAGGCCCAGGACCTCGGCGCCGCACCCAGGAAGGTGCCGCGCTCCGTGGCGCATCCGGCCCGGACGACCCTGCGCACATCTGGTTCCGGCGGACTGCGGCCGAGGCCGGCCGACTCGTCGCTGCCGACTTGGCGGGGAGCGCACGGCCCGAGCGGCCAGTACGGTATCGGTCCGGTCTATACCTGCCATAGATGATCTCTCGTTCCCCAAGGCGCTACTCAGCGGCGACAGTTGGACTTGCCCCCACGGCGTGCGCGTGCAATGGGCCTCCTTTCGGTACGGCGGGCGTCGACCGCCATCCCCCCACTTTCCCTTCGCATGGAGATGCAAGTGATGCGCAGCGAGTTGCAGGCGCTACGTGCAGGACACGTCTTCGACGGCGTCGACGTCAGGGGACCGGGCATGGTCCTCGTCGAGGACGGTGTGATCCGTGACGTCGACTTCACGGGAGCGGCGCCGCCTGAGCACGCTGTGGTGACGGACTTCGGGCCGGACAGCTGGCTGCTTCCCGGACTGATCGACGCCCATGTGCATCTGTGCTGGGACGGCACCGAGGATGCCGTGGCCCATGTGTCGTCCGACGACCGCGAGACCGTACTGAAGACCGCGCGTGCGGCGGCGGCGACCACACTTCGGGACGGCGTCACCACCGTCCGCGACGTCGGCGACCGTGACTATCTCTCTCTCGCGCTGCGCGAGCAGATGTCGCCCACGGAACGCCCCGAGATCGTCGCCGCGGGGCCGCCGATCACCACCCGCGGCGGTCACTGCCACTTTCTCGGCGGCGAGGCCGAGGGCTCCGATGCGCTCCGGGCGGCTGTACGAGAACGTGCCGAGCGTGGCTGCGAGTTGGTGAAGGTGATGGCCAGCGGCGGCAACGTGACCCCAGGTTCCCATTCGCTGCATCAGCAGTACGACCGGTCCGACCTGCGGCTGATCGCCGACGAGGCGCATCGGCACGGGCTTCGCGCGGCCGCCCACGCACATGCCGTCCAGGCGGTCACGGACGTGGTCGAGGCGGGCTTCGACACCGTCGAGCACTTCTCGTTCCTCACTCCCGAAGGCGTCGAACTGCGCCAGGAGGTGCTGGACGAGGTCGTACGACGAGGGACGTTCGTCAGCATGACGGTGGGGATGCTGCCCGGGATGCCGGTGCCCGTTCCGGCCATCGCCGCTCGCTTCGCCGCCATCATCGAGGTCATGAGCAAGATCATTGCCTCGGGCGCCCGGGTCGTTCCCGGGACAGACGCCGGCGTCGGTCCCGGGAAACCGCACGGCATCTACCCGCACGCGCTGACACATCTCGCCGAACTGGGAATGCCTGCCCGCGGTGTGCTGCGGGCCGCGACGTCCGAGGCGGCCGAGGCGGTGGACCGGGCGGGGAGCAAGGGAGTGCTGCGTCCCCGGGCCGATGCCGACCTCCCTGGTGCTCGGCAGCTCACCCCTCGACGACATCGCCGCCGTCACCGACGTCCGCGCGGTGTACCGAGCAGGCCACCGGGTCCGCTGACACCCGCACTCGCACCCGACTCCGCACGCTACGAACTCCGCACGCTACGAAAGGACCGCAGCACATGCGCACGACCCGCCGGGCAGCCCTCATAGGCATGTCGGCCCTGCCCCTCGTCCTGGTACCGGGGGTGGCCCATGCCACGCCGAGTTCGGGAGTCTCGTCAACCACCCTCTATGAAGCGACGGTTGACGGCACGACGTACACACTGAAGCGGATCACGATCAGCCCCGGCGGTACGACCGGATGGCACTACCACCCCGGGACGGTGCACGGGATCGTGCTGGAGGGCACGCTGACCCACTCGGACGCGGACTGCGCGACCGACGGCGTGTACTCCTCGGGTGACACCATCACCGAACCGGCCGGACCGGACCACGTCCACATCGGCCGCAACCTGGGCAGCACCCCGGTCGTCCTCGACGCGCTGTACGTCGACTCGGCCGGCACCTCGCTCACAGTGGACGCGTCCAACCCCGGGTGCGACTTCCAGTGACCGGACGTACCGCTTGGAATCGAAGGGGGCGGCTCTGAACTCCGCTTGATGGCAGGTCAGTTGGGTGCACTGCGCCTGCCGGCCCGGCCGGTGGAGTCGGCCGATGACCTGTGTGTCAGTGCCAGCTCTGCTTCGTGGGTTGCTCCTCCAGAGCTGAGGCCGGGTCGAACAGGCACATGAGCAGGTCGATGAAGCAGTCCGCGACCCGCTTGGCGGTCCGGCGGTTCTCGACCTGCACGATCTGCCGCGCCGCCGCGTGGAGCAGCCCGGTCACCGTGAATGCGGTCGGGTCCGGCAGTGGCGGCGTGCCGATGATGAGGCCTTCCGGGCCGTGTTTGCAGCGCTCCAGCGCCTCTCGCCGCATGGCAGAGAATCCGGCCCCGACCAGGGCATGCCCACCTCCCGCCGCTTTCGCGATCAGGCCCTCCAGCAGGGCCTCGAAGGCTCAGGCGTCACGCCCTCGAAGTGCTCGCCCGCGGTACGGGCAGTACTCGCCGATCGGCAGGTGCGGCCCGATGAACTCCCAACCCCTATCCGTCAGTTGCACTCGCGTCACCCGCAGAGGTCTGCCGGCGCAGCCCCTCCCGCGCAGACAGACCTCGCGGATTGATCACGACGTAGAACGCACCCTAGTTTCCGTCAGCGGCCTTGGACAGGTGCGCCCATTCGGCCCAAGTCTCCAGACGCCTCCGGTATGCGGCGGGAACCTGCCGGGTGGGTGCCTCGCCGAAGAGCACGCGCAGCGGGGGCTGCTCCATATCGGAGAGTAGGAGGAGTGTGGCAGCGGCACCCTCGGGTCGGGCGGCCGATTGGACGAGCGTGCCCACCATGTCGGCCAGCGACGCACGCAGGGGTTCGTAGGCGGCCAGTGGACGCGCTACGGAGACCGGCGCATGGTGAATATTGGTGGCAAAAGCGCCGGGCTCGATCAGGGTGACCTTGATACCGAACGGCGCTACCTCCTCGGCGAGTGCTTCGCTGAGGGCTTCCAACGCCCACTTGGATGTGCTGTAGGCGCCCATGCCGCCCGCGGCGAGGATCCCACCGACCGACGAGATCTGGAAGATGTGGCCGCTACCCTGCTCGCGCAGGATCCGCAGGACCGCCTGCGTGACATGGAGCACGCCGAACAGGTTGGTTTCCAGTTGGTCGCGCAACTCCTGAACGCTGAGCTCCTCCACTGCGCCGTACAGGCCGTATCCGGCGTTGTTGACCACCACGTCGATCCGGCCGAACCGCTCCTTGGTGGCGGCGACCGCCTCGAACACCTGGGTGCGGTCGGTGACATCGACGCGTATGGGCAGCAGGGCGTCGCCGAACCGGTCGGCGAGGTCGCCCACCGCGGCGGTGTCGCGAGCGGTGGCCGCGACCCGATCACCGCGTTCCAGTGCGGCGCGTGCGAACTCGCGCCCGAATCCCTTCGAAGTGCCCGTGATGAACCAGACCTTGTTCATGATCTTTCCTCTGCGTGGGGGGTGGGGGGAGGAAGTCAGGCTTCGCTGCGGTTGCCGGGTCCGCGGCAGTCGAACGTCTCAGACAGTGAGGTACTGCTCGACGGTGGTCGGCCGGATCGAGGGGTAGCGGTCGTTCGCCAGTGCGTCGAGCTTGCCTTCGCCCGCCAGGTTCGCCCGGAGGTACATCAGCTTGAGGAACTCCAGGAAGTTGCCGGGGCCACCGGCCTGAAGTTCGGTGATGCGGTCGTCGAGGTCCGCCAGCGATCCGAGACGCTCGACGCGCAGCGCCGTACCGGTGGCCTTCTCGTAGGCCGCGACCAGACCACGGAAGTCGACTCGGTCGCCGGCTATAGGAAGGACTCGGCCGATGGAGTTGTCGTCGAGGGCCGCCGCAGCTGTGTAGCGGGCGGTGTCGTCCCAGGTGGTGTAGTCGACCGGCTGTTCGCCGTCGCCCCAGACGTACGCGGTCCGCTCCACCGGGTCGATGATGCGGTGGAAGTCGAACAGCACGTCGCGGGCGAGGAAGCTACCGCAGAGTACGTGAACCACTTCCACCTCGCCGCACTCGGCGTCGGCCAACTCCGCGAACTGGCGGCGCCAGTCGGCTGCCACGATCCGCCCGGGCCGCAGCTTGAACAGGTCCAGAGTGAAGGTCGAGGGAATGAGACGTCGCACGCCTACGGAACGGGCCGCCCGCAGCAGCGCCGCCTGCCCGTCGACGATGACGTCGGGGCCGCCCTGTACTGCCGAGACCACGGTGGTCGCGCCGGCGGTGAACGCGGCCAGCGTGTCGTCGCTGACCGCTCCGAATACTCCTTCCACGATCTGAGCGCCGCGGCTCTCCAGGTCGGCGACCTTGGCCCGGCTCTCAGGCCGCACGAGCAGCCGCAGTTGCGCGTCCGACTGTGCGAGGACTTCGTCGGCGATGAGACCGCCCAGGTGTCCGCTGGCGCCCACAACTGCGATGACTTTGGTGCTCATGGTGTCTCTCCATGTTCGGGATGGCGATGTTCGTCAAAGGCACGCAACACCTGGCAGAAACTTTTAAAATGCTAGGTGCTAGTAAAAACCTAGCAGCTTGTGCGGTGGGTGCGGTAGGTAAACTCCGCCCCATGGCGAAGGCGGAACACCTCGGACACCTCGGACACGACGCATCCAGATGCGAGGCTGCGCTGGGCCGGGCGTTCGGCCTGCTCGGCAAGCGGTGGAACGGTCTGGTCATCGCGATGGTGGGCAGGGGACCGATCGGCTTTGCCGAACTTCGCCGGAGGATCGGTGCGATCAGCGATTCGGTGCTGTCGGACCGGCTCGCCGAACTGGCAGAGGCCGGGTTGGTCGAACGGCGCGTCACCGATACGCGGCCGCCCGGCGTCCAGTACGGCCTCACGCCCGCTGGGGAGGCGCTGCTTCCGATCCTCGAACAGATCGCCGTGTGGGCGGGCGATCACCTTGACTGACGGGTACGGTCGAGGTGACCGGCGACTCGCAACACCACCGCACCTCGCCCCCCTCCGTCTGCTGTGACGAAGCGTCGGTGACTGCCGGTCATAGCGGCGGGTGCTGCCGCCGTCCGCGAGGATGAGCTGCCCTGTGATGAACGCGGCGTCGTCGGAAAAGAGGGACGCCACGACGCCCGAGGCATCGGCCGGCAACGGTTGTCGCGGTCCAGTAGTCCGATGATGTGATGTCTGACGATCAGCTCCGGAGGCTTCCAGGTCCGGCAGGAACGCCATGGAGGCCAGGAAAGCGCCGTCAGCGTCGGCGGCGAACCTGCGACGCCATTCGAAGGCCACGTGCTCGATGTCGGCGTTGTTCACCAAGTTGTCGGTCGCGCCGAGTTCGCAGCGGACACGTGCTGCGAATACGTGGACGCGCCATGGTCCGAGATGTCGACCTTGTTGCTGCCCCCCGTCACGACGGCTTTCTTGCTCGTCAGGTCCAGCCATGGCTTGTCTTTCCTGCCGGCGCTCGAACTGAACCGGGGCGGCGCGCGGCCTCAAAGCGGCGGACAGCCTCGGTTAGGCGATCACTCATGAATGGTGCATGCAGAGATCGCCGCCAGGGATGTTCTGTTCGTCTGATGAACATGTCCATTGAGCGTGACGGGGTCGCTTCCTACCTTGTCGCTGCTCGGCACGGGTCGGTCACCACGCCGAGCGACCTGAATCAGGTTGGTCGCAGAGCCACGCGGAGGCGGTCCGCGCAGGCCCCGGGGCGGTTCGGCAGCGGTGTCGCCGCACGGCCGTACAGAAGCACCCCCAGCAAGGTCCGGCGGTGAACGCCGGTTCCGACAGCAGCGCGCGACGTCGCGCGCAAGGAGTCGTCCATGGTCCAGATCGATTCACCCGCCGAGGCGAGCGGGGAGAGTGGCAGATACACCCTCAGGCCGGGCACCCTGGCCGCGGTGGTGCTCGCCGTGTGCCTCTCGCAGATGGCCCTTTCCGTCCCCTCGCTCATCACCGGGCTGATCCAGCAGGATCTCGCGCCGTCCTCGGCGCAGCTGACGTGGATCGTCGACGCCTTCTTCATTCCCGTCGCCGCGCTGGAACTGGGCTTTGGCGTGTTCGGTGACCTGTTCGGCCGCAGGCGTCTGCTCGTCTGGGGAGCCGCGCTCATCGTCGTGGGCTCGGCTGTCGCTGTCCTGGTGCCGGGTGAGGGGTCCTCGACGGACACCCGGGTGACGATGCTGATCATCGGCCAACTCCTCAGCGGCATCGGGGCCGCGGCCATCTTCCCGACGAGCCTCGCCATGGTGGCGGCTGGCACGCACACCACCGCCACCCGCGCGCGTGGCGTGGCGGTCTGGGCCGCCGCGCTCTCCATCGGCGGCTTCCTCGGACCCCTGCTGGCAGGCGTCGCCGCAAAGATCCACACCGGCTGGGACGGAACCGGGAACTGGCGCTGGGCCTACGTGGGCGTCCTGGTCATCGCCGCGGTCAGCGCGCTGCTGTCGCTGACCCTCGCCCAGAACTCCGCCGCGCCCCAGGGCCGCTCCCTGGACTGGCCCGGGCAGATCACCGCCGCGCTCGGTCTGTTCGCCCTGCTGTACGCGGTGATCCAGGGCCCCGAGAGCGGCTGGGGGAGCCCGCAGATCGTCATCGCGTTCATCGCCGCGGGCGTCTTCCTCGTGCTGTTCGTCTTCGTGGAGGGCCGGGTCGCCCAGCCGCTCCTCCTCCTGAGCGCCTTCAAGAACCGGGCGTTCGCCGTCAACTCGGTGGTCACCCTGGTCGGCATGTTCGGCTTCCTCGCGATCATGTACTCCACCAGCATCCGCCTCACCACCGTCCAGGGATTCAGCCCGCTGAAGAGCTCCATCGCCTACCTCTTCTTCGGAGGCATCGGCCTTGTGCTGCTGCCCCTCACGTCGAAGCTGCTGGAGCGCTACAACCCCCGGTGGGTTCTCTTCGCGGGCCTGGTCCTCATAGGTGTCGGCGGGCTGTGGTTCGCCGGAGTTCCGGCGAGTGACCGAGCGCTGGGTTCCATCGTCGGGCCGCTGATCCTCGCGGGCACCGGCTCGGGACTCGCCTTCGCCGCCATGAGCGCGGTCGCGGTCAACGCGCTGCCCAACCACCTCGCCGGGATGGCGAGCGGCGCCACGAGCACCTTCCGGGACCTCGGGTTCGCCTTCGGCCCCGCGATCGCGGGCGCTGTCGCGCTGGGCCAGGCGGCTAAGGAGATGGCCCGCGAGGTGGCCGGAAATCCCGCCCTGAGCAAGGCGTACGAGGCTTTCCAGGCCGCTCCGGCCCACGCCCCCGCGGAGCAGAGACCGCAGCTGGAGGCCGCCGTGCACGCCGTCGCCTCGGGACCCCTCGGCGCCAACTCGGTTCCGGCGACCGTCACTTCGCCGGACGGTCAGGTCATCCCCTTCAACCCGCTCAAGGACGTCGCGTTCGATGCCCTCAGCAACAGTTACTCCCACGCGTACGTGCTGGGCGGCGTGGCCGCTCTCGTGGCCGCGGCACTCACCCTCGCGAGCGGGCGCGGCGGTCCGGGAGAGACGCATCTCGACGACGACCCGCACACCCTCGACGACTGACCGCTCGACGAACCGGCCGGTGCTCGACCAGGCAGCAGGTCGGCCAGTAACGCCAGGGCGCCCGCCGCGACTCTCCTCCCCGGGAGGAGCCACCGCGGCGGGCGACGCCGTACCCCGCACAACGATCACACGACCCACTCGGACAGGAGTCGGACCATGACCCCCACACAGTCAGCGCCGAGCAGTACGGGCGACCTCCACATGTCGGACACGGTCGCGGAGGCTGAGGCGGCATGGCTCGTCGCGATCACGAAAGGGGACGAGGAGCAGCGCGCGCTCATGCTCCCCGACTGCGTGATCGTGCACGGGCCGGTCGGCAACGTCCACGACCGCGAGCGTTTCCTCACCTACAACGCGTCGATGGGAACCACCCTCGAAGCCGAGACCAGCGAGGTGACGTGCCGGGAGCGAGAGGGGCGGGCCATCGTGACGTGCTTTCAGAAGATGAGCATCCGGCGCGTGCCCGACCTGCCGCCGTTCCTGGTGCAGGCGGTGGCCACCCGGGTGTGGTTCGCCACCGCCGAGGGATGGCGACTCGGCCACATGCAGCTCTCCCGGCGGCAACCCGCGTAATGACACCCCGGTTTCCCCGCCGCGTGCGAGGTCACGACGTACGAATGGGGATGCCCGGCCGCCAGCCGAGGCTCCGGGACAGCCCCAGTCCGCTCGCGACCAGCGAGGGAACGGCCGCCTGCAGTTTGATCGAGCCGGCGGCCACCACGACGGACAGTGCGGCGACGACCTGGCCGCGGCCGTCGACGATGCGTGTCGCGACCGACTCGGCCCCTTCGCTGAGCTCCTCCTTGACGACAACCGTTCCGGTCGAGCGACAGGACGCCAGTTCGCGACGGAGTTCGGCCGGGTCGACGATCGTCCGGGGAGTGAAGCGCCGCAGCCTGCCCGCCAGCACCTCCTCGATGAACTCCGGACCGCTGTGGCTCAGCAGCACCTTGCCGACACCCGAACAGTGCAGCGGCAGATACCCGCCGACCTGCGAGGTGAGCCCGACGGCGTTGACCGCCGACAGACGCTCGATGACCACGGCCTGGTCGCCCTGTAGGACGGCCAGCTGCACATGCTGGCGAAGAGCCGTGTACAGGTCCTCGACGAACGGCTGGGCGGCGCTGCGGAGCGTCTCGGCGCGGGGCGCGAGCGTGCCGAGACGCCACAGCCGCAGGCCGATCGCGAACCGGTTGTCGCTGGTGCGCTCCAGCGCGCCGGCCTCCACGAGTTCGAGGGTGAGGCGCCGCGCGGTGGCGTGCGGAATGCCGGTGCGCCTGACCAGGTCGGCGAGGGTCAGCTCGGTGTGGTCGGGGTCGAAGGCGAACAGCAGGTCCCACAACCGGGAGCTGACGGTCCGGCCGGGCTCGTTCGCGCGAGGCATGGGCCTCTCCTTCATCGTTCCTGAGTCCGGCCAGTCTACCTTTCATGTTCGTTGGATGGATATAGGAGTTCTATCAACGCGCATTCTGCCGGACTCTTGCCCATAGCCAGTCACCACCTCGCTTCGAGGTCCACGGGAGTGAAAGACCATGAGTACTGACAACGGCCCCAAGATCGCGATCCTCGGTGGTGGCATCGGAGGCCTCGCCGCCGCGGCGTTCCTGCGGGACCAGGGCTTCGACAGTGATGTCTACGAGCAGGCGTCAGCCCTGACCGAGGTCGGCGCCGGTCTGGTGATCGCGCCCAACGCCGCCCGTCTGCTGCGACGTCTCGGCGTCCTGGACCGGTTCATCGAGCGCGCGGTCCGGATGGAGATCGGCTGGGAGTTCCGGCGCTGGCAGAACGGCACCGTTCTCTCCGCGGAGAACCTGGAGGAGGGGTGCATACGCCTGTACGGCGAGCACACCTACGCCGCCCACCGCGCCGACCTGCTGGAGGCGCTGAGGTCGGCCGTCCCCGAGCGCTCCATCCACCTCGGCAGACGCTGTGTGTCGGTCGAGTTCGAGGGCGACCAGGCTGTTCTGCGGTTCGAGGACGGCGAGACGGTTCGTCCGGACGTCCTCGTCGGCGCCGACGGGGTCCACTCCCGCGTGCGCGGTGCCATCGTCGGCCCGACTCAGGCGCGGGAGTCGGGCATCTGCGCCTTCCGGGCCCTCGTACCGGCGCACAAGGCACCCGACTTCGCGAAGCGGCGGGCCCAGACCCTCTGGATCGGCCCCGACCATCACCTCGTGCACTACCCGGTCTCCGGCGAGGACTACGTCAACCTCGTCGCCTTCGCGCCGGCCGGCGCCGACAGCGTGGAGTCCTGGACGGCCACTGCGACGGTCCAGGAGCTGCTCGACGAGTTCGCCGGCTGGGACCCCCGGCTGGTGGAGCTGATCAAGTCGGCCGAGACGCCCGGGCGCTGGGCGTTGCTCGACCGTGAGCCCCTCGACCGCTGGAACCGTGGCAACGCCACCCTGCTGGGCGACGCGGCCCACCCCATGTTCCCGTTCTTCGCCCAGGGCGCGGCCCAGGCGATCGAGGACGGCGCCGTTCTGGCCCTGTGCCTCGCGGCGGACCCGGACAACCCGATCGCGGCCCTGACCCGCTACGAGGAACTGCGCCGGCGCCGCACGGCCCTCGTCCAGGAGGTCTCGCACGGAAGGTCGCACATCAACCACTTGCCGGACGGCCCCGAGCAGCAGGCACGCGACCTTCGGTACTCGCAGGCCGACCCGCTCAGGGAGAACGGCTGGATCTACGAGTACGACCCGGAGGTCGCCGTCTCATGAAGATCACTGCGGCGGTTTCGCGAGAGAGCCGGACCGTCCCCGAACTGGAGCAGGTCGAACTCGGTGAACCGAGGCCGGACGAGGTTCTGGTGCGCGTCGTGGCGACCGGCATCTGCCACACCGACATCAATGCGCACAACGGCCGTGGGGTTCCCGTTCCACGCCCGATCGTGCTCGGACACGAGGGTGCGGGGGTCGTGGCGGCGGTCGGGGCCGGCGTGACGCGCCTCGTCCCTGGTGACCACGTGGTGCTCTCCGGCAACTCCTGCGGTGCGTGTCCCCGCTGTCTCGACGCGCGGCCCACCTACTGCCGGGAGGCGATGCGGGTCGCCTTCGGCGGCGCGCGACTCGACGGCAGCTCACCGATCACCCAGGATGGTGACCGGATCGCGGCGATGTTCTTCGGCCAGTCCTCCTTCGCGACGTACGCGCTGGCACCCGCACGGAGCGCGGTCCTCCTGCCGAAGGACGTCCCGCTGCACCTGATGGGACCGCTCGGCTGCGGTGTCATCACGGGGGCGGGTTCGGTCCTGGAGTCCTTCCGGCTCCGCCCCGGACAGTCGATCGCGGTGTTCGGCACCGGAGGCGTGGGGCTCGCCGCCATCATGGCGGCCCGTCTCGCGGGCGCCCGGCACATCGTCGCCGTCGACATCAACCGGCCCCGGCTCGACCTCGCCCGCGAGCTGGGAGCGACGGACACCGTGCTGGGCGGCGCAGGTGCCGTACAGGCACTGCGGGACATCGACCCGGACGGCTTCGACTTCGCGTACGTCACCGCGGACGCACCGTCCGTCTACAGGACCGCGACGACGTGCCTCGCTGTCGAAGGCACCCTCGGCTACGTGGCGGCACCCGCAGGCGAATGGATTCCGGACACCGGCTTTCTCCTCGCCGGGGGCCGCAGGCTCCAAGGGATCATCGGAGGCTCGGCCAACCCCCACGTGCTGATCCCCCAACTCGTCGAGTACTGGCGGGCGGGCCGGTTCCCCTTCGACCGGATGATCGAGGAGTTCCCGTTCAGCGATTTCGCCCGCGCGTGGACGGAGACCGGGTCCGGACGGGTGATCAAGGCCGTGCTCAGGATGTCCGAAATCTGAGATCACTTCGGCCAACAGCCTGGTCGACGGGGTCACGCCCGGGCGATGACGATCAAGACATTGGCCGTCCAACGAACACAGCCATTGTCGTACCCCACGACCCCACCCAGACTGCGGCACGGGCGGCCCGAGATGCGGCCCGGCCTCAACGCCCCCTTGTCGAAACCCCTAGTACGTCCAGAGAGGCGGACCATCGCATGGCAACCGCAACCGGTAGTGGGCTCGTCGTCAGAACCTTGCGGCGAGCCGGGGTCGACGTGGCCTTCGGTCTGCCCGGAGCGCACATCGACGGCATCCTCCAGGACGCCCTGGACGCCAAGCTGCGGGTCGTCGACGTACGGCACGAGATGAACGCCGGCCACGCGGCCGAGGGATACGCACGGGTCACCGGACAGTTGGGCGTCGCCGTCGTCACTGCCGGGGGCGGCTTCACCAACGTCCTGACCTCGGTCGCCAACGCCCACCTGGACCGGACCCCCGTCCTCTACATCGCGGGATCGGCCCCGCTGGAGATGGACGAGGTCAACGACCAGCAGGCCGGGTTCGACCAGGTCGCCATGGCGGCCCCGGTGACCAAGTTCGCGCACCGCGTCACCCGTATCGAGCTGATCCCGCGACTGGTCGCCCAGGCGATCCGTATCGCGCAGTCGGAGCCCAAGGGCCCGGTGCTCCTGGACATTCCCTGGGACGTCCTGCGCCAGTCGGTGGACGTCGACGATGTCGACGACCACCGCGTCGAGGTCGACGGCATCGGCGTATCCCCCGCCGGTGCCGTCGACCGCATCATCGAGGCGCTCAGCACCGCCCGGCGCCCGATCGCGCTGGTCGGAAAGTCCTTCGTCACCGCCGAGGCGCGGGCACAGTTGCACGATTTCGCCGCCCGTACCGGAGTGCCCCTCTTCTCCGACTGGGAGGGCCTCGGGGCGATCGCCGGCTCCGCACAGCACGTCGGCCTCCTCCAGACCCTGGCCACCGTCCCCGAGGACGAGCGCCCCGACCTGGTCCTGATGCTCGGGCTGCGCTTCGGCATGGCCACCCAGTTCGGCACCGGCAGACTCCTCCCGAAGAGCGCGCGGATCTTCCAGATCGACCCGGACGGCCGTGAGCTCGGCCGTCTGCAGGACGTCGAACTCGGCGTCCAGGCCGACCCGGTCGGCACGATCGGCCTGCTGAACGAGCGCCTGGGCGACAGCCCCGTTCCGTCGGGGCGCGAGGACCGGCTCACGGCCCTGCGGGACATCTCCACCACCCGGCGCTCCGCGCTCGCCGACGAGACCGAGCAGCACGAGGACGCCGCGATCCACCCCTACCTCGCGGTCCGTACGATCGCCGAGAGCGTTCCCGACCAGGCCACGGTGGTCGTCGACGGTGCTCTGACCGAGCTGTGGCTCTCCGAGACGATCGCGCTCGCGCCGCTGGCCCACTACCTCGGCCACGGCTACCTCAGTGCGATGGGCAGCAACTTCGGTGTGGCGCTGGGGGCGCAGTACGCGCATCCCGACAAGGCGACGATCCTCGTCACCGGAGACGGTGCTGTCGGCTACAGCCTCGCCGAGTTCGACTCCCTCGTCCGGGCGGGGCTCCCGGTCGTCGTGATCGTGCTGAACAACCGGGCCTGGGGCGCCACCCTGCACACCCAGCAGTTCTTCTTCGGACAGGACCGCGTCACCAACAACCGCCTGGAGAACGGCTCCTACAGCGGTGTGGCCCGGGCCCTCGGCGCGGACGGCGTCGACGTCACCGACCTGGACCAGCTGCGCCCCGCGATCGAGGCGGCCCTCGCGGCCCGCCGGCCGACCTGCATCGACGTACGCGTGAGTCTCGCGCCCATTCCTCCGGAGGAGCGTGTCCTCAACGGCGGCGCTCCGTTCGGCGGCGTCGAGATCGACGCGTGAACCGCCACTCCTGACCCCCATGAAGGAGGAATCATGAACGCCACGACTGACACCGAGTCCCGCGACCCCGCCGTCGGGGACCGGCGCCGGCGGTTCCTCGGGAAGACCTGCCTCGTCACCGGCGGCAGCAGAGGACTGGGCCTGGCAGCCGCCCGGGCCTTCGCGCGGGAGGGCGCGCGCGTGGTCGTCATCGCGCGGGACCCGGACCAACTGAAGGTCGCGAGCGGTCTCATCGGCGACGGCACGATCACCGTCGCGGCCGACCTCTCCTCGGTGGCCGGCATCAAGGCGGCGCTCGCCGAGGTCGCCGCGGAGGTCGACCACGTGGACGCCGCCTACATCAACGCGGGGCACGCCGGCATGAAGCGCCTCGACGACATGGACGAAGCCACCTGGGACAGGGTGTTCGACACCAACGTCAAGGGCTCGTTCTTCCTCATGCAGGGCCTGAAGCCCTTGCTCGCATCCGGCGGGGCCGTCGTCTTCTGCGGCTCGGCGGCCGGCCGAAGGGCCAGCGCGGGAACCGCCGCCTACGGAGCCAGCAAGGCCGCACTGGAGCACCTGACGCGCATTCTCGCCGCCGAGGTCGTCGCCGACGGTATCCGCGTCAACATCGTCATTCCGGCCGGCATGAACACCGACATCGCCTCCCGTACGACGGGTCTGGCGCCCGGGGGAGCGGACGCCTTCCGGGAGCGGATCAGGCTCAGCACTCCCATGCTCCGCGAGGGTGAACCGGACGAACTCGCCGACGCCGTACTCTTCCTGGCCTCGTCCGAAGCCGGCTACATCACCGGTGCCTCCCTCGTGGTGGACGGCGGCATCACCAGCTTCATCCGCCCGTCGGCCTAGAGAGGACCACCACCGTGGAGTTCCCCTTCGGCCAACCGACCGACGCCGTCGTCCAGTTCGCGTACGCCGTCCCCGACCTCACCACCGCGATGCGCTGGTGGACCGGCCAACTCGGCGTCGGCCCCTGGTTCGTGAACCAGAGGATCGGCGGCGAGGGTTCCACCTACCGCGGCGAGCCCGGGAAGGCCGAGTTCGCCCTCGCGCTCGCCTTCTCGGGGCACATGATGATCGAGCTCGTCCAGACCCTCGACGACGAGCCTTCCATCTACAAGGACGCCTACGAACGCCACGGTTACGGCTTCCACCATGTCGCCAAGGTCGTGCCGGACGTCAAGGCGGAGGTCGTACAGCGCGAGGCGAGTGGGGCGGTGGTGCGTTTCCACGATGTGGCCCCGGGCGGCGACGTCTTCTTCCTGGACGGTGGTGAAGATGCCCCGGGGATGATCGAGCTGGTCCAGGACAACGAGATGACACGGCAGATGTTCACAGCTGTCTGGCGGGCATCGGTCGACTGGGACGGGTCGCGACCCGTCCGGGACTTCGCGGAGTTGCTGCCGGACTGACCATGCTGCCATCACGAAGGAGGGGCGGTCCGGTCGGACCGCCCCTCCTTCGTGATGTCCGGGGTCTCGCGGTCACACACCCGTGGGCGCGAGAACGATGTCGAAGCGCACCCGGCTCCACGTGCCGTCGATGCCACGGCCGTCGGGTGTCGGTGTGCCGGCGGGCTGCCGCTCGAATCGCTTGATCAGGGAGTCCTTCACGCCGAACACGGTGTCCTTGAAGCCGATCGGGTCACCCTCGGGAAAGATGTGCGTCACCAGCGTGCGCGCGCCCTCGTGGGAGACCATGAAGTGCAGGTGGGCGGCGCGCAGCGGCGAACGGCCGACCGCGTCGAGCATCTTGCCGACGGGCCCGTCATCGGGGATCGGGTACGGCGTCGGCGTCAGGCCCCAGAAGCGGTACGTGCCGTCGGCCGCCGAGAACAGATGCGCCCGGCCTGCGCGCTTTCCGGCGTCGTACTGCACGTCGTACAGCCCGTCCTCGTCGGCCTCCCAGACCTCGATCCGCGCGCCGGAGAGCGGGGTGCCGTCGGTGTCGGTGACGGTGCCCTCGACCCAGCAGGGCTCGCCGGGGGCGCCGAAGGCCACGTCCTCGCCGAGTTCGATCCGTGGGGCGTCCTCGACGAAGAACGGTCCGAACACGGTCGCCTCCGTGGCGCCCTTGTAGGCCTGGTTGTTGACGTTGATCGTCTGCATGCTCGCGCCGAGGGTGTCGGACAGCAGGATGAACTCCTGCCGTACGTCGTCGGTGATGTGGCCGGCCCGGGTGAGGAACCCGATCGCCTGTCCCCACTCGTCCTCGGTCAGCCGGACCTCACGGATGAAGGAGTGCAGGTGCTTGACCAGACCGACCATGAGTTCCTTCAGCCGTGCGTCGTCGCAGGCGTCGAAGGAGGCGACGACATTGTCCACCAGCCGCTGCTCGACCGCCTGTTGGTCCGGCGACACCTCGCGGTGGATCGTGCCGGCGTCGTCGGTCCGGGTCGAGTCGGGGTTGACGTAGGTAGCCATGATGGCCTCTTTCAGCTGATCGGTTCGCCTGCCCACGCCGCCCGCAGCAGCAGGGTCAGGTTGGCGTGGGTGACGGGAGTGGGGTTGTTGGCCGGGATCGCCTTGATGATCGGCTCCAGTGCTTTGGCGATGCCGTCCTCGGGCATGCCGTAGTCGCGCAGCGCCTTCGGTGCGTCCAGGGCCCGGCGCAGGGCGGCCAGGCCGCCGTTCGCCGTCCGGGTGCGGAAGACCGTGCCGAGGGCCTGGGCGATCCGAGCCTCCGCCTCCGGGGCGTGCGGGGCGTTGAAGGCCAGTACGTAAGGCAGGACCACCGCGTGGGTCTGGGCGTGGGGGAGGTTGAACATGCCGCCGAGGACGTGGCAGATCTTGTGGTGCATACCGGAGCCGGCCGAGGCGAAGGAAACGGCGGAGAGGTAGGCGCCGTACAACGTCTGCTCGATGCCCTGGACGCTCGTCGAGTCCACCGCGACCGCGGGCAGGCCGGTCGCCAGTGCGCGGATGCCCTCCTGGGCCAGTGCCCGGTCGATCGGGTCGGCGCGCGGTCCCCACATCGAGTCGACGCAGTGGGCCATCGCGTTCAGGCCGCTGGCCACGGTCATGTCGCCGGGCAGTGTGGTCAGCAGGGCGGCGTCGTACACCACCGAGGCGGGCAGCACTTTGTCGTCCACACCGGTGGTCTTGGTCTCGCCCTCGGTCAGGCCCCACACGTTGGTCGCCTCGGAGCCCGCGTAGGTGGTGGGAACCGCGACGATCGGCAGACCGGTGGTCATCGCCACGGCCTTGGCCAGGCCCGTGGTCGAGCCGCCCCCGACGCTGACCAGGATGTCCGCGCCGGCGTCCGCCGCGGCCCGACGGGCTCGCTCCGCGACCTCCACCGGTACGTGCATCACGACCTCCTCGTGACGCAGGACGACCGCGATCTCCTTGTCGATCGGGTCGGCCAGTTCCTTCTCGCGGTCCGACGCGATCAACATGACCCTGGTACCGCCGAGTGCCTCGACCTCCGCCGCCACGGCGGCAGGCGATCCCCCCGCTGCGAACACGACCCGTTGGGGAAGGGTCTCGTGGGTGAACCGCATCAGGCTTCCGTCAGCCACTGCTTGCCTTCCGAGTAGAGCTGCTCGACCGCCGGGCCGGTGAGGCCGGGGAGTCCTTGCTTGACCATGAAACCCGCCTTGGTCTGCAGGTAGGCCAGGTGCCGGTAGCCGGTCGGGAACCGGTTGAGGAGGTCGGGGTCGAGCGTGAGTGAGGCAGCGGGGTCGACGACGTCGAGCCGGTCCTTCTCGTAGATCGGCTGTCGGCGTACGAGGGTCCAGTGCCCCTGGTGGCGTGAGAGGAAGTCGTAGAAGCGGCCGGTGCAGACGACGTCGACCTCCACGTCGTCGATTGCGGCGCGCTGGTTGATGGTCATCTTGGTCTGGGCGATGGCCCGGTCGCCGCTGATGTCCGCGGTGTGACCGCCGAGGAAATGGAGAATGCTGACTCCGTTCTCGAAGCCCTCACGACTGGCTTCGACGAAGTCGGTGGCGCTGCCCTGGAACCAGGTGGCGCTCATCCAGCCGTCGCGAGGGTGCCACACCGTGGCGAAGCGGTCCCAGTCGCCGGCGTCGCGCCACAGCGCCCAGTTCTCGACGAGCTGCCGGATCTCGTGGCGGTCCTTGTCGCTCTGCGACATCGCTGACTCCTTGGAGGGGTGGAGATCCCCGGTACAGGGGTCTCGTCAGAGAGACCGGAAGAACTCCTCCAGTTCCCGGTCGAGTTGTCGGGAGGCTTGCGTCTCCAGGGCGTCCGCCAGCCATGCGGCTCCCACCGAGGGGCTGAAAGCCGCGGCGAGGAACCACATCCGGGGGAGCGGAGGTTGCGGGTGGGGCGCACGGCAGTCATGCGTGCCCCACCCGCGGCCTCGTGTCATCAGATGGGGTAGTGGCGGGATCCGGACTGGATGGTGATCCAGCGCAATTCGGTGAACTCCTCCAGCGCGGCGCGGGAGCCGAAGCGGCCCCAGCCGCTGGCGCCGACGCCACCGAACGGCATCTGTGGCTCGTCGTGCACGGTGGCACCGTTGATGTGGCAGATGCCGGACCTGATCCGGCGGGCCACGTCGAGCGCCGCCGCCGCGTCCCTGCCGAAGACCGCGGCGGATAGGCCGTACTCGGTGTCGTTGGCGACCGCGACGGCTTCGTCGGTCGAGTCCACCTCGATGATCGAGACGACCGGGCCGAAGGACTCCTCGCTGTAGATACGCATGTCCGGCGTGACACCGCGCAGCACGGTGGGCTTCACGAACAGACCGTCGGCCGTGCCCCCGGTCAGGACCTGGGCACCCTTGTCACGGGCGTCCTCGATCAGCGCGACGACGTGGTCGCGGGCGGCGGCGTGGACCAGCGGGCCGATCTGTGAGCCGGGGTCGCTCGGGGGCCCGACGACCAGCTTGGCGGCACGCTCGGCCAGTCGGGAGGAGAGTTCGTCGGCGACACTCCTGTTGACGATGACGCGCTCGGTGGACATGCAGATCTCGCCCTGGTTCATGAAGGCGCCGAAACTGGCCGCGGCGGCGGCCTCCTCCAGATCGGCGTCGGGAAGCACCAGGAAGGGTGCCTTGCCGCCGAGTTCGAGGACCACGCGGGTCAGGTGGCGACCGCCGAGTTCGCCGATGACACGGCCCACCTTGCTGGATCCGGTGAAGTTCACGCGGGTCACGGCGGGGTGGGCGATCAGCGCCTCGACGACGGCCGGGCCGTCCTGGGGCGCGTTGCTGATGAGGTTGACCGCTCCGGCGGGCACGCCGGCGTCGTGCAGCACCTGGACGATGGCGGCCTGGGTGAGCGGTGTCTGCTCGGAGGACTTCAGTACCACGGTGTTGCCCCACACCAGCGGCCACACGATGGCGCGCACGCCGAGGATCAGCGGGGCGTTCCACGGTGCGATGCCGACGACGACACCGACCGGCTGACGTACGCCGAGGGCGGTGAGGCCGGGTACGTCCGAGGGGATGACCTCGCCGATGGCCGCGTAGGCCTGGGCCGCCGCCTCGACCAGCATGCCCTTGGCGACGTGCACGTTGAAGCCGCACCAGGGCAGGGTGGCGCCCATTTCGCGGCTCATGGTGGCGACGATGTCGTCGGTGCGTTCGCCGAGCAGGGTGGCCGCCCGCTCCAGTACCGACCGACGGGCGGCGGGCGGAAGGCCCGACCACTCCGCGAGGGCGCCGGCTGCGGCGTCCACCGCGAGGTTGACGTCCTCGACGGAGGCCGCGGCGACCCGTGCGATCGGTTCGCCGGTCAGGGCCTCGGTCGTCTCGTAGTAGCGGCCGTCCCGGGCCGCGACGCGCTCGCCCGCGATGAGGAGGTCGCTGGTCCGGACCGCGCCGGACGGGGGCGCCTCGATCTCAGTGGCTGACATGTGTTGCCTCATCTCCACGACAGCGGCTCACTGCCGCACGAAAACTGCATGTCGAACTCTCTTCGGCCGACGGCCTGCCCCGAACCCTCTTGTCCGTTCATCGAACAGCGGCGTGAGGACACGGCCGCCCGCCGTGCGGGATGTCAGACCGGCGGCATGCGCTTGGCCTGGTGCATGTGTGCCAGGCGCCAGCCCTCGGCGGTCTCCTCCCACACGCGTGTCACGGCCTCCTGCACCGGGAACGGCGGGAGGTTCTCGTCGAAGACGATGTGCATCTCCTGGAGACACGTGGTGATCGCGGTGTTGCCGCGCACGGTGATGCTGAGCTCCTCGGCCCTCGCGAAGACGTGGCGTCGGCGAGTCCAGGTGAAGTGGGCGAAAGTCTTTGCATCGTCGATCTTCCCCACGGGGCCGTGGACCGCCCGGCTGTCGTCGAGCATGAGGGCGGTCATCGCCTCCTCGCCCTCGGTGAGTGCCACCAGCCAGGCGGCCTCCGCCTGCTCGACCGCCTGAACCGCCTTGCTGGGCATGGTGGATGGGCTGGATGTGGTGGATGCGGTCGTCACAGGTCCAACTCCAGAATCGGTGAGAGTGCTCGGGACGAGCACGTGGTGAACATGCCGTTGGCGCGTTCACGGTCGGTCAAGATGTCGTCGCGGTGGTCGGGCTCTCCCGCCAGCACGCGCACGATGCACTCGCCGCAGATCCCCTGCCGGCAGGAGTAGGGGGCGTCGACGCCCTCCGCGAGCAGGACGTCGAGGACGCTCTCGCCGTCCTTGATCTCGTACTCGCCGCCGGATTTGGCGAGCCGCACCGTGAACGCGCCGCCCTGCGTGTGCGCTTCGGCGTCCTGCACGGGTGCGAAGCGTTCCTTGTAGATCGCTTCGGCGGGCCATCCCGCTCCCTGCGCGGAGGAGATCACGAAGTCCATGAAGCCTCCGGGCCCGCACACGTAGACCGCCGTGTCCGGGTCGGGCAGGCCGAGGTCGCCGGCGCTGAAGCGCTGGTCGTCCGGGCCGTCGTCGAAGTGCAGCCGTACCCGGGGGTTGCGCTCCAACTCGTCGACGAACGCCGCGTCCGCACGACCGCGGGCGCAGTAGTGCAACTCGTACTCGGCGCCCGTGACCTGAAGCACGTGCGTCATGGCCAGCAGGGGAGTGACACCGATACCGCCCGCCACCAGCAGATGGCGACGGGCCCGGTCCGAGACTCCGAACCTGTTGCGCGGACGCGAGATCCGCAGCCGGTCACCCGCGCGGAGCCGGTGCATCCCGAGGGAGCCGCCGCGCGACGCCGTCTCGGCCAGCACGGCCAGCTGGTACCGGGTGCGGTCGTGCGGCGGCCCGCACAGCGAATACTGGCGGACCAGTCCGGCGCAGCCCTCACCGTCCAGGAGGACGTCGACATGGGCGCCGGCGGCGAACTCCGGGAGCTCGGCTCCGTCGGGACTGATCAGGTCGAGCACCACGATCCGCGCGGTCGCGTCGCGCCGGGCGATCACGATGGTGTCGAGCCACTCGTTGCTCATGGTGCTCGCTCAGATTCCAGCCGTGGCGTTGGCGTCGGCGTCGTTCGCCGGGCGTTTGCCGAGGGTGAACAGGCCTGACTGGTGGCGGTGGACCTCGGACGTGTCACGGACGATGTTGATCGGGTCGCGCCCGGCCTCGACGTCGTCGACCATCGTGAGCAGCATGCGGCGCAGCATGACGACACCGCGGTCTCCGGTGACCAGGGTCTCCTCGGAGTCCAGGGTGATCGCTCCCTGCGAGCCCTGGGCCTCCGCGTCACCGGGAAACAGGTGGCGCTCCTCGTCTGTCAGCTCGTGGTTCTGCTTGCCGTTCTGCGTGATGCCGATCACGAAGCGGATCATGCGCTCGGGATCGTTCGTGCGGATCGAGAAGAAGAGCCGGTGGCTGGTGTCGTCCGAGGGCACGACCCACAGCAGCTGGTCCTGCCGGTCCGGGGTCATCCGTACGTAGTCCGGCAGGCCGAAGACGTTGGGCAGGTGCTGCTCGACCGCGAAGCCGAACTCGGTTGCCCCGCCGTCCTCGCCCTCGACCTCGAACCGCTGGACGTACTTCACGCCGTGGTCGGTGCGCTCGTACGAGACACGCTCGGCGATGGTGGCCGGGTCGAAGAAGCTCTCGGGGTAGCCGAAGGTGCCGGTGCCCAGCATCTGGTACCCGCTGTGCGAGGAGTGCAGCCAGGTGACGTGCGTCGGGTCGGCGCCGTTCTCGTACATGTTGAGCCAGCTGAAGTCCCCCGGCATACCGAGGACCGCCGCGTGCGGGACCGGCCAGCTCGCGAAGTACCTCTCGTCGTCCTCGAGGTTCTCCAGCACGTCGTAGCGGGGGAGTTCGGGCTTGAGGTCGGGCGGTCCCATGTAGACGAAGACCAGGCCGTAGCGCTCCTCGACGGGGTACCAGGGCTGACGGGCCGCGTCGCGCCTGCGCCCCAGGCTCGGCTCGCACGCCTGCTCGATACAGCGGCCCTGGACGTCGAACTTCCAGCCGTGGTAGCAGCAGCGGATGCCGTCGTCCTCGACGCGGCCGTAGAAGAGGCTGGCGCCACGGTGGGTGCAGCGCTCGATCACGACACCGGGGTTGCCCTGTCCGTCCCGGAAGACGACCAGGTCCTCGCCCAGGACGCGGGTCTTCTGCGGCAGGGCGCCGGCGACGAGCGTCTCCGAGCTGGCGACGGGGTGCCAGTAGCGGCGCAGTGCCTCGCCCATGGGCGTACCGGGCCCGACCTCACGCAGCCGGGCGTTGTACGAGGGCTTCGGGCGGCCGTAGGCCGTGCCGGTGTCGATCTCTGAAGTGGTGGTCATCGTGCTGTCTCCCGTGCGGCTCGGGCGCACAACGCGTAGCGCGTGCAGGGGTGTGGCGGCTCACCTGCGAGGGCACCGTCGTGTGCGGTCCTCGAATAGGATTGTGGATTCACATTCGCATTACGTCTCGTGGACGTCAAGAGCCGTGTTCGCGAGTGGGCCGGGCAGGCATGCCGCCGGGGCGGATGCCGACCGTGTATAGGCTGGGACGGTGAGTACCGAACCGTCACTCGATCTGCCGCCGGCGCAGCAGGCCCGCAGTCGGCTGACCCAGCAGCGGATCCTGGAGGCGGGTACGGCCCTCCTCGAACAGGGCGGTACCGAGGCGCTCACCGTCGCGGCCGTCGCCTCTCGGGCGGGCGTCTCGGTGGGCAGCGTCTACCGGCGGTTCGGTGACAAGGACCGCCTGATCGCGGCTCTGCAGCACGACATGATCGAGGAGTTCCGCGCCGACATCATCCGCCGCTTCACCCCGCTGAGTACGGACCCGGTTGCGCTGGTCACCTCGGCGGTCACCGGGCTCACCGAGACCTATCAGGCGCACGAGCGGCTGATGCGCGTCTTCCTGGCCGCGGGCGCGACCGATCCCGGGGTGGCCCGGGTCGGCTCGGAGGCCGCCATCGATGCCGACCGGGTCTTCCGCCGGTTCCTGGAGCCGATCGTCCCGATGGTCGACGCGCCGGAGCCGGAGCGACGCCTGGACGTCGTCTACCGCCTGATCTACGGGACCTGCCAGAACCGTGTGCTGTACGGCGATCTCTTCGAGTCCGACCGGCCGCTGACGTGGCGTCAGCTCACGGAAGAGCTGGTGAACGTCGCCTGCCTGTACCTGCTCGGCAGGCCGGCGCCGTGAGTCGTGATCCGATGTGAATGCGAGCCCCGCTTCACATTTATGGCTGGCGGCGACATACTGGGCTTCCGCCACGGAAGACGGCCGCTCGACCATGCGGTCGCCAGGGAAGGAACCGCTCCATGCGAGAGCCGCTCAGCTACGAGATCGCCCACGGCGCCGCACTCGCCGCTCTGGAAGCAGGCAGGGCGGAGGGGCACAAGGTATGCGCTGTCGTGGTCAACCGAAGCGGCGTCACCAAGGTTCTGCTCAGTGACGACGGCGTCGGCCTGCTCGGTGTGGAGACCGCGCGACGCAAGGCCTACACCTCGGCAGTGAGCGGTGTCCCGACCGCCAAGTTCGCGGCCTTCGCCGCGTCCCCGCAGATGCGGGTGGCGCCTCCCCACCTGGTCGATGCCAACCTTCTGCCGGTCGCCGGCGGCGTGCCGATCGTGACGGCCGACGGCGAGGTCATCGGCGCCATCGGGGTGGGCGGGGCGGACGACACCACGGACGACCGCATTGCGAACCAGGCTCGTGACTCCGTGGCGAAGATCGTCGCGTAGGCCCTGTTCCTGGTGAGCCAGGGGCAACCTGGGGGCGTCGCCGGAGTACAGAGGTCCCTGGTTCTCAGATCACCGCACGGATGATTCCCACGGTACGCGCCAGGAGCGGCTCAGTGCGGTCGGCTCGGTGGGCGACGGCCGGCTCCACGTGTGCGTCGGCCCCTGCCGGGAGAAGGTAGGCGACGTCGTCGAGCGCCAACGCGGTCACAGGTTCGGGTACGACGGCGACGCCGAGCCCGCCGGCCATGAGCGTGACCAGCGTTGATGTCTCGCCGACCTCGTGGCGGATGCGCGGCTCGACGCCGACGTCGCGCAGGAGGAACGGGCTGCATCAGTCGCGTCCACACGGACCACGGCGTCTTCGACGTCGGCCCCGAGGGTGTACGGATCCGCGAGACGTACGGCGTCAGCGCCGGCGAACTCGCAGAGCGCCTCGGCATCACGCTGCCTTGGCGTTTTCCGCGTAGCCGGGTACCTGCCTATGGCCTCGGCGCCTCCCCTGTAAGGGCGGCGCCGAGGCCATCGACGAGTCGGCGCTACTTTCCGCTGGTGATTTCGACGTACGTGGTGCCGGTGACCGGGCGGTGGTCGTAGGTGCCGGCGACCTTGGCGCTGCCTTCATAGCCGGGGCCCGGGACCAGCAGTTCCTGGTCCTCGGCGTAGACCTCGACGTTCAGCTTGGCGTGCTCGCCGGGGATGGTGACCTTCCAACGCGTGGGGTAGCTCTTGCCGCTGGCCGGGCTGGTCCAGCGGGTGGACTCGTCTGGCGTGAGGGTCGCCTCGGTGAGGGTCTGGGTGCCGTCGGGCTTCAGGATGGTCGCGAAGTTGTTCTTCTTGCCGTCGTACTGCTGGTTCCAGACGCTGACCTTGTCGCCGTTGGACAGGTTGAGGTTCATCCAGGACCAGGAGGCGCGACCCGTGGTGAGATCCGGCAGAGGTCCCCACTGGCGGTCCAGCCAGGACTGCCCGCGGACCTTCTCGGCGCGGCCGTTGAGGGTCAGGGTCCCGGAGGTGTCCACCGTGGGCAGGGCGTACTCGTAGTTCGAGTACTTCGCGTCACCGAACATGGGGAAGTATCCCGTCCCCAGGTTGTAGAGAACGTTTCCGCGAGGGCGCAGCGTGACGTCGATGGTCCCCTCGGGGACCTTGGCGCGCAGCTTCATCTCCTTGGCATCGCCGGTCCAGGTGACGTTGTCGGTGTGGATGTCCACCCCCTGCTTGTCGGACAGACCTGTTCCGAGGGGGAGGGGGGTCTCCGACTTCGTGTACCAGCCCGTCTCCTCGTTAATCACCGACACCTTCGAGATGGCGCTGCCCTGCGTGCCGAAGTTGGCGTTGAGGTAGTGGACCAGGAAGCCGTACCGGTGGCCCCCCGCGGTCACGTGCGCGGTCAGGTACCAGGACTGGTTGGGCTGGTCGGGGTCGTAGGTGAGGCCCGCAGCAGGATCGACGAGGGTCGGGATGCTGGTCTGGGACAGCCCCTTCTGGGCGGCGATGGGGTGCGCCGCGGTCGAGTCGGCGGTCGTCGCGGTGGCTGTCCCTCCCGCGGCGAGGGTGATCGAGGCGATGAGCGCGGAGGCGACAGTGGCCGCACCGACGGTGGTCTTACGCATGATGGCTCCTTGTGCCGTTCCCTGAACTGGCGCGATCCGTTGTGTACGAAACGGTTTCGTACTATCCGAGGTCGCGATGCCGGGTTGAGGGAAATCTGCGTGGTGGGCAAATGGATGCTCCGCCCGGCGGTGCGGGCGGCTTCGTGCGGGCCCTCCGTGAGTGACCCGGATTAAATCCAACACCTGTAGGATTACCCCTTGCTCGCTCCGTGTCAAGCGAGGTCCCGGCGGGAACCTCGGTGTCGGATCCGGGGAGGTTGCTGACCCATTGACGGTGCTCAAGCGTGAAGATCGGGACGGCTACGCTGGTCCGACTGGCGGGCACGCGCCCGTACAGCCGACTGAGGAGGATGCTTGGGAGACCAGCCGAGTACCACCCGACGCCCGGGCCGTCCCAGGGCGGATTCCACCGGCGTGCCGGCCGAGCGGGACGTCCTGCTCCGGGGCCTGGAGGCGTTCGCGACGCTCGGATACGACCGGGCGTCGGCGCGGGAACTCGCCCGCCGTCTCGGGGTCGGCCCCACCTTCATCAACGACCGCTACGGCTCCAAGGCGGCCTACTGGCGAGCCGTGGTGGACGCAGCGCTCGGGGCTCAACTCGAGGGCATGGTGCCGCCCGTCCCCGGGAGTGACGACGAGGACGTGGTGCGGCAGTTCGTCATGGAGTTCTACCGCGTCAGCGTCGGTCGGCCGTACCTCGCCATGCTGATGGCGGACGAGTCCGCACAGGACACCGAGCGGCTGGACTACCTCTACCAGCGTTACATCGAGCCGACGCTCGCCCTCGTCGTGCCCAGCATCGAGAGGCTGATGGCCTCCGGTGGCATGGCGCGGGTCCCACTGGACGTTGTGGTCTTCGCCATCATCGCTCCCGTGTCAGGGCTGGTCCAGGAACCTCTCGCCCGGCGCCTGGGGCGCCCGGAACACATGCAGCAGGCGGACCGCCACGCCAGGGCGGAGGCCCTGGCCGGACTGGTGGTGGACGGCCTGCTGGCAGCAAGACGCCACTGACCCACTGGGCACGAGGCGGGGAACCGTGGGTGGGGCAATCGGTGAGCTGATCGCCCCGGCGCACCTTGTGCCGACGTCGTCGTCCGCCCTGGTCGGTCCGTTGTTCCCGCCGCGGACTGATGCGCGGGGCGGGTTCGCTCCTGTCAGCTCGGTGCTCCGCTCGAACGTCAGCCACGCGCGAGCCGCTCAGGACAAGGGGAAGTCGTGCGTCGGCAGGCCCGTGGCGCTCCGGGGCTACGACGCGCTGTTCTGATCGATATCCGTACGCAGTGCCTTGTCGGCACCCAAGGTGTCGAACTTCCGGACGTGATCGGGCAGCAGTCGACGAGGAGCAGAAACGTGCTGTTCGGAGCAGTCAGGGGATCCGGCTCCCACGTTGTCACCGATTCCTGCGGCCGCGGCCGCAGGGTCACCGAAGTCGCCGGACGGGACATCCGCCGGGCCTCGCAACGGACTGTTCGACGTCGCCCTCGGACCGAGCAGTGACATCGCCGTGCCCTTCGGCGTCATGATCTTCACTGCGTTCATGTCACGGGCCCCTTCGACGCGGGCTGGGCCCGCTCGTTCAACGAAGTCCGCTCGAAGCACACCACGACCCCGATCCAGGGCCCGAGTTTCTCGGCCTGGGTCAATGAATGGATCACGCTTGCGTGATGGGTCCCGGTGGACATGGTGTGCGTGCGCCGGCGGCGGTGGGCGAAATCCACTGGTCTCCGATAGGGCATAGGCGTGACATAGGCGTCGTCGGGACTGTCCGGTCCGGACAGTCCCGCACCGGTCTGGTGATGATTGGCAGTGCTATGGGCGACTCGCCTCAAAGGGTTGGAGTCCCCGCTTTCCGGGAGTGTCTGTGCACCCTGGGGAAACGCGGAGAGGAGATCATGAACGTCCGAAGCCCCCTGCGCAGGCTTGCACTGGTGCCCGAGCCGTATTCCGGTGAGTCGCTGCTGAGCTGGGTGGACGCGCTCGCGCGACTCAACCAGGTTTCCCGACTCACGGCACTGCGGATGACGGGCATGGCCAATGGCTCTTCGGTGTCGGACGCTTTCGGCCACCACGTCAGCGACGCCGTCGTCCGATCCGTCTGGCTCACCACTGGGCTGACGGAGGAGCAGGTGCGGGGTATAACGCTTGCTCGCTACGCAGGAGGGGCTCTGGATCCGCTGCCACAGCCTGACGCGGAAGGGCAGGACGCCCTGGCCGGCTGGAGATATTGGCAACGAATGGTGTTGCGCCAGCGTTCCAACGTCTGCCCGGTATGTCTGAGGGAGAACGGCGCCCGATGGCTCCTCAAATGGCGGCTGGTTTGGTCCTTCGCGTGCGTGGAGCATCAGCGTTACCTGATCTCGGAATGCCGGGGTTGTGACGCCGGACTTCATCCCCCGCGGCCTGGGACTCCGCAGTCCTGGATCTGTCCGGGACCCGCTCCGGGCTGGGGGCGCTCCAAGCCGAGTAGGCCTTGCGGCCGTGACATCCGCCGAATGCCTGCAAAGCCGGTCCATGACCTTCGGCTTCTCGACTGCCAGCAGCGGATCGACCGCCTTCTGGAGGGTTCGGAAGATCTGACGCAGGCACAGATTCACGAGCTTTTCGGAGCGTTGTACCGCTCGATGCAGGATGCGTGGGATGCGGAGCGGCCGGTGCGCCTTCCTCATACCGACAAGGTCGTTCACCAGGCGTGGGACAGTGACCACGCACCCGACGGCTTCCGCTGGCAGCCTCGGCCATTGATCGTGGCCGCCGCCCTGAAAGTCGCAACCGAGGCCGGGCTCGGCTCGACGGACAGCGGGGCGGCAGAACAGGTGAAGGTCCGGCCGAACTGGGGCCCTCCCCAGCCAAGACTCCCGCTACGCCATGGCGAATTCCAACTGCCGGCGAACCGCTTCGGCGGATACTGCCACCACCCTGGCTGCGGGACCTGGGTTCCGGCGGGGCACGGCGCGACAGTGAACGACGCGTCCGACGGAGGCACGCACTGTCCACAGCACGCGGATCAGTTCACCGTCCGGGCACGTTCGCGGGAACGCTCCGGGCCGATCACGAGCACCGACCCACGACTACGATTCCTCGACGCCCGGCTCCGTGATGAGGAACAGCGCCTCCAAAAGGGAAACCACGAACTGCGAGTGCTGGGGATCGAATCCCAACGGCTGATCCTGGACGCCTGCGCGGACACCGATCCACGAACCATTGAGGGGAAGGCGCTGAGGTACGCCGTACGGTGCCTGCTGTTGCCCTACTCCGCCCACCCGGACTTTCGACCAGCGTGGCTGCCACGACAGGGTGAGAGCCCCGCGAACCCCATCGTGGAGTACACGGCCGGCAGGACGAGCGGAGACATGGTGGACCGTAGCTGACCAGGAGCGAGTCTGGCGGCTCGGTGTCGTCCCGATTCCCTTCGCCGGGGAGTCGTTCCTCAGCTGGGTCGATACGCTGGCGGCGACCTTGAGGCTGTCACGTGCGGCGACGGTGCAGGAGCTGAGGCTGCCGGGTTAGGCGACATTCAGGCGGTTGCAATTCATCTGGGCCCTGCTCGGCTGTTGGGGCGCAAAGGTCGTAACGAGCCGTATGGGGGCCAATGTGTGTGGGTTCCGGATGCCGGAGATCCCGGCAATCCCTTCAGAGGACGAGAAGGCTGTCCACGTCCAACGACGTGTCTCCGCACTCTCCGTCCTCGTATGCATCGCCGCCCACACCGCGCGTACGACCCGGATTGGACTTCAGCGAGTCACGGCCGTGGGGAGAAGACCTCGGCGACGGCAGGGGGCAGGGGGTTGTATCTGTCCGACGTGGCGTGATCGACGTGCGCGGGGCACAGAATCAACGGTCCGTCCTTCGCACGAGCTACGACGCCCTGTCCGGGCGGTACCCAGGCCAGGCAGGCGATGGCTCGGCACGTTCCGCCGAAGCGGTTGACCGGCGATACGCCGGTGGTCCGAGGGAAGCCGTCGGTCGACCACGAGGCCATGTCGATCTGAGCGCGGGCTGTTCGGGACGTACCGATGCCGCCCAGCGTGGCGATCTTGATGAGGGCTGCGGTGAGCAGAGGATCGTCCAGATACGACAAGACGCCGCCGTGGCCGTGCCACCGCCGATGGAGCACGGCATCGGTGTCCGGTAGCGATGGGGCGAAGTCATAGCCGCCGCGGATGTCCTCCAGCGCCAGGTGCAGCGTGCGCAGGATGTCCACGCTGCCCGGACGGTGGGGATGGTCGATGAGATCGTCGAGGCGGCGCTGGCATTCGAGGAGGTGCGTGTCGGACAGCCGGGGAGGCCGCATGCGCCAGATGGAGTGCCGGCAGACGTATCCCGGACGCTTCCAGTCGGACTGGCCGCACATCACAGGGCTTCCCGGACCAGGAAGCACCTGGTGCAGACCATTGCCGCAGCCGCGGCAGACGCTGAGCAGGAAAACGCGGTGGCGTACGCAAGCGAAAGACCAGATCAGACGCCAGCGCAGCAGCCAACGCCCACCGCTCTCCCGCAAACAGGGCGGGCACGCGCGCGAACTGACCGGCTGCGCGAGCTGTAGGCGGTGCAGCCACATGGCGATAGTCCGGCGGTGCGTGGAGGAAGGCGGCGGCGGCAGAACACCATCGGCGTAGTGCATGAGGGTTATCCGATGCAGCTGCTCGGCGGACAGACCGTGGTGGCCTGCACACGGGCCATCACATCCGTGGGCAGATGGGCGACGAAGCGCAAGCTGGGGCGGTACGCGGAGCTGCCGGGACGGACGAAGGCCGCGAAACGCAGGGCTTGCAGACGGCTGATCCGGTTGAGCCCGGCGAGCGCGTCGACCCAGCTGAGCAGGGACTCACCGGGGTACGGGTCCGGCACCAGCGCGAGGCGACGCAACGACGTGGGCACACGCAGAGCATGCCAGTGCCCTGTATCAGGTGCACGTCAGGTGCTGACGGCTCCTCAGGCACTTCCGTCTGCTGCGGTCGGCTTCTTGTTCGGTTTGTTCCTGTTCTTCGCTGACGGGCGTGACTGCAGTTCGACGACCTTGGCGTAGGCGCGTTCGTGGGTGTACGACAGGGTGATGGAGTCCATGATCTCGCGCGTGACGGCCTCGGTTCCCTGCTTGACGGCGCGCACTGCACTGCGGCGGAGGAGGGTGTGGAGACCGGCGATGCTGCCGTTGGTGCGATCGTGGAGATAGCGCCAGTGGCGACGGGTCAGGCTGTTCTTTTCGTGTAGGTACAAGCACAGCGCGTTCTCCAGGGAGTTGACGACGCCGACCCATTGCAGGATTTCCGTTTCGGTGTCCAGAGCGAAGGGCGCGAGTTCCTGGCGGCTGAACCGGCCGGCTGTCTGGGTCCTGGGACCGCTGCGCGGCGGAGACTTGATGCGGGAGTTCCGCTTGACGGGTCCGGTAGGCCCTCCCTCGCTGAGTAGAGGGCTGTCCTCCAGGTCGACGCCGGTGCCGATGATCGTGCAGGGGGCGTGGTTGGCGAGGAACTTGATGTGGTCATTGGAGGCCCGCCCTTCCTTGTGGGCGCAGTCCAGGAAATGCAGGTCGTCGAAGATGAGCAGCTGCGTACCGCACGCCGTGAGCGCGGTCAGGACACGATCATCGACGGCGTCCTTGGTGCCGCTGGTCGAGACGCTCAGGTAGCGGGCGATCGCGAGGGAGATCTGCTTGGGGGTGACCTGGTCCGTGAGGGAGATGTAGACGACGGGGACGTAGATCCCCAGCCGCCCTGGGGCAAACCGTTCGGGGAAGTCCCTGCGAAGACCCTGTTCGAACTTCCGGCCGATCATCTTGACCAGAGTGGACTTGCCGACCGTGGGCGGACCGTCGATGAACAGTCCGGGCCGGGCGCCGGGCGGAGCCTCCTCGTTGGCATCGAGCAGTTCCATGATCTCCGATTCGAAGTGTTGAACGGCAGGAGTCCAAGCCAGGACCAACGCGCTGTGATACCGGTTGCGACTGCGGTTGAGACGACGCCGTCGAGGATCCTCTTTGTCCATCGCCAGGTAGGTGTCGTACGGGGGGAGGTGGGGGCGGGACGGTGGCTCGTAGAACATGTAGTCGAACCACTCCTCATTGGTGCGCGGTTCGGCCAGGCCCGGGTGCAGGCTTTTGGACTCCTCCGGTCGCGGGGCCATCACGGTGTGTCGTCCTTCCCCGGACGGCCGCCCCACACTTCGTACGACGGCAGGGCGTCGAAGTCGATCGTGACCTCTTCCTCGTCGTCTGCGGGCAGTGGCGGCACGGCCCTCAGATGGGAATCCTTGACCGGGGCGTCGGCGGCGGAATCGACCAACTCAGTGCGAGCTTTGTCTCGCGCCGCCGCCCTGGCTCGCTGGGCGTCACGGGCCCGGGCCCGGCGGGAGCGTGCGGTGGACGCCTCGGCGGCGTCAGTGCGGTTCTGCAGGTCCAACAACGCGTCCATCACGGCCTCCTGGTCCTGTGGGGCGCGGCCTCGTACACGCAGTTCCTGCTTGACCTGGCGCAGAGTGATGTCCGTGAACGGCTCGAGCCCGGTCAGCGCATGTGTCCAGCGCAGCGTGTGCCAGATTCCGGTGTAGGGGTCATGAAGGTAGACCTGTGTCATGTCTCGTGGGTCATAGCGGACAGGCCAGGCGCCCACGGCGTGCGCGTAGGGGGACTTGGACTCGTTGTAGGTGCCGGTGATGGGCGCGCTGTAGTGGAGGTAGTCCTTCTGGATACGGCGGTCGTGAATGCCACACCAGTGGATCGGCAGCAGCTCCAGGAACAGATTGGGATCGCGCGGGGCGGCGATGAAGCCGCAGCGGTGCACCGCCAGTCGGTAGGCGTCGTTCGGAGACAGAGTGATCTCCGGGAACCCTGGCAGCACCAGCCCTGTGTGCCGGCGGCGCTGGTAAACGGAGACGACGTACTCCGCGAAGAACTCCTCCAGTTCCTCGATCGTCCACCGGGCGGTCGAGTCGACATCCCGGCCGCGGTGCACCACGTGGTTGCCCTTGTAACCGGCGATGTGTTCGGAGAACTGGCTTCTGATCGTCTTGAAAGCGGACTCGACCTGCGGCTTGTCGGTGGGCCGGTACTTACGGGTGTCCTGGATGGTGATCCCGTAGCGGCGGCACACGTTTTTCACCGCCTGAGAGGCGAACGCCCTGCCGTGGTCGATCACGATCCTCTCGGGGAACACCACCGGGCGGGCTGCGGCGGCCGCGAACCGCTCGTCCTGCGCGAGCTTCGGCTCGCACGGCAGGCGCAGCATGCGGTGTCGCAGCCCGTCCGGCCATCCGGGCCGCATCGGTTCCGGCATCATCGCGTCCGCGATCACCAGTCCCGCATCCACGCCCTTCGTTCCCTGGGGCACCAGACGCCATCCCAGCAGGCTGCGGGTGCACACGTCGATCGCGATAGTCAGATCCACCGAAAAGACGACGTCTTCGACCGGGTCATAGGCACGCACGTCCAGCCAGCTGGTGTCGATCATCACCAGTTCACCGGGACGACCGGCGGTGATCGGCCGGTAATGGCCGCCCGGCCGGTTCTCCACAGACTGCCGTGTCGTGGCCGGCCCAGTGGTGTAACGGCCGGGCAGGAGAGCGGCGACATACCTGTTGAACGTCTTGGGCACCGGCATCTTCACCGTGCCCGGCCCGTGGGCGTCAGCCAGGCGGCGCTCCACTCGGCGGCGCAGCCGGTTCAGACTGCCGGTCGAGTCGAGCGCCTCGGTCACGTGGTACTGGGCGACGATCGCGTCGATCAACCGTGGATCCGCTCCAGCCAGGGGATCCGACGGCCGATGACTGCGCCGGTCCACCAGGCCCCACGGGCCTTCGTCCCGCCATTTCCGCAGACGCCGCCAAATCTGCTGCTCGCTGTAGCCCAGCTCCCGCGCTTTGCTCTGCACCCGTTGGGCCAGCGACACGTCAGGGGCATACTTCGGCCTGGGTTCTCCCGGCGCGGCGTCTTCTGGATTTCCACTGCGGAAACCGGTCGTCATTTCCAGGAGGTGCTCCTGGGCGCGCTGCAGTTCCTTCAGTTGCTTGTCACTCAGCTTGTCGAACAGGGCGGCGGCGTCCAGCCACAGTTTCCTTTCCGAGGAGTCGTGCTCGGCGGCGGTCCCGCCTTCCGGGTTCGCGTCGCCTTCGTAGGGACGGAAGGTCGGGTCTGCGAGAAGGTGTCCCACGCCGATCACGGTCCACGAACCGCTCTCCGAACGAAGTCACACACCGTCGTCGGTCACCCCGGTCACCGTGTACAACTCATCGTCCAGCCACACCCTGGATCCACGCTGCAGTCGCACCGCTCCGTCAAACGTCATGCTGAGCCTCCGCTGCGGTCTTCACCAGCGTCGTGTCCCGCAACGGGCGATCCAGATCGGTGACGATCCGCTGATGCCACATCAGGTGATACAGCACCCCGCGTGCCAGATCCGGGTATTCCATGAACCGAATGAGCTCCCCGATCTCCACTGCTTCACGGGCCAGTTCCAGCAGGCGCGGCACCAGATCCGCACCCAGATGCAGCGGGCGCCGGGCACTGGACAGCAGATCGACGTTCACCCAGCGCTGCCCACTCGGCTCCGAAACCATCGCGTAGTCCCAGCCCAGCCGACCGCAAGTACGTCGGGTGCGCTCCTCTTGCAGCAGCACGTCCGGATCGTCACGCAGCTCGGGGTTCTTCACGTCCAGCAGCAGCACGCTGCCGTCACGGTGGCGCACGAAGACGTCCGGTGTGTGCTGCCAAGCCCCGCGGGCGTCGATTGCGTCGAACTCCAAGGGCTGCGTGGCGAATGCGGTCACTTGCGGGTCGAAGTCCAGCAACGTCAGCCACCTCGACTCCAGCACGCTTTCGTAGTCGGCGAAGTCACCCCATTTCGCCACCCAGTACTGGCCCGGCATGTGTCCTTGGTCCCGGTGACTGGGGATGGCCCGCACCATCCTGCCGTCCTCGAACGGCACGTCAGCAGCCTCCTCCAGCCGCACCAGATGCTGGATCCCCTCGGAATCGACGTACCGTACCCGCACCATGTCGATGTCTCGACCGGAGGGCTCCGGGGCTTTCGCATCACCGCTCACCGCGAGCACCTCCTCCTCCTCGCTGACTCCTGGCCGAACGTCCCATCGGCACCTGCGCCGCCACTGCCTCCGCGAAGACCTCCGGCACCGGGAGCCGCGCCAACGGCCGGGCCGTCCAGCAGCCTTCTTCAACCGCCGTCCGCACCAACGGTGCCAACCGCCGAGCCAGCCTCCGCGTGTCAGCTGCGGCCAGAAGAGGGGTCACCACTGTGAGAAACGCTGCTGCGGCTCCGGCCGAAGCGGGACCCCAGCCAAACTGGTTCCGGTACACATCGCGCTCGATGCGTTCATCCAGAAGGGCGCGACAGCACCAGTCAGGCACGTTCGGTAGACGCTCTAGGATCTGGGGCAGTCCGAGGCGTAACAAGATCACGCATGCTCGGAACGCCGCGAACCACTCTCCTGCCGACACGTTCACGCCCCCCAGCGCGGGGCAGGCCCGGTTGTACGCGGTGTCCAGCCATCGTCGCTGCGCGGCGACAGTCCGTTTGTCTGCCTGGTGCACGCGAATCGCGGGCAGCCACTGCGAGCACGGTTTCCCGCGAACGGCATTCGCGCAGCGAGTCGGCGACCGGACCCACTGCGCCGGCATGACCCGAGGTCGGTCCCCACCCCATCGCAGTACCCAACCGCACGCTGGACACCGATCCAGCAGCATCACCTGATGCTTGGGGCACACCGCCGCACACGACAGCTTCCACCACAGCTGCCACACTCCGCCCGACGCCAGCAGACACTGCGGACAGGCGCGGCTGCCGTACACCTCCACCCACTCCCGGGCTGCCGACGGCCAGTGTGCCTTTGCCGCGGAGAGCACCGCAGCCACGCTCAGCGGCCCACCCTCGAAAACCGACAGGTGCATCCTGTCCACCATGCCGCCAGGGACACCCGTCGCCGCGTACACGGTCTGCCGGACCGCCTCATCGCATTGGACCCCGAACACAGGGGGCCGCGCATTCACATACAGACCCCGAAGGTGGAGTCCCATCAGATCGGCTACCTCGGCCAGTGGGCATCTGTTCACGCGAGCCATCCGATCCACCCACGACGCGAACGCCTCATCCGCCCGCGGAGCTGTGACCAGCGCTAATCGCCGTGGCAGCATGCTCCCACCTCCTGAGAGTGACCTGCATCACTAACATTTTGACGTATTCACTCTCATTTGCACTCTCATGTTGAGGTATTCACTCTCATTTTGAAGCGCCGCGCTCAGGCGGAACGACTTGCGCGGCGCCCTTGGCGGGATCTGCGACATGTGACATTGTACTGATGTGAGCAAGCGACTGACCTGCGATGTTGTGGTCATCGGTGCCGGAATGGTGGGCGCCGCCTGCGCCCTGTTCCTCGCCCGGGCGGGCCTCGCGACCCTCGTCCTCGACCGGGGTCCGGTGGCCGGCGGCACCACCGGCGCCGGGGAGGGCAACCTGCTCGTCTCCGACAAGGAGCCGGGCCCCGAGCTGGACCTCGCGCTGCTCTCCGCCCGCCTCTGGCACGACCTCGCCGGCGAACGCGGTCTCGGCGGCGCCGTCGAGTTCGAGGCGAAGGGTGGGATCGTCGTCGCCTCCGACGCGGCGGGCATGGCCGCGCTGACCGGCTTCGCCGCCGGACAGCGGGCGGCGGGAGTCGAGGCAGACATCGTCGACGCCACCCGACTGCGCGACCTGGAACCGCACTTGGCCCCCGGCCTCGCGGGTGGCGTCCGGTATCCGCAGGACTGCCAGGTGATGCCCTCCCTCGCCGCCGCCCATGTCGTCCGGGCGGCCCGGCGGGCCGGCGCCGAACTCCGCACCGGCACGACCGTCACCGGCGTCCTGCGCGCACCGGACGGCTCGGTGCGCGGTGTCCGGACGGCGGGGGACGGCGACATCCACGCCCCGGTCGTCGTCAACGCGGCCGGCACCTGGGGCGGTGAGGTCGCCGCGCTCGCCGGGGTCCACCTGCCCGTGCTGCCCCGCCGGGGCTTCGTCCTGGTCACCGAACCGCTGCCGCCCGGCACCGTCCGGCACAAGGTGTACGCCGCCGACTACGTCGCCGACGTCGCCAGCGGGGACGCCGGGCTCCAGTCCTCGGCGGTCGTCGAGAGCACGGCCGCGGGCCCGGTGCTGATCGGCGCCAGCCGCGAACGGGTCGGCTTCGACCGGACCTTCTCCCTGCCCGTCGTACGCCGACTGGCCGCCCAGGCCACGGCTCTCTTCCCCGTTCTCGGCACGGTCCACGCGATGCGCGCCTACCTGGGCTTCCGCCCCTATCTGCCGGACCATCTGCCGGCCATCGGGGCCGATCCCCGGGCGCCGGGGCTCCATCACGCGTGCGGTCACGAGGGGGCGGGGATCGGGCTCGCGGTCGGCACCGGGCACCTGATCGCGCAGTCGCTGACGGGCCGGACCCCCGATCTGGACCTCGCGCCCTTCCGACCGGACCGCTTCGAGGAGACGAAGGAGGCAGGGACACGATGAGCGGAACCCCCCTGGAGCTGGCCCAGGCACAGCCCGGACCGGCGCACACGGTCACCGTCGACGGACGGGAGATCGCCGCGCTGCCCGGTCAGACCGTCGCCGCCGTGCTCTGGTCGCAGGGCATCACCTCCTGGCGCAGTACCCGGGGCGGCGGAGCACCGCGCGGGATCTTCTGCGGCATCGGCGTCTGCTTCGACTGCCTCGTCACCGTCAACGGCCGCCCCAACCAACGGGCCTGCCTCGTCCCGGCAGCGCCCGGCGACGCGATCCGCACCCAGGAGGGAACCGGTCATGACGACCTCGGCTGAACCTTCTCTGGCTGTCATCGGCGCCGGTCCCGCAGGCCTCGCCGCCGCGCTGACGGCGGCCGACCGGGGCGTACGGGTCGTGCTGCTCGACGCGGGCGCGCAGGCGGGCGGGCAGTTCTACCGGCAGCCCGCGGCGGCGCTCAACGCCCGCAGACCGCAGGCCCTGCACCACGCCTGGGGCACCTGGAAGAAGCTCCGCGACCGGCTCGCGGCCCATGTCGCCGCAGGTCGTATCGATCATCTGGCGGATCGTCATGTGTGGTCCGTGGAGCGGGAGTTCGGGGGAGGGGGCGGGGGCGAGTTCGGGGTGCACGCGCTCCTCGGTCCCGCGCAGACCGAGTCGCAGACGGTCACCGCCGACGCCGTCCTCCTCGCCACCGGCGGCTACGAGAAGGTGCTGCCCTTCCCCGGCTGGACCCTCCCCGGTGTGGTCAGCGCGGGTGGCGCCCAGGCGATGCTCAAGGGCGGCCTCGTCCTGCCGGGCCGGACCGTGGTCGTCGCCGGGACCGGGCCGCTGCTGATGCCAGTCGCGGCCGGCCTCGCGGCGGCCGGTGCCGAGGTCGCCGCGTACGTCGAGTCCACGCATCCCGCCGACTTCGTACGGCACACCGCGACGCTCGCCGCCAACCCGGCGAAGGTCGCGGAGGCCGCCCGGTACGCGGCCCAACTGCTGCGGCACAAAGTGCCGGTGACGGTACGTCACACAGTCGTCGCGGCGCACGGCACCGACCGCGTCGAGTCCGTCACCGTCGCCGCCCTCGACCCGCACGGCCGGGTACGGCCGGGCACCGCACGACGGATCGCCTGCGACACCCTCGCCGTCGGGCACGGCATGCTCGCCCACACCGACCTCGCCGAGACCCTCGGGTGCGCGATCGACACCACCGGGGACCCCTTCGTCGTCACCGACGCCCAACAGCGCACCGACATCGACGGTGTCTGGGCGGCGGGCGAGGCCACCGGTATCGGGGGAGCGGCGCTCGCCCTGGCCGAGGGCGAGCTCGCCGGGCACTCGATCGCCGCCCGTGTGAGGGGAGTTGAGCCTCGTCCCGCCGACCGGGCGAGGGCCGCCCGGACCCGTACCCGGCTGCGGAAGTTCTTCGCGGCCCTCGACACCGCGTACGCCCCGCCCGCGCACTGGGTGGAACAGGTCACCGAGGACACCGTCCTCTGCCGCTGCGAAGAGGTGACGGCGGCCGAAGTCCGGGAAGCCGTCGAGGAGTTGGGCGCGACCGATCTGCGGACCGTCAAGCTCCTCACCCGGGCCGGCATGGGCTGGTGCCAGGGGCGGATCTGCGCGTCCGGCGTCGCCGGGGTGGCGGGTTGCCCTGCCGGGCCGGCGAAACGGCCGTTCGCGCGGCCGGTTCCGCTGAGCGTGTTGGCGCAGGAGCCCGAACATCCATGAGAACGCAAGTCGTCTGCGGGTCCGTTGTGGCTGGTCGCGCAGTTCCCCGCGCCCCCATGGGGCGCTTCCCCAACCCGGATTTCGAAAGCTGAGGCACCCATGAGCAGCACCGCCCCCACCCCCGTCTGGCGAGGCGTCCTCGTCGCCACCGCGCTGCCGCTGAACGACGACCTGAGCGTCAACTACACGGCATACGCGGACCATTGCCGCTGGCTCGTCGAGAACGGCTGCGACGGTGTCGTACCGAACGGCTCGCTCGGCGAGTACCAGGTGCTCACCGTCGAGGAGCGGGTGAAGGTCGTCGAGACCGCGGTCGCCGCGATCGGCGGGGACCGGGTCATGCCCGGCGTCGCCGCCTACGGTTCCGCGGAGTCCGCCCGCTGGGCCGCGCAGGCCAGGGACGCCGGCTGCGCCGCCGTCATGCTGCTGCCGCCCAACGCCTACCGCGGCGACGAGCGTTCGGTGCTCGCGCACTACGCGGCCGTCGCCGAGGCCGGTATCGACATCGTGGCCTACAACAACCCGATCGACACCAAGATCGACCTCACCCCCGAACTGCTCGCCAAGCTGCACTCGGCCGGGCTCATCAAGGGCGTGAAGGAGTTCTCCGGGGACACCCGGCGCATCTACCAGATCCAGGAACTCGCCCCGGAACTTGATGTGTTGATCGGCGCCGACGACGTCCTGCTGGAGCTGGCCACGGCCGGCGCGGTGGGCTGGGTCGCCGGTTACCCCAACGCCCTGCCCCGGGCGACGGTCGAGCTGTACCGGGCCGCCGTGGCGGGCGACCTGGCCACCGCCCTGCCGCTCTACCAGCAGCTGCACGCCCTGCACCGCTGGGACTCCAAGGTCGAGTTCGTGCAGGCGATCAAGCTGTCGATGGACATCGTCGGCAGGCACGGCGGCCCCGTCCGCCCGCCGCGCATGCCGCTGCTGCCGGAACAGGAGAAGGCGGTCCGCGAAGCCACTGAGAAGGCCGTCGCGCTGGGCCTCGCCTGAAACATGAGGCAGGAGGCACGAGGCACGAGGCACGAGGCACAACCCCACGACCTGAGAGGATCGCCGTATGCGCAGCAAGCTCGTCCTGCACGCCGTCGACTCGCACACCGAGGGCATGCCGACCCGGGTCGTCACCGGCGGGATCGGCACGATCCCCGGCGACACGATGAACGAACGCCGGCTGTGGTTCCGCGAACACCGGGACGACGTCCGGCACTTCCTGATGGACGAGCCGCGCGGGCACCCCGCGATGAGCGGGGCGATCCTCCAGCCGCCGACCCGGCCCGACTGCGACTACGGCGTGGTCTACATCGAGGTCTCCGGCTATCTGCCGATGTGCGGCCACGGCACGATCGGGGTGGCGACCGTGCTCGTCGAGACCGGCATGGTCCCGGTCGTCGAGCCGGTCACCACGATCCGCCTCGACACCCCGGCCGGACTGGTCGTCGCCGAGGTGGCGGTGGAGAACGGCGCGGCGAAGGCGGTCACGATCCGCAACGTGCCTTCGTTCGCGGTGGAGTTGGGGCGTAAGGCGACCCTCGCCGACGGGCGCACGGTGACCTACGACCTCGCCTTCGGCGGCAACTTCTACGCCATCCTGCCCCTCGACGAGTTCGGCCTGCCCTTCGAGCGCGAGCGCAAGGACGACATCCTCGCCGCCGGGCTCGCCCTGATGGACGCGATCAACGCCGCCGACCCGCCCGTACACCCCGAGAACCCGACCATCAACGGCGTCCACCACGTCTACCTCGCGGCCCCCGGCTCGAACGCCGTCCGCTCCCGGCACGCGATGGCCATCCACCCCGGCTGGTTCGACCGCTCGCCCTGCGGCACCGGCACCTCCGCCCGGATGGCGCAGCTGCACGCGCGCGGTGAACTCCCGCTGCACCAGGACTTCCTGAACGAGTCCTTCATCGGTACGTCGTTCACCGGGCGGCTCGTCGAGAGCACGGAGGTCGCCGGGCGCCCCGCCGTGGTGCCGACGATCACCGGCCGCGCCTGGATCACGGGCACCGCACAGTACCTGCTGGACCCGGACGACCCGTTCCCGTCCGGCTTCGTACTCTGACACCGCCACCACACCCCGGCGAGACGAGATCTCGCGCGTTCCGAGTTCCATCCAGGAGAACCCATGGCCGCTCAGCGCACCGGCCCCGCCCTGCCCAGCATCGGCGGGCACCGGCCCAGTTACCGGGCGAGTGTCGCCGACGCGCTGCGGGCCGCGCTCGTCGCCGGGGAGCTGCGGCCCGGCGAGGTCTACTCGGCGCCCTCGCTCGCCGCCCGCTTCGGCGTCTCGGCGACCCCGGTGCGCGAGGCCATGCTCGACCTGGTGAAGGAGGGCATGATCGACACCGTGCCCAACAAGGGCTTCCGGGTCACCACGGTGTCCGAGCGGCAGCTCGACGAGTACACCCACATCCGGTCGCTGATCGAGATCCCGACGACCGTCGGCCTCGCCGCGACCGCCGACCCGGCCGCGCTGGAGGCACTGCGCACGCACGCGGAGGAGAGCGTGGCCGCGGCGGACAGCGGTGACCTCATCGCCCATGTCCAGGCCGACCGCCGCTTCCACCTCGGGCTGCTCGCCCTGGCCGGCAACCAGCACCTGGTCGAGGTCGTCGGCGACCTGCGCAAACGGTCCCGCCTCTACGGGCTGACCGCGCTGGCCGAACGCGGTCTGCTGAAGTCGACCGCAGAGGAGCACTTCGAGATCCTCGACGCCCTCCTCGCCCGGGACGCGGAGCGCGTACGGGCCGTGATGACCCGGCATCTGGGGCATGTGCGGGGCGACTGGGCCCACTGAGCGCGTTCGGACGTGTTCGGTTGTTGCCGTTCGGGCGGGGGGAGGACACTGAATCCATGGTCTCCGCGCACGCTGACGACGAACATCAGGACGGCCGCGACCTGGTGGAACAGGCGTTCCGGCAGGCCTCGTACTCGATGTCCGTCTTCGACATCGACCAGCGGTACCAGCGGCTCAACGACGTGGCCTGCCAGGTGATGGGCGTCGACGAGGACGCGTTGCGCGGCCGGGTCTTCCCGCACGGCGTGCCGAAGGACGTGAGCTGGCGCGGCACACTGCGGGCCCTGAAGGACGTGGCCGCCACAGGCAGGCCCGCGCACTACGAGAGCTTCACCCGGGCGCCCTCGGGGATCCGCGAGCACGCCTGGAACCTGGAGCTGTGGCCCGTGCGGGACGCCTCCGGCGAGGTGTGCGCGGTCGGGATGGCCGGGTTCGACAGCAGCGAGCAGCACTGGGCGCGGCAGCGGCTGGCGGTGCTCGACGAGGCGGCCGTGTCGATCGGCACCAGCCTGGACCTCGACCGCACCGCCCAGGAACTCGCCGACCTGGTCGTGCCCCGGTTCGCCGACTTCGCCAGTGTCGACCTGCTGGAGGCGGTCATGCGCGGCGACGAGCCCGCCGACGCCGGCCCGGACGGCGAGGTCGTGCTGCGCCGGGTCGCCCACGCCACGGGTACGGAGTGGGTGCCCGGGGCCGTGCTCGGCCTGGGCAGCACCGACACCTACCCGCCGTACTCCCCGCCCGCCCGGGCGCTGCGCACCGGACAGACGGTGCTCAGCCGCAGCGGGGCCGCCGACTTCGACGAGTGGATGGCGAGCGCGCCCGTACGGGCCCAGAGCCTGGGCGGAGTCGTCGTCACCTCGCTGGTGGCGGTGCCGCTCATCGCGCGCGGTACGACCCTCGGGGTGGCCGTTCTGCTGCGCACCCGGTCCGACGTCTTCAACGAGGACGACTTCGTGCTGGCGAAGGAGCTGGCGAGCCGCGCCGCCCTCTGCGTCGACAACGCCCGCCGTTTCACCCGCGAGCGCACCACCGCCCTCGCCCTCCAGGAGAGCCTGTTGCCGCGCGGGCCGTCCCGGCAGTCGGCGGTGGACGTCGCCTCCCGCTATCTGCCCGCCGACTCGGGCGCCGGCGTCGGCGGCGACTGGTTCGACGTCATCCCGCTCTCGGGCGCCCGCGTCGGCCTCGTCGTCGGCGACGTGGTCGGCCACGGCATCCAGGCGTCGGCGACCATGGGCCGGCTGCGTACGGCGGTCCAGACCCTCGCCGACGTCGACCTGCCGCCCGACGAACTCCTGGCCCACCTCGACGACCTGGTCCTGCGGCTCGCCGCCGACGACGACAGCGCCACCGGCGGCGCCCGGCTGGCCGTCGGCGCCACCGGGGCGACGTGCCTGTACGCGGTGTACGACCCGGTCTCCCGTGAGCTGGCCGTCGCCAGCGCGGGCCATCCGCCGCCCGTGCTGGTCCTGCCGGACGGCGAGACGCGGGTCGTGGACGTGGGCGTCGGGCCGGTGCTCGGGGTCGGCGGCCTGCCCTTCGAGACCACCGAGATCCAGTTGCCGGAGGGCACCCTCGTCGCCCTCTTCACGGACGGACTGGTCGAGGCCGCCGAACCCGACCCCGACCTCGGGATCGCGCTCCTGGCCCGGACCCTCGCGGCCGGTCACCGCGCGGGGGCCTCGCTGGAGGACGGCTGCGACCAGGTCCTGTCCGCCCTGCTGCCCGAGCACCCCGACGACGACGTGGCCCTGGTGCTGGCCCGCACCCGTGCGCTGGACGCCGGCCAGGTCCGCGTCTGGGACCTGCCGGCCGACTTCGAGGTGGTCGCCGAGGCACGCAGACATGCCGTCGCCCAGTTGGAGCAGTGGGGCCTCGACGAGGCCGCCTTCGTCACCGAACTGGTCGTCAGCGAACTGGTCACCAACGCCATCCGCTACGGCGCCGACCCGATCCAGCTCCGGCTGATCCACGACCGCACACTCATCTGCGAGGTCACCGACGGCAGCTCGACCTCACCCCACCTGCGCCGGGCAAGAACCTCCGACGAGGGCGGCCGGGGCCTCCTGCTGGTGGCCCAGCTCACCACCAGCTGGGGCACAAGACACACCAGAACGGGCAAAACAATCTGGGCGGAACAGTCCCTGACGTGAGCGACCTGCCCCGGGTGCGCTCAGCCCTCGGTCCGAACCGCCGCCGTACGCAGCCGCCCCGGTACCGCCCACCACTGGTCGGGGCGGTCCACCACCGGTGACCGCGGTCCTGTCTCCAGGAAGCGGGCCAGTCTCAGCAGGTATGCCGCGATGCCCGCCGCGCCCTGCATCCATGAGGTGTTCGGGGGCAGCAGCGGCGGCTCCTTGCGGTACTCGACGAAGCGCCAGCGGGTGCCCGCCCCGTCCCTCAGCGCCCGCTTCACCAACGCGTCCCCCATCGTGCGGGCCCCCCGCACCAGCGTCGCCGCCGTGTCCGCGTCCGCGCAGTCCTGTGCCGCGTCCAGGAGTACGTCGCCCACGCCCGCCGTGCCGCAGCAGCGGCCGTCGTTGTCCCAGAACCCGGGGCGCAGGCGCTCCGGAAGGCCCGAGGTGAGGATCGACGTCAGACAGCGCTGCCGCAGCTCGCCGACGCCATGACCCGCCACCTCCGTCACGCCCGCGTGGGCCAGGGCCGTGAACAGGTGCGAGGTGCCCGCCGGGCCGTGGCACCAGGTGTAAGTGACCGGCTCCACCTCCCGCCTCGACGGCGGGATCGTGTGCGGAACGACGAAGCCGCCGTCGTCCAGCGAACCCACCGACAGCACATGCCGGGCCCCCTGGACCGCCGCCTCGACGAAGTCCTCCCTGCCGAGCGCCTTCCCGGCGACGGCCAGCGCCGAGGCCACCCCGGCCGTGCCGTGGGAGTAGTTGGGCGCGCGTGACACCGTCGTGGCCCCGATGCCCCAGTCCAGGCCCGCCGACGTGCGGTCCGCCACCCGCAGCAGCGCCTCGCAGCCGGTCGTCGCGATCGACTCCGCGAACTCGCCGCCCGCCCAGACCGCGGTCAGCACGACACCCGCGCTGCCCATGATGATGTCGTTGAGGGGCGCGTCGGACCCGGCCTCGAACTCCACGGTGGTCCGCCAGCCATCGGGTGTCGCCAGCTCCGCGAGCCGTCGCAGCGCGACCGACTCCGAGCCCGGGGCGAGCAGCCGCAGCGCCGTCACATCGCCCGCGAGACCGTCGTACAGCGAGGGTTCCGTCCGCTCCTCCGCCTTCGCCGACAGTCTCGCCACGATGCCGGCCGCCAACGAACGCTCCCGGTCGGTCGGTTCGCGGTAGCGGGCGATCTCGGCCAGCACGGGGGCCAGGCCGGCGATGCCCGCGTACAGACAGTCGCGGTCCTTCGCCGGCGCGATGTCCGAACCGTCCCGCGCCGCGTCCTCGGACACCGTCTCGGGCAGCCAGGGGCCGTCGTCCTCACGGACCTGGTCCAGCACCCAGGACCAGGCGTCCTCGCCGAGTTCCCGGTATATGTCGTACGGATTCATCGAGGCGCTCGTGTCGTTGTCCGGCATCCGGCCAACGTTACAACCGCCTGATCGCGGCCGGGGGTTCCGGTCCGGCGTGACGGTCGGGGGCGGGAAATCTGTTCACCTCGCGTGCGGGAGCGGTCGCTGAGGCACGGTAGAAAGGAACCATGGCGGAGCACGAGACCCCCGCGGGGGACATGGACGATGTCGACGCGGTGACCCGTGCGGTGCTGACCGCGTCGCGGCTGCTGATGGCGGTCTCCGCCCGCTCCCTCGCCGAGGTCGAGGAAGGCGTGACGCTCCCGCAGTTCCGGATGCTGGTCGTCCTGTCCACCCGCGGCGACACCAAGCTGGTCACGCTCGCCGACCTGCTCCGGGTGGCCCCGTCGACCGCGATGCGCATGGTCGACCGGCTGATCGCGGCGGGCCTCGCCGAACGGCACCTCAACCCCGAAAACCGCCGTGAGACACAGCTCGGCCTCACCGAGGAGGGGCGTCGCACGGTCGAGGACGTCATGGCCAGGCGGCGGACCGAGGTCGCGGCGATCGTGGCACGCCTCGCCCCGACCCAGCGGGCGGCACTCGTCGAGGCGCTCACCGCCTTCAGTGAGGCGGGCGGCGAGCCCCCGGCCCCGGCGGCGGACGACACGGAGCCGCACCCGCTCGGCTGGGCGGACATCGTGACCGGGTGACGCCGCGCCCGGCGGCGAAACTCTGCTGAACCCGGCCCCCCTTTCCCGGGCGCTTCCCGTGGGCTTCCCGGGCTTCCCGGGGGGCGGTGCGCTTCGCTGCCGGATACACGGCATGATCGGTGGATGCGAGGTGCGGAGAACGAGGGGCGAGGTGGTGACGTGGCGGAACCGGCGGAGTTGTCGACGCCGAAGGACGCCGCGAACAACGCGTTGGTGCTGGCGTTCGGGCGGTTGCAGGGCGCGGCCAACCGGCTCGAGTACATCCTCGGCCGGTCTCTGGAGCAGGAGTGCGGCATCAGTCACCTGATGTTCGAGGTGCTGCTCATCCTGGGGCGGGCGGGAGGGCCGGGGCTGTCCATGCGGGCCGTCGCCCAGGAGCAGGTGCTGACCACGGGAGGGGTGACCCGGCTGGTGGACCGGATGGCGGCGGCCGGGCTGGTCGAGCGCGCCGAGGACCCGGACGACCGGCGCGGCCGACTCGTACGGCTGACGCCGCTGGGGGAGGAGACCGTCGTACGGGCGTCCCGGCTGCACGTGGAGAACATACGCCGCTACTTCGTGGCGCCACTGCCGCCCGAGGACTGGGAACGGTTCGCCGAGGACCTGCGCATCCTCAGCCACAACGCACGGGACGAACTGCCCCGGCTGCCCTGAGCCGAGGCGAGTGTCGATCGTCGCGCGGCAGGCCCGGTGGGAGGGGAGCGCCTCCCACCGACGCGCCCCCGCTCAGGCCTGAGCCACCACCGGCAGGACGAGCCGGGACGGACGGGCGGGGTCGTGGAAGACCTGCTGTCGGGCGACTCGGGCGGTGGTCGCGCTGTCCTCGGGTTCGCCCGTGTTGAGGTTGCGGTCCCAGCGGGGGAAGTTGCTTGAGGTGACGTGGAGGCGTATGCGGTGGCCCGCCCGGAAGACGATGCTGGTCGACCACAGGTCCACGACATGCTCCGCCGCCTCGCCCGGCGTCGCCGCGCGCACCCGCACGACGCCGTCGGTGACATTGCGGGAGACACCCTTCTCGTCGACGTCGCACAGCCGTGCCACCCAGTCGGTCGAGGGCCCGTCCGTGGCGGCGAAGAGCACGGCCTTGACGCGGCCGGTGACCTCGAGGTCCTCGGCGAGGGGTTCGGTCGTGAAGACCAGGACGTCGGCACGCGCCTCCACGTCCCGCTGGTCGAGGGGCCCGGGACGGAACTCGTCGGTCAGCAGCAGCGCCCCGCCGGTGGTCCGCACCGGCTCCATCGGGTCGTAGGTGAACTCCTCGGCCTGCTCGGCCACAGCCGGCGGCTCCTGTGTCAGGCGTCCGTCGGCCCGCAGGTGGAAGTCCGTGTCCACGGCCCGCGACAGGGGCCATTGCGTCTCCTCGCGCCACTGGTTGACGCCCATGACGAACAGCAGCACCTTGCCCGTGTCCGGCTCCAGAGCCTCCCCATGGCCGATCGTGCGCTGGAACCAGTCGAACTGGAGGCCGCTCAGAGGTCCGCGCATGCCCATGAAGGCGGAGTTCGCGGCGAACCCGAAGTTGACGTCGCCGATGACGTGCTGCTGGTTGGCATGCGTCCACGGACCCATGATCAGCGTGGCGGACCGGCCGGCCCGGCGCATGGCGGTGAAGTTGTCGAGCGTGCCCTGACTGAAGATGTCGTACCAGCCGCCGACCTGGAACGTGGGCAGGTCGACCTCGTCGTGCCGGCCGGCGACCCGGGACGTGCGCGCCCACTCGGGCTCGCGCCGGGAACGCTCGTAGCCCAGCTCGGGAAGATCGTGCCGGGCGAACGCGGGGAACCGCCCGGCGGGCAGTTCGCCGTAGCCGCCCTCGGCCAGACCGTCGAGATCCTGTACGAGACTTCCGATGCTGCCGACGAGCGCGGCGGGGTCGGCTCCGTGCCGGCGCATCAGCGCGTCGGCGCCCATCATGAGGGTCCAGGGCGCGGTGATGCCCAGCTCGATCGCTCCGCCGCGCGTCCACAGTCCGTCGTCCGGGTCGGACCAGGTGACGACCGGTGCGATCGCCTTCAGCTCCGGCGGCTTGGCCAATGCCGCCATCCACTGTGTGTTGCCGAAGTAGCTGGCGCCGATCATGCCGACGGAGCCGTTCGCGCCGGGAAGGGCGGCGGCCCACCGCACGGTGTCGTAGCCGTCGTTCTCCTCGTGGGTCCACGGCTCCCACTCGCCCTCGGAGGCGAACCGGCCACGGGTGTCCTGGATGACCACCATGAAGCCACGCCGGGCCGCCGTCAGGGGATCGAGGACCGCGACCGCCAGGGGCAGTTGCTTCCCGTACGGCAGCCGGCTCAGCAGCACCGGCCACGGTCCCGTGCCCGCCGGGCGGTAGACATCGGCGCGCAGCACGGTGCCGTCACGCATCTCGGCCGGTACATCGAACTCGATCTGCATCTCTGTCACGTACTGCTCCTGTGCGTGGGCGACGACGCTGTCACGCGCCATGGTCGAACCTCGTCCGGGTCACGCACTACACCCGAACGGGGGTGACCGTGGCCCGCGCGGGACGGTCACGCACAGGCGTGGGCGTCCCGCACGGTACTGGCCGTGCGGAACGCCCACGCTGTCGGTCACGCCGTCGGTCACTGCTGGGTCAGGGTCACCTCGTCGCAGTAGCCGTCTCCGCTTCCGGAGACGAGGTGGCAGTAGATACGGGCGGAGGTCACGCCCGCGGCCGTGGTGAAGGTCGTCGACTGCTTCGAGTAGGTGCTCGACGTGGTCGACGCACTCGTGACGGCGCTGCCGTTGTACAGCTTGGCCTCCAGTGCTGTCGTCGTACCGGCGGTCTGGCTGGCGATGGAGCCGGTCAGCCGGTAGGTGGTGTTCGGCGTGAGGCCGGTGATGATCTGGAACAGGGAGGCCGAGGTCAGGGACGCGTTGGTCAGCCCGGCCGCGTTGCCGTTGGCCGCCGTGCCCGTGAGCGAGAAGTCGCCGTTGCGCCAGGGCACGGTGTGACCGGACTCGAAGTTGCCGTTGATCGCGTAGTTCTTGACGGGGGTGACGGCCAGGTCGTCGCAGTAGCCGTTACCCGTGCCCGAACTCTTGTAGCAGTACAGCCGTACGGTGTTGTTCGTCGCCCCGGTGGTGAAGTCGGCGGAGACGAACGTCCACGCGGTGCCGCTGGAGCTCGCCACCGTTTCCAGCCCACCGGTGTTCTTGACACCGACGTTCATGACCTCGCCGGCGACCGCCGACTTCACCCAGCCCGAGACACGGTACGTCGTCCGGGGCGCAACGGGGACGTACTGCTCGAGCGAGGCGGGCGACGGTCCGACACGCGCCGCGTAGGTCCCGGAGCGGGCGCCCGTGTTCACCACCGAGGCGGAGTTCCACGCGCTCCAGCCCGAGGTCGTGCCCTTCTCGAAGCCGAGGTTCTGGTTGGCGAGGCAGGTCGCGTCGGAGGGCGTGCTGAACTGGTCGGCGCCGATGTCGGGAGCGCAGGTCGCGGGAACGGTCGAGCCCCAGTAGTCCTTGCCGCCGTTGTTCGGGACGACGACTCCCGCGCCGATGGCCGGCGACGACGCGGTGAGCTGGTAGCCCGCGACGCTGCCGATGCCCGTACCGCCGCTGCCGGGCGAGGAGAGCAGCGGATCCGCCGTGATCTTCCCCGGATCGGAGGGCTCGCTGGCCGGGTGGTTGCCGTAGAAGAGGTTGTTGCGCCAGGCGAAGTTCGAGGCCGGCTGGCCGGATGTGTAGACGTAGCCGCCGCTGCCCAGGTTGTAGATGATGTTGTTGGCGAGCGTCAGGTCGTTCCAGGCGCCGGTGACCTCGAGGACGTTGGCGGTGGAACCCGACGGGATGTAGATGGTGTTGTTGTAGAACGCCGAGTCCTGCGAGCCGTCCATGGTGATGGCGCGAAGACGGTCGTCCTCGCTGACGTTGTAGCGGACCACCGCGTTGCTCGCGAGGTGCGATCCGCCACCGCAGCCGCAGAAGAGGATGAACCCTCCCGCGTTGTCGTGGCTGTAGTTGTACTGGACGACGGTGCCGTCCTGTCCGTAGTCGACGTCGAAGCCCTGGCCGTCGGTGTTCCCGGTGTTCTTCTGGGTCCCGTATGCCTCGTTGTACTGGATCACGGTGCCGTCGGAGTCCCAGGCCCAGATGCCGGCGTTCGCCGCGTTGGGGGCCTTCGCCGCGTTGTAGACGACGTTGTGCTCGATGAGGGCGTTCTGCGACATCTGGACGACGATGCCGTCACCGTCCGTGTCATGGACGGTGTTGTTGTGGACGACGACGCCGCTCCAGGGGGTCCAGGCCGGGTTGTTGCAGCCTATGGACGGCCGGCAGAGCCAGGTGCTGGACATGTTGATACCGCTGCGGGCGATGTTGGCCACGGTGTTGCCGTCGATGTCGACGTCGTTGAAGGCGCTGGGGGTGGTGGTCCCGATGACGGAGAAGAGGATTCCGGCGCTGCCGTCGACCTCCTTCGACTGGTTTCCGTTGACGTCGTGGATGTTGAGGTTGCTGACCTTGTAGTGGTCTCCGGTCCCGAAGTTCTCGAGGACCACGTAGACGCCGCGCCGCGCGTTCGCGCCCTTCACGGCACCGGTGTTGGTCACCTCCAGATCGGAGATCTCCCAGTACTCCTGGTTGTAGAGGTAGATCGCGTCCGTGCCGCCGCCACCGGCGATGACCGGCAGGGCGCCGGTGCCGTAGGCGCTCATGGTGATCGATCCACCGGCCGCGCTGCCCGAGCCCAGCGGGTGCAGCAGCCCGGTGCAGGTCGTTCCCCGCTTGAACAGCAACTGGTCGCCGGGGGCGAACGTCGTCGCGTTCGGGCCCGCCAGCGAGTTCCACGGCGCGGAGGAGGTTCCGGTCCCGTTGGACGCCGCCGAGCAGTCCACGTAATACGCCGAGCCCGCCGCGTGGGCCGGTGCGGCCGGTGTCAGGGCCACCGCGGCGCAGGCGAGCAGCATGGTGACGACCGCGCCTACAAACAGTCGTCTGATTTCTGCGACTTGTCTCATGGTGCTTCTTTCCGTACGACATTGTCGGAAGGGGTGGAGTGACTCGCCGTCGCCTTGCGGAGTGCGGCGACGAGGGCCTGCGTCGGAGCGGCCTGGTTCGACCATTCGGCGGCGACGTGTCCGTCGGCTCCGATCAGCAGGGTGTGGAGCTGTCCGTCCGTGGGCGGTTGCCCACCCACGGATGCGGAGTCCGCGGCGACCACGAGTTCGGGCGGGAGGGCCCAGTTCGCCGCGAAGTTCTGGAGTGCGGATTCGGTCGTGTGCCCGTCCGAGTCGGTGACGAGGACCCGGACGTCGGGGTACTGGAGCGCCATGCTCTTGAGCGACGGGATCTGGCTCCGGGCCGTCGCCGCGTCGACGTCGCCCTGGTCGTCGATGGGCAGGGCCGAGACGATGGTCGGGCCGGAGACCGAGATCCGGTCCCCGTCGAGCAGGGTCACACCGCTGCCCGCCGGCACCTCGGCCCGGCACGCGCCGACGAGCAGGAGTGCGGCGGCGACGACGGGGATCATCCCCGCACGACGGACCTTCACGGCCGCGCTTCGGCGAACGGGGTCGCGGAACAGGGGGCGGGCAACGGCTGTCATCGGTTCTTCCCAGGAGTGAGTACGACGGTGCCCCAGGACACCGGTTCGCGGTCGTGCGGTCGGGCGTGCCCGCCGATGGAGGGCACGGAGAGGTGCGGGGCCCGGAGACGTCTGCGTGGACGAGTGCGCGCACCGATGTGACTGGACCGCGGGTGCGACTGTGGTCGCGTCGGCGGCGAGCCGGGATCGGCTCCTCGGCCCGGTTGACTTCGCGTCAACTGTGGCCGACATCCAGCGATATTGATATGACCGGCTTCGAGGGCTCTGCTCGGACTTGGTGGGTTATTTCCGTCTGAGGAAACCGGTTGACTGAAACTTTCGCGAACGTTAAGTTGCGTTACGAGGACGTGTCAAGAGGCCAGAACCCGCCATTCTCGGCCCGCACCGCCGGACCGGGGCGAGACCGGCCGGGGGAGGGGCGCACACACGACAGCGGCCTCGGCCTGATCGGATGGTCCTTGGGAGGACCACAAGATCAGGCCGAGGCCGCTGAACGCCGGGCGAGTGCCCAGGTGACTATTCGGATTCGAGGTGCATAGGCGCAGAGGTCTTCTTCGAGGTACATGGACGCAAAGGTCTTCACAGCCGGCCGCCGGCCGCGGCGCCCGCTCCGCCCCGGGTGACCCGCGACGCCAGGAGTTGCTCAGCCCCCGGCCGTGCTCAGCCCCCGGCCCCGCTCGCCCTACTTCGCGAGCTGGGGGTAAAGCGCGGCCAGGTCCGCGGCGAGGCCCGCCTTGACCTGCCGTGTGAGGTCGTCGCCGAGCACCTCGTACGCTCCCGTCTCGACCCCGTCGAGGGCCTGTACGGCGATGTCGCGGGGGTCGGCCTTGGGCGCGTCGACGCCGGCCGTCAGGTCCGTGTCCACGTACCCCATGTGCAGTCCGGTGACGGAGATGCCGCGCGGCTGCAGTTCCAGGCGCAGGGAGTTGGTCTGCGACCACAGGGCGGCCTTCGCGGCACCGTAGGCGCCGCCGAGGGCGATCCAGGAGAGCACGGAGTGCATGGTGAGGATGTGTCCGCCGCCGTTGCCCTCGATGACCGGCACGAAGGCGCGGGTGAGCAGCAGCGGGCCGTAGAAGTTGGTCTCGAACTCCTGGCGCACGTCCTCGACCGGGGAGTTGAGGAAGGAGGCGCCGTTCGAGCCGCCGGCGTTGTTGATCAGTACGGTGACGTCCTGTGCCTGCGCGACCGCTGCCGCGACGGAGGCCGGGTCGGTGGCCTCAAGGGCGACCGGGACGGCGTCGGGGTGCGTCACGGTGCGCGGGTCGCGGGCGGTGGCGTAGACCTTGCCCGCGCCGCGCACATAGAGCTCCTCCACCAGGGCCTTGCCTATGCCCCGGCTGCCGCCGGTGACGAACACGTTGGCGCCCTTGAGTGCGGTCATGACTGCCTCCACGGAGAAGAAGAAGTGAGAAACCGATCGGTTTCCAGAACAGTAAACCGATCGGGTTCTCAATGCAAGCCCGACGAGAGGCGGCGGGGGGGGGTGGGGGTGAGGGGTGAGGGGGGTGAGGGGGGTGAGGCTCGGAAACCGATCGGTTTTCAATTCGTCCGATTCGAGTTAATCTCACAACATGACCACCGAACTGAAACCAAGCCCAAGAGAGCGGCTGCTGGAGGCAGCGGCCACGCTCACCTATCGAGACGGCGTCGGCGTCGGCGTCGAGGCGCTGTGCAAAGCGGCCGGAGTGTCGAAGCGCTCCATGTACCAGTACTTCGAGAGCAAGGATCAGCTCCTGGCGGAAAGCCTGAAGGGAGGTGCTTCCGAGTTCGCCGCGGCTCTCCTGCCTCAGGCGGACGACGACCGGGCGCCCCGCGAGCGCATCCTGCATGTCTTCGAGCAGGTGAAGGCACAGGCGGGCGCACCCGAGTTCCGCGGCTGCCGGTATCTGGCCGCGCAGATCGAGCTGAAGGATCAGGGGCACCCCGCGAGCCGGGTCGCCCTCGAGGTCAAGGAGAACCTGACCGTCTATTTCCGTGCCGAGGCCGAACGGGGCGGGGCGAGCGACCCCGACCTGCTGGCCCGGCAGCTCAGCCTGGTCTTCGACGGTGCCAGTGCCCGCGCCGGGATCGGCGCCGACAGCCTGCCGGGGCTCATCGCGCCCACGGTGACCGCCCTGCTCGACGCGGGAGGTGTGCGCTGACGGAACGCCGGGCAGGCGCGCGATCCGCCGGATCGTCGTCCGGTAGACCCGGATGTCCGCTTCCGGGTTGAGGGAGTGCGTGATGGCGACGGATCGACCGGTGGCGCCCGTGACGGGTGCGTCGTCCGCATCGGCAGGGAGGTGCGTCCGCGCAGGTCGCGGCGGGGTTCGACGTGGTCGGCACGGGCGTGACACATCGCGCGTCACCCCGCCCGGCGGTGTGGCGTTCCACGACCTCGACGTGACCGGCGACGCGTCGGTCGCCGGCGCGGTCCAGCGGGTGATGCCCGACGGGCGAATCGGGCGGGGGCTCACGGCGGACCAGGACCTGACCCCTTCCACGCTGTTCCCGTGAACCCCACCGAGACAGCCGCGGCCGGGGCCCGGTCACACGCTCGGATCGCGGCCTCCGTGGCCGTCCTCCTCATCCTTTCGCCCTTCGCGGCACGGCTGTTGGCGCTGGTGAGTCCGCTTCCGGCCGTCGCGTCCATGATCTGCGCCCTGATCGGCGGAACCACCGGTTTCCTGCTGCTGTCGGAGCAGTGCCGGGAAACCGGCCTGGTCCACTGTTCGATGACCCGCGTGACCGCCAGGACGCCGACCGGTGAGCGGTCGGTGGATCTCAAGCGCGTCAGGGATGTCCGACTGCTCACCAGCTTCAGTTACAACGGCCCCTCTCACACGGTCGTGGTGCGCGACGGAGACGGTGTGCGCCTCGGTCTCACCTCGGCGAAGAGCCAACGGGCCCTGGTGCGCGCCCTGCAGAGCGCGGGCGACGAAGCGCGCGGCGGCCCGCACGTCACCGCGGCCGCCCGCGCTCATCTGCGGCTCGCGTGATTTCCGCCGGCGGGTAGGCTGCCCGAATGCCGGCCCACTTCGCAGCTGAGAGCGAGCCCCGTCCCGTCATCGTCCTGTCCGGGGTGAGCATTCGCCGACGTACGACGGGCCAGGAGATCGTCCTGGATTCGGTCGACTGGACCGTCCATGGGGGACAGCACTGGGCGTTGCTCGGGCCGAACGGAGCCGGCAAGACCACCATGCTGCGGCTTGCCGGAGCCCTGATCCACCCGACCACGGGCACCGTGGATGTGCTCGGGCACCGTCTCGGCCGGGTCGACGTACGGGAGTTGCGCGCCCGCGTCGGTTTTGTCAACGCCGCGCAGAAGGTGCCGCTGGACGCCACCGCTCATACCGTGGTCCTCACCGGTGCGACCGGCACCGTACAGCCGTTGTGGAGGATGTACGACGCCGCTGCCCGGGAGCGGGCCCACCTGTTGCTGGCCGAGCTGGACTGCAAGGAATTCACCCGGCGTGCCTACGGTGACTGCTCGGGTGGGCAGCGCGCGAGGATTCTCATCGCCCGCGCCCTGATGTCCGACCCGTCCCTGCTGCTGCTCGACGAGCCGTTCAACGCGCTCGACCTTCCCTCCAGGGAGGACCTGGTGGACGCGTTGCACCGCCTCGCGACCGACCGGCCGGGGTTGTGCACGGTCACCGTCACCCATCATCCGGAGGAACTGCCGCCCTCCACCTCGCACGCCTACCTGTTGCGGGACGGCCGTGAACTCGTCTCCGGCCCCGTGGAATCAGTGCTCACCTCCGAGAACTTCACCGCGTGCTACGGCCGCCCCATCCGCGTCGAATCGCACGACGGCCGCTGGTACGCCCGGTCTACGGCAGTGCCGCCAGCGCGTCGCCGACGCGAGCCTCCGCCCCCTCCGGGCTTCCGCCCATGAACCGCACGAGTTCGGCCAGGCCGCGGAGGAATCCTTCGCCGAGGTCGGCTGCCGGGTGGTCCTCCCGGTACTTCAGCCCCAGCCGCATGCGGGTGCGCCCCTCCACGGCCAGCAGCATCAGGTCGGGTCCGCGTCTGAGCCGGGCGTCCGGGGCGAAGGCGTCGAGGGGGACCCAGTCGCCGACCAGCCCCGAACCGGGCAGCCGTCCCGACGACGGCACGGCCTCCAGGACGGTCTCGTCCACGTAGTTGAAGAAGGCCCCTGCGAGTTCCGGCGCGATACCGGGCGGCAACGCGGCCGACCACAGGGCGTCGGCCCTGTCTTTTCTGATGTGCGACAGCGTGCTCGTGCACATCAGCTGGAACGCGCAGTCCGCGACGAGGCGGCTGAGGACGGTGTCGTCGTCGGCGTGGACCACCACCGGGCCCTGCATGAACCTCTTGTCGGCCGACAGCCGGGCCTCCTTCGTCCGCCGGTTGGCCGACAGAGCCAGCGGGCTGCTGACGGGGGAGCCGCTCGCCCGGGTCAGCGCGAGCCCGAAGGCCGTGAGCAGCACCGCGGGGAGCGGGGCGCGCAGAGCCGCGGACGCCCGTTGGGCGCTGTCGAGGAGGCCGGGGGTGGAGAGCCACACGGTGCGATAGGTGCTGCCGTCTCCGTGCAGGCCGCCGGCCGCGGTCGTGTCGGCTCCCGACCGTTCCAGCAGGTCGGTCAGCCGCTGTGACTGTCCCCGCCAGAAGCCCTCGGCCCGTTCCCGGTAGCGAGCGGCTTCGGGCAGTTCCTCCCAGTCCACCACGTCGAGAGGCTGTTCTGGCACACCGGACAGGGCGGCGTTCGGGGTGGTCAGCAGCGTGTGCAGGTCCTGGCGGAGGACGTTCATACCGCCCACGTCCAGCGCCGCGTGGTCGGCCACCACACCGATGTCGCGCACCTTGCCGCCGTGGTGCGCGACGAGGAAGCCGATGGGCCACTCGCGGGCCAGGTCGAAACAGGTCCCGCGGAGTTCCGTGAAGGCGTCGGGCGCGGCTGCGGTCTCCTCCGTCCGGACGACCGTGTGCAGTTCCTCCGATGTCCGCGGCGCGGCGCACACCCGTTGGTGTCCGTGGGGTCCGGCGGCGGGATCGATGAGGGTGCGCAGCGCCTCGTGGCGGGTCAGCAGCACGCCGATCGCGTCCATGACCTCCGCGAGGGGCACCTCGTCGACGCTCACCGCCGCGACCGAGTTGTTGTCGCAGGTGGTGTCGGGCTGGTCGGGCTGTCCGGCGAACCAGTCCTCCTGGGCGTGATTCAGCCGGCCCTCCCGCTCGCTGCGGGGAGATGTGCCGCTCACCGTTCCTCCTCGATGTGCTTGTCGGTCGCGAGTGCTCGGCGGCGGTAGCGGGCGAACCCGGGCCAGACGACAGCGGTGATCACGACACCGGTGAGACAGAGAAGGCCGCCACTGACGATGGAGAACCGCAGGCCCCAGTGCGCTACGGCACCCGCTTCGATGTCGCCCAGACGTGGCCCGCCCACCACGAAGAGCAGGAACAGGGCGTTCACCCGCGAGCGAAGCAGGACGGGCGTGTGCCGTTGCATCATCGTCACCCGCAGGACCGCGCTCACGGCATCGGCCGCGCCCGCGACCAGCAGGAGCAGCAGAACCGCCCAGAGGCTGTTCAGCACCAGCCCGGTGGCGGCGATGGCCAGCCCCCATACACCGACGGAGACCATCACCCCGAGTCCTTGTCGCCGTACCCGCCCGATCCAGCCGCCGGTGGCTCCCGCCAGGAGGGCGCCGAGGGCCGGAGCGGTGAACAGCAGGCCCAGGGAGCCGGACGGCCATGTGTCGTGGTCTGTGACCAGCTGCGGGAACAGGGCCCGGGGCATCCCGAAGACCATCGCGAACAGGTCGATGACGGCGACGGCCTGGATGAGCGGATGGCGCAGGAAGAACCGTACGCCGGACCACAGACCCCGCAGCGCCGGCCCCGAGGTGCTCGCGCCGGTGGGGTTTTTCTCCCGCCCGGTCCGGATCAGGTAGTAGCCGACCCCGGCCACGGCGAAGGTCAGCGCGTCGACGACGTAGACGGCGCGTACATCCCACAGCGAAAGGACCACACCGCCGACCAGGGGGCCTGCCAGGGAAGTGATCTGGAAAAGGGTCTGGTTGAGTACCTGTCCCGCTTCCAGGTCCCGGTCTCGCAGCAGCGAGGGCACCAGGGCGTCGCGTACGGGCTCGTCCATGGCTGTACACAGGGCCAGGACCGTCGCGAGTGCGACCAGGAACGCCAGTCCCGTCGTCCCGCTCAGCCCGGCTCCGAGGGCGAGGGCGACCATGCACAGCCCCTGCGCGATCTGCAGCGTGACCAGCATCGTGCGGCGGTTGACCCGGTCGCCGAGGTGACCGCCGGCGAACGCGCCGAAGACGAGGGACACGAGTTGTGCCGCGCTGACGATGCCCACGTCCAGTGAGTTGTGCCGCAGCAGGAATGCCTGGGCGGCCAGCGCGACCACTGTCATCTGGCTTCCGGTGAGGGAGGCCACCTGGGCTGTCCAGAACACTCGGTAGTCCCGGCTGCTGCGGATCGGCGTCAGATCGAGTGTGACCTTGGACAGCAGCCCGGTCGCCCGCCGGGCGGGCAGCGTGTCCGGCTGCCCGCCCGGCGGTGTCCGCCCGTCGGTTTCCGTCTCCTGACGGATGCTCATGGATGGGCACCCGTCGAAAGCAGGCGGTCGCTCAGTGCGGAGACGGTCAACAGGTGGACCCCGATGCCGCCGATCTCGGACAGCGCGCTGTCACTCACCCGGGAGACCGCGTCACTGAGCAGGGCGACCCGGTAGTCGCGTTCCGACGCCTCGAAAATGCTCGCCCTCGGGCAGTTGGGCAGGTTGCAGCCCGCGAACACCACTGTGTTCACGCCCAGTTCGTCCAGCAGTTCCTGCAGCGGGGTGCGGTAGAAGGCTCCCCAGCGGGGCTTGAAGATCGCGTACTCGTCGGGGCCGAGTCGCTGCGGCCGGCCCGAGAGCAGGAGGCCGGCATCCAGGTCGGGCGCGCCGTCGGGGGCCAGTCCCGGGGCGAGGCCGCTTCCCGTACTGCCCGGTGCGGCGATGCGCACCCCGCTGCTGATCAGTCCGCGCCTGACGAGGTCCACGTCACCGCTCGCGGCATCGTAGAGCCGTACGACGTGGATCACGGGGCGGCCGGCGGAGCGGAACGCGGACACGGCGGTTCTGAGCGCCGGCAGGACCTCCGTCGTGCCGGGGATGCCGTAGGGGGCGTCGGACAGGAAGTCGTTCTGGACGTCGATGGTCACGAGGGCGGACGACGCGAAGTCCGGTGCCGTGTGGGGGTCGTTGATCCCTGGCGCACTCATCGGGCGGCCTCCGCGCTCTGACCGGCCGGGGCCAGGAAGCGGGTCTCGATGGCGGCGAGGCTGCGGAAGTTCTCGGCGGTGATGGTGCTGAGATCGATGCTCGTCTCGGTGACCTCCTCCAGGAGGTAGACGAACTCCAGGAAGGCCAGGGAGTCGATGAGCCTGCCCTCGATGAGGTCGTCGTCCCTGGACGGGGGCTCTGTGAGATGGGGGTTCTTCTCCATGATCCACGAGACGATCCGGTCGTTCATGCTTCTCCTCCGTTGTGTCGATCTCTGTCCGTGCCCGGCGCGCCGATGGCGCCTGCGGCGACGGCCACGGCCCAGGGGCCCTCATGGCTGATGCTGATGTCGATGGCCTGCAGTTGACGCTCCGACGCGAGCCGGGCGGCCCGGCCCGACAGCTGGGCGCGCGGAGCCCGGCCCGCCGGGCCGAGAATCTCCACCTCCGCCCAGCGGATGATCTCGCCTTCCGGCGCGAGCACCTTGATCACGGCTTCCTTGGCGGCGATCCGGCCGCTCAGCGTCTCCAGCCTGCCGTTGGAGACTCGCTCGAGCTCCTCCCGTTCCCGGTCGGTGAAATGGTCCGCCAGCACTCGGCCCGACGAGGAGTCCAGCAGCTGTGAGATCCGCGCGACGCTCACCAGGTCGACGCCGACCCGTATCGGACTAGGCCCGCTCATGGCTCCCGTCCGCGCCCGGCGGGGTGCCGACGCTGCCGACGGTGCCGACGGTGCCGACGAGGAGCTTCGCGGACGCCTCCGGTGCCTGCACCACCTCGACGTCGGTCAGCCCGGCCCGCCGCATCAGCTCCACCATCTCGGCGACCGTGTAGCTGCGCCCTCCGTCCCACAGGGCCAGAGCGGAGAGATTGTGCAGCGTGGTGAAGAGGGGAGCGGTGCGCGTCTCGTCGAGGAAGTGACCGTGCACCAGGACCCGTCCCGACTCCGACAGCGCCTCGCGGGCCCTGCGCAGGATGTCGAGGGCCGCCTCAGGGCTCTCCTGGTGCAGGACGTTCGAGAGCAGGACGACGTCGACGCCGGAGCCGAAGCGATCGGTGTAGTAGTCACCCGCCCGGACCCGGATCCGGTCGGCGAGGCCGGCCCGTGCGACCGTGCGTTCCGTCAGCGGAAGCACGGCCGGCAGGTCGATCACCTCGCCCGTGAGCCCCGGCCACTGCCCGCAGAAGGCGATGCTGTACGTCCCCGCGCCTCCGCCGACGTCGACCAGCGTGCCGGCGCCCTGCTGAGGGATCAGCTGCGCCAGCGCGGTGGCGGAACGGGAGTTGTACTCGTGCATGCCGAGGATGAAGTCCGCGGCGTACTCTTCGTCGTCACCCAGCCGCAGCCGCCGTTCCTCCACCGGCTGCCCGTCCTGCAGGGCCTGCGTGACACCGCCCCACGGCTCGTACCAGCGGGCCATCACCTTCACCCACCGCGTGACGGATTCGGCCGACCCTTCGGTGAGCAGCCGCTGCGCGTGCGGTGTGTTGGCGTACTCGCCGTCGGCGGAGCGCGTGAGCAGGCGCAGTGCCACGCAGGCGTCGAGCAGGCGCAGCGCGGAGTCCTCGGGCAGGGCGCAGGCGGCGGCGGCCTTCTCCACGGTGAGGGAACCTCCGGCGAGCGCGTCGAACACTCCGGTGCGCACCGCTGCGAAGAGCGCCTGAGCCTGCCAGTATCCGAACGCCATCTGACTGATCTGGGCCATTCCCAGGTCAAGTGCCATGGATTACCGACTCCTTCGGGGGGAGGGGCGCCGCGAGGGCGTGGTCGTGGCTTTCACGGAGCGCGGCAACGATGTCGGCCGCTGGGAGCACCGCCCGTACAGCGCCGCATCCGTGCCCCGCGTACCTGGCCATCTCGTCTATCCGGCCGGTCGTCTCGGTCGTCGGCGCCGCCGCCGAACCGCGAGGTACCGGGTAGCGGCCGCCCGACACCGACGTCCAGGCGATGAACTGCGAGGGCAGGGCGGAGACACTGTCGGTCACCGCGCTGCGCAGGACACGGTGCGGGCGGTGCGGCCAGCCGATCTCGAAGCGATCGGTGACCACGGTGTCCTCCGCTCCCCGGGCATCGATCAGCGCGCTCTTGTACAGCTCGTGGGCGCCGGATTCGCGGGCGGCGACGAAGGCCGTGCCCAACAGCCACCCCTCGGCGCCGAGTTCACGCAACTCGCGCATGCGTCGTCCGTCCGCGACGCCACCTGCCGCCAGCAGGTGCACCGGCACGTCCAGGGCTGTGGTGCGGGTGAGCAACCGGTCGAGGGGAAGCTGCCCCAGAAGATGCCCACCAGCCTCCGTCCCTTGCAGAACGACGGTGCGGGCGCCCAGGTCGGCGGCCCTGGCCGCGTCGTCCGGTGTGCCCACCTGCACCATCAAGGTGAAGCGGGAACCCTCGAGTTCGGACGAAAGCCATGCCGGCGGCAGTCCGTAGCTGTTGAGGACCATCGGCCGGTCGTCGGTCATCGCCGACACCGCCGCGGTGACCTGCGCGCGGAGCAGCGTCTCGCCGGCGACCTCCGGGATCACGTTGACCCCGAAGGGCCGTGCCGTGAGAGCCGCCGTCTCCTCGACGGTCGCCCGGCAGCCGTCCGCCGCCAGCTTGTACAGCGCGACGGTGCCCAGGGCGCCGGCGTCGCTCACGGCGGCGGCCAGCCGCGGAGTCGCGATGCCGCCCATGCCCGCCTGGACGAGGGGGAAGGAGACCGGCAGCCCGGCGGGCGGATGCCCGTCGGCCATGTCAGAGCCGGTCATCGCCCAGCCTCTCCAGCGCCTTTTCCGCAGAGCCGTACTGAAGCTCCAGTGCGTGGATCCATCGCTCCACCCCGAAGGCGGTGCAACTGGTGTAGGCCGACGTGCTGTTCCAGGCGATGTCGAGCCGGTCGCCGAAGAAGTTCCGGTGGCGGTTGATCGAGGCGATGGCCGTACCGTCCGGAATGACGAACTCGTGCTTGACCGGATCCAGCGCCATGAGCTTCGCGCGGGAGCCGTCACGGTCGTAGAACGGGTCGTTGGCCGTGACGACCTTCAGCTCCAGGCCGAGTCGCTCGGCGAGCCGCTCGACGAACTCCTTGGAGAGCGCGAGGTGTTGCTCAGCACCGTCCCGGTGGCCGAGGTAGATCACCTCGCGCATGTGGAAGCCCCGGAGCCGACGCAGCCCGTCGAAGTAGTCCTCGTTCCGGAAGCAGCGGCCGATGGCTGTCAGCCGTACCTCGTCCGAGAGCCGCTGGCCGCGCAGCGACAGCAGCATTCCGTAGCAGGTGGCCGAGGGCAGGACGTACCCGGTGGGCTCGTGCGACTCGGCGGGAAGCGTGGTGACCGGTGTTCCCGCCGCCAGCAGTTCGGCGCCCTGTTCGGAGAACCGTCCCGTGGTGAGGCACAGGTGGGGGAAGTTCTTGAAGTAGTCCAGGTCGGCCAGCCACTCGGCGGGCAGGAGCGCCGGAGGAACGAGGGGTTGGGCGCCGACCTCGTCCGCGAGCTGTCGGAAGCTCTCGTCGAGCTTGTGCAGCAGGAGCGCGCGAGGCGGGTCCAGCGTGACCACACCTGCGCCTGGATCGATGGTGGTCAGGGCGGTGGTGTTCGCACTCATGACGCCACCTCCGCGTCCAGGACGCCGATACGGCGGTAGAAGCTGCGCGTGCGTGCCGTGATGCGGTCGTGGGCCGGCTTCCGTGCCGGGTCGGCGAGCAGCCGGCGGCGCAGTCCGTAGGGGTCGGGCAGGCCCGCGTCCTTGTAGACGTCCACGCTGTAGAGCTGGGCCACCGACGCGTCGATGTACCGGCTGACGTATTCCCGGGCGGACGCGATCTCCTCGGGCGTCGACTTCTCCAGCACGGCCTGATACAGGGTGCGCACCAGCTGGCCACCGAATGCGATGTGACGGGATTCGTCCTGGTGGTGGATACGGTTGATCGCGCGGATGGTTTCCGGCAGGGACTCATCTGCGGCCATCGAGCTGTTGAAGTAGTCAACAATCTGCTCGAAGATGAGGATCCTGCTGAAAACCAGGAAGTTGGCGATCAGCGGTGAGGTGTCCTCCTGGGGGAACTGGAGCGAGCGGTCTTCGTACAGCTTCTTGCCGTACCTCAGGCAGAATTCCGCGAAGAACCACATGTGCTCGTTCTCTTCACCGAGGAAGTGATGGAAGAACGGCGTCGGTACCTCGAAGCCCGGTGTGTGGATGCGTTGCACCACTTCGAGAAGAAGTTCCCTGATGCCGTGCACGTTCAGGCTGTAGAAGTGGATGCTCTCCCAGCGTGACAACTCCCTGAGCTGCTCGGACGTCAGGGAATCGGCCTCGGTGGTGCCATGGACGGTGAGCAGGTGAGGGCTCATCCACACGGCGTCATGAGGAATGCTGTCGGGCCATTCGAATTTCTGGTACGGGTTGTAGTAGTCGTCGACCGAGGCGCGGGCGAGACGCTCCACCGCTGCCGCCATTTCACTGTCCCAGATGGTGCTTACGGACATGATTGAAGTCCTTCGCGCTATAGGGCTGGGTGAACGGGATGGAAAGCGCTCTCATGGCTGATGGCCGTGAGCGCCTGAGGAAGCGTAGAGATCGTTAACTGCTTCGTACAAGGGTTGTCTTAACTATTGGCTGAAGGGAGCGGAGTGCGCGGAAAGCGTTCTTAAAGATCTTCTAAAGCGGGCTTGGCGAAAGTGGTACATCGGGGAAGGAAAGGGGTGCGCTGTTTCAGTATGTGGGCACGCCGTGGACGGTTTTGCGCCAGCGAAGGGCGTCTTTATCGAGTTGATCTCGGATGCCGAGACGGGTGCGGTCGTCGTCACCCGTGAGAGCGAGGGCGACCGCCGGCGCTGCGAGTTCCGCCCGTCCCGGCGCGCGACGGTGGCGGCTCACGCCCGCGCTGCCGGGCCGTGCCCGCGACCTGACCGCTGTCCGCACCCACCCGGATCAGAGGCTCGTTGACCGATCCACTTTGGGCTGCATTCATCATTGAATCGTGCACGAAATGCAAAATCGTGCCGACTTGCGATCAGGGTTGCGGAGTGCTGCTCTGGAATAGGTAGAGGATAAAGAGATAAACGATCCGGGTCCGAATGGGTGGCGTTCAGCCGAAGCAGGGGGACGACGCGTCGTGTGACGACGGGATATCCCGCGCTGCGACCCGCTATCGGAGGTTCACGATGACCCAGGTATCTTCCGCCCGCATTCCACTGCGCCAGATCATGGCCCTGCTCCTGACGGCCGCCCTGACTCTCTCCCTCTCGGTGGTGCTCACCGTCGCCTCGACGAAAGAAGCAGCCGCCCTGTGCTCCGCCAACCGCTTCAACGGCACGTGGCGCTCGTCCGACGCGAGGCTGAAGCGTATCGACGTCTGGCAGGGACAGGACTGTCACCTGTACGCCAGGGCCTGGTCCATCTGCGAGAACGACTCTTCGCATATCTGCAGTTGGGGAAACAGGAGAATGGGAGACAGTCCCGAGCCCAACTTCCAGTTCGTCGGATACAACTGGAACAACGCCGATGAGGTGCTGCAACTGCGGATGCAGGACAGTTCTCGCATCTCGGTGTGGGACAGCACCACCTACCACAGCGGTAGGAAGGTCAGCTTTACGGTCTGGATGTACAGGAGCAGTTGAGCTTTGCCCTTTACATCGTGAACCGCGATTACGTGAGGTTCGCCGACCTCACGTAATCGCTTCGAGGCCGTATGCGTGCATTTCCAGTGCTTGTCAAGTGAACCATTTCACGCTGACCGGCGATCACTGAGAACACGGAATTCGAAAGTTGGGCCTGAACATGTGTCGGCGCTGCCTGGAAGGGCCCTCAGATGTCCCGGAAGATCTCGATCTGCGCCCCCACCGAGTTCAGCCGCTCCGCCAGGTCCTCGTACCCCCGGTTGATCACGTACACGTTGCGCAGCACGGACGTGCCCTCCGCCGACATCATCGCCAGCAGGACCACCACCGCCGGGCGCAGTGCCGGCGGGCACATCATCTCGGCCGCTCGCCAGCGGGTCGGGCCCTCGACCAGGACCCGGTGCGGGTCGAGGAGCTGGAGGCGGCCGCCGAGGCGGTTCAGGTCGGTGAGGTAGATCGCGCGGTTGTCGTAGACCCAGTCGTGGATGAGGGTCTGGCCCTGCGCGGAGGCGGCGATGGCCGCGAAGAACGGCACGTTGTCGATGTTCAGGCCCGGGAACGGCATCGGGTGGATCTTGTCGATCGGCGCCTCCAGCTTGGAGGGGCGGACCGTCAGGTCGATCAGCCGGGTGCGGCCGTTGTCCGCGAAGTACTCCGGCGTACGGTCGTGATCGAGGCCCATCTCCTCCAGGACCGCCAGTTCGATCTCCAGGAACTCGATCGGCACCCGGCGCACGGTCAGTTCGGACTCGGTGACGACCGCCGCCGTCAGCAGGCTCATCGCCTCGACCGGGTCCTCGGAGGGCGAGTAGTCCACGTCGACGTCGATGTTCGGAACGCCGTGCACGGTGAGCGTCGTCGTGCCGACGCCCTCGACCCGTACGCCCAGCGCCTCCAGGAAGAAGCACAGGTCCTGGACCATGTAGTTGGAGGACGCGTTGCGGATGACGGTGACACCGTCGTGCCGCGCGGCGGCGAGCAGCGCGTTCTCGGTGACGGTGTCCCCGCGCTCGGTCAGCACGATGGGGCGCCCGGGGGAGACAGAACGGTCGACGCGGGCATGGTAGAGGCCCTCCGTCGCCGCGATGTCGAGCCCGAACCGGCGCAGCGCGATCATGTGCGGCTCGATGGTCCTGGTGCCGAGGTCGCAGCCGCCCGCGTACGGAAGCCGGAAGCTGTCCACGCGGTGCAGCAGGGGACCGAGGAACATGATGATCGAGCGGGTCCGGCGGGCCGCCTGGGCGTCGATCGCGGCCATGTCCAGCTCGGCCGGCGGCACGATCTCGAGGTCGACGCCGTCGTTGATCCACCGTGTGCGGACGCCGATCGAGTTCAGCACCTCCAGCAGGCGGTACACCTCTTCGATGCGGGCGACCCGGCGCAGCACTGTGCGGCCCTTGTTGAGGAGCGAGGCGCACAGCAGCGCGACGCACGCGTTCTTGCTGGTCTTGACGTCGATGGCGCCGGACAGCCGACGACCGCCCACTACGCGCAGATGCATGGGCCCCGCATAGCCCAGCGAGACGATCTCACTGTCGAGGGCTTCACCGATTCGAGCGATCATCTCAAGACTGATGTTTTGATTGCCGCGCTCGATGCGGTTGACCGCGCTCTGGCTGGTGCCGAGCGCGTCGGCAAGCTGCGTCTGTGTCCAGCCCCGGTGCTGCCTGGCGTCACGGATGAGCTTGCCGATGCGTACGAGGTAGTCGTCTGCCATGGGGTTGAGGTTATCTCAGATATGAGATGGCGCCCTCTGGGGGAGTCCGTGCGGGTGACCTGCCGTCAGTCGCGCCTGCCGCCACGGGTGCGGCGCCAGCCGAACGGGCCGGGCAGGTCCTCCCCCACTCTCGACTCCGCTCGAGCGGGGGGACCCCCATGGTCGTACGGCGTCCCGTGCTGCTGTGGGTGTGGCGTGGCCCGTGGCTGCCGCCGCCGGTCGTGATGGACCAGGAGCGCTTGTTGATGTTGAGGCGCACGCCCGGGAGTATCCGGAAGCTCTTGCGGAAGGTGAGTGGCATAGGGGTCGGTTACCCCGATCCCGCGCGGTGATGGCCACATCACACCGCCGCCGGGCATGACCATTCGCCACCCATGTACTAGAGTTATCTCGACATCGAGATATCTCCGCCACTAAGGGTTACCTAACTTAGCCTTACCTTAGCGGATCGGCCAAGTCGTCGTGGCGGCAGGATGCGGTGTAACGCGCACATCAATGAAGGAGACTGTCGTGTCGGCGAACAGCTTCGACGCCCGTAGCACGCTCAGCGTGGGCGACGAGTCGTACGAGATCTTCCGGCTGGACAAGGTGGAAGGCTCGGCTCGCCTTCCGTACAGCCTGAAGGTGCTGCTGGAGAACCTGCTCCGTACCGAGGACGGCGCGAACATCACCGCCGACCACATCCGGGCCATCGGTGGCTGGGACTCGCAGGCGCAGCCCAGCCAGGAGATCCAGTTCACGCCGGCCCGCGTGATCATGCAGGACTTCACCGGCGTGCCCTGTGTCGTGGACCTCGCGACCATGCGTGAGGCCGTGAAGGAGCTCGGCGGTGACCCGGCGAAGGTCAACCCGCTCTCCCCGGCCGAGATGGTCATCGACCACTCCGTCATCGCCGACCGGTTCGGCACGGCGGACGCCTTCGCGCAGAACGTCGAGCTGGAGTACGGCCGCAACAAGGAGCGCTACCAGTTCCTGCGCTGGGGCCAGACCGCCTTCGACGACTTCAAGGTCGTCCCGCCGGGCACCGGCATCGTCCACCAGGTCAACATCGAGCACCTCGCGCGTACGGTCATGGTCCGTAACGGCCAGGCGTACCCCGACACCCTGGTCGGCACCGACTCGCACACCACCATGGTCAACGGCCTCGGCGTACTCGGCTGGGGCGTCGGCGGTATCGAGGCCGAGGCCGCGATGCTCGGCCAGCCCGTCTCGATGCTCATCCCGCGCGTCGTCGGCTTCAAGCTGACCGGTGAACTGACCCCGGGCACCACCGCCACCGACCTCGTGCTGACCATCACCGAGATGCTCCGCAAGCACGGCGTCGTCGGCAAGTTCGTCGAGTTCTACGGCGAGGGCGTGGCCGCCACCTCCCTCGCGAACCGCGCCACCATCGGCAACATGTCGCCGGAGTTCGGTTCCACCGCCGCGGTCTTCCCGATCGACGGCGAGACCATCAAGTACCTCAAGCTCACCGGCCGCAGCGAGCAGCAACTCGCGCTCGTCGAGGCGTACGCCAAGGAGCAGGGCCTCTGGCTCGACCCGGCCGCCGAGCCCGACTTCTCCGAGAAGCTCGAGCTCGACCTCTCCACGGTCGTCCCCTCCATCGCCGGCCCGAAGCGCCCGCAGGACCGCATCGTCCTCGCGAACGCCGCCGAGCAGTTCAAGACGGACGTCCTCAACTACGTCGACGCCGTGGACGAGGCCGGCAAGGAGTCCTTCCCGGCCTCCGACTCCCCGGCCGTCGCGCCGAACGGCGCCCCGTCCAACCCGGTCACCGTGACCGCCCCCGACGGCTCGACGTACGAGATCGACCACGGCGCGGTGACGGTCGCGGCCATCACCTCCTGCACCAACACCTCGAACCCGTACGTCATGGTCGCCGCCGCGCTGGTCGCGAAGAAGGCCGTGGAGAAGGGCCTGACCCGCAAGCCGTGGGTCAAGACCACCCTCGCCCCGGGCTCCAAGGTCGTCACCGACTACTTCGACAAGGCGGGGCTCACCCCCTACCTCGACAAGGTCGGCTTCAACCTCGTCGGCTACGGCTGCACCACCTGCATCGGCAACTCCGGCCCGCTGCCGGACGAGGTCTCCAAGGCCGTCAACGACCATGACCTGGCCGTGACTTCGGTGCTCTCCGGCAACCGCAACTTCGAGGGCCGGATCAACCCCGACGTCAAGATGAACTACCTGGCGTCCCCGCCGCTGGTCGTCGCGTACGCCCTCGCCGGTTCCATGAAGGTGGACATCACGCGCGACGCGCTCGGTGTGGACCAGGAGGGCAAGCCGGTCTTCCTGGCCGACATCTGGCCCTCCGAGGCCGAGGTCAACGACGTCGTGGCGAACGCCATCGGCGAGGACATGTTCTCCAAGTCCTACCAGGACGTCTTCGCGGGCGACGCCCAGTGGCAGGCGCTGTCCATCCCCGAGGGCAACACCTTCGAGTGGGACCCGCAGTCGACGTACGTCCGCAAGCCCCCGTACTTCGAGGGCATGACGATGGAGACCACCCCGGTCTCGGACATCTCCGGCGCCCGCGTCCTCGCCAAGCTCGGCGACTCGGTCACCACCGACCACATCTCCCCGGCCGGCGCGATCAAGGCCGACACCCCCGGCGGCAAGTACCTCACGGAGCACGGCGTCGAGCGCCGTGACTTCAACTCGTACGGTTCCCGCCGAGGCAACCACGAGGTGATGATCCGCGGTACGTTCGCCAACATCCGCCTGCGCAACCAGATCGCGCCGGGCACCGAGGGCGGCTACACCCGCGACTTCACCCAGCCCGACGCGCCCGTGGCGTTCATCTACGACGCCTCGCGCAACTACATCGAGCAGGGCATCCCGCTGGTCATCCTGTCCGGCAAGGAGTACGGCTCCGGCTCGTCCCGCGACTGGGCCGCCAAGGGCACCGCGCTCCTCGGCGTCAAGGCCGTCATCGCCGAGTCGTACGAGCGCATCCACCGCTCGAACCTCATCGGCATGGGCGTCCTGCCGCTCCAGTACCCGGAGGGCGCCACCGCCGCGTCCCTCGGCCTCACCGGCGAGGAGACCTTCTCCTTCACCGGCATCGAGGAGCTGAACAACGGCACCACCCCGCGCACGGTCAAGGTGACCACCGACACGGGCGTCGAGTTCGACGCGGTCGTCCGTATCGACACGCCCGGCGAGGCGGACTACTACCGCAACGGCGGCATCATGCAGTACGTGCTGCGCAACCTGATCCGCAAGTAGGCGATCCGGTACGGCGGTTCGGGCCGCGCTCCTTCCGGGGGCGCGGCCTTCGCCGTGCCCGGCTAGACCCAGCCGCGCTGGGAAGCCCGCATACCCAGCTGGAACCTGCTCGCCGCTCCCAGCCGCTCCTGCAACTCGCTCACCCGGCGCCGCAGGGTCCTGAGGCTCACGCCCAGGTGACGGGCCACCGCCTCGTCCTTCATTCCGGCCGCCAGCAGCCGGGTCAACGTCCTTTCGCTCTCCGAGAGTTCACCGGGTTCACCGTCGTCGGCCGACTGGCCCAGCGGAGTCGCCCGTTGCCAGGCCATCTCGAACAGCTTCTGCAGGGCCTCGGTCACCGCCGAGTGCCACACCACGACGGCACAGTAGCCGCCGGCCGCGGAGGCGGTCAGCGGCAGCAGCGCCCGGCACCCGTCGACCACCAGCAGCTTCAGTGGCACGGACGGCAACACCCGCGCCTGCTCGCCGAGTTCCACCATCGTCAGGGCGCGGGAGAGAACGTTCGGATCCTCCAGGGCGGTCGCCGCGTAGATCCCGCGCGAGACGATTCCACGACGCAGCAGATCGGCCTGGAGATCCACCTGCGGAGCGGGCGGCGCGAGATAGGGCGGTGTGTCGAAGAGGCACACCTCGTGCTCGGCGCGCGCGTACATCTCCTCCAGGCGGGCCGCGATGGCGCCCTCGCCGGAGGCCACCTCGACCAGCCGGGTCGGCTCCTCGCGCAGCAGCCCCGCCTCGTACGCCGTCGCCATCTCCTCCGCGGTGGCGGACAGCAGTTCCGACTCCGTCTCACGCCGCCGGATCAGCCCGCGGATCGCCACCCGGGGGTCCACGGCCCGTAACCCGCCCATGGAGTCCGGTGGTTGCAGCAGCCCGAGCCCCAGCAGCCGGTTGCAGGCCTCGCGGACCCGGGCCGGGGAGGCGCCGGTCAGCAGCGCCCAGCCGGCCGCACCGGCGTCGGGCTGGTTGAGGATGGCCTGGTACAGCAGCTCGTCGAACGTGGAGACCCCCACCGCGGCCCAGGGGCTCGCGGCGGGGGTCTGCCCTGCCGTGTCGTATGCCGTGTTCACCATGGCTCGGCACGGTAGACGATCTTTGTTAAGGATTTACGCAACACCTGGCGGCTGTCGCCTACTTCACGCCGAACGCCCTTACGACCGTCTGGTCAACGGTGTTGCCCTCCCGGTCGGCGGCCCGCACCCGCAGCGACACGAACCCGGCGCCCTTCTTCGGGTGCTTGAGTTCGGCCTTGCCGTGCTTGACCTTCACCTCCTTCCAGGAGGTGCCGTCGTCGTACGAGACCCAGGCCTTCAGGGAACCGGCGGTGACGGCGCCGGACTGGTTCCGGACCGAGAGGCCGACCTTCGAAGTGTGCCCGGCCCTGGCACTGTTGAGGAGGTCCAGCCCGGCCACCGCATAGTCGACCGAGAGCAGCGGAAGCGCGGTCTGCTGGTCCGCGTGCGCCGAGGCGAAGGACCACTCCGTGTGGGTGCCGGTGGAGTACACCCCCCAGTCGGACCTGCGCTGTGCGTCGACGACAAGGCGGTACGAGGACTTCGCCGCCGGGACGTCGAAGGCGCCGAAGCCACCGCGCGCGGTGTTGCCGACCAACTGCCCGTCCGCGTACAGCGTGCCCTTCGCGGTGTCCTGGACGCCGTCCACAGCCGCGTAGTGGCCCGGTGTGGCGTCGCTCAACTCCGGGACGCGGAAGGTGAGTTTGTCGCCGGTGCGCTGGGAGAGGCCGTACTGCGGACTGGTCGCCGGGCGCACGACCGAGCCCAGCCATTCCTCGGCGGGCTGCTTGCCCGCCTTGTCGAAGGTCCGCACGAGACCCCACTGGGGCTGGTTCGCCTTCCAGTCGGAAAAAACGGCGTGCCAGATCCGGCTGTCGGAGACGTTGTAGTACTCGGTGCGCTCCGTGCCGAGCCGCACGTTGGTGGTGGTCGCGATGTCGGTCCGCTGCCAGGGGCGGTACCGGTACACGGCGTCCTTGCCGACATCACCGGCCCCGGTTCCGCGGTAACGAACCGTCTGCTTCACGGTGTTGGAGCTGTTCAAGTTGTACGTCTGGTTGGCCGAGACGGCTCCCACCTGCGGGAACATCACGCTGTACACATACGGGCTGACCGGAGTGCCGGCCAGCTTCAGCTTGACCTTCTTCCCGCTCTTCAGCAGGGTCCCGAGCTTCGCGCCGTCCTCGCCGGTGGCGAGCATCAGCGGGATCGTCGTGCTCTTCACTGACGCGAGCCAGTACCCGGGCGACTCGCGATAGGCGAGGACGTAACCGGCCCCGGCCGCCGTCGCGTTGACCAGTGCCTCGTCCGGCGTTCCACCGGCGGCGATCCGGACGACCGCCACCTTGCCCTTGACGTCGAGTCCCGCGAAGTCGGCCGCGGTGCCGGCGCCGGCGTCCACCGCCCGAACCGTGTGGTCACCGCTGACCTTCACGGGCAGGCCGCTGTTGGTCTGCGCGTAGTCGAGGGGCAGTGCGTACTTCTCCGGCCCGGTGACGCTCGCCGTCAGTTCCTTGGCGTACAGCCGGAACTTCGGGGAGAACTCGAACATGCCCTCGGTGACCTTCTCGGTGGGCGCCACATAGAGGTGGTCGGTCCACCAGCCCTGGCTGTAGGTCACCCCGAAGGCGGTGCCGGGTCCCTCCCGGTGCCAGTTGCTGCTGAAGCCCTGGAACTCGGAGTCCTCCTTGGTCCTCGGCTTGATCTCGACCGCCTTGCGGGCGTCGAGGACCACCTCGGTGTCCTTGTCGACCTTGATCTCCGGATCACCGACGACCGAGGTGCTGATCTCCAGTCCGGCCGCGTCCCGCTGCGAGATCCAGGACGCCGTGGAGTACGTACCGGCCGGCACCTTGAAGGTGTAGCCCTTGCCGAGGAACCCGTAGGTGTCCGGGTACGCGCCGTTCAACTCCTGCAGCATGAAGATCGACGCGTAGGTGGGCGCCTTGCCGTCGCGGCCCAGCAGCGACACCTTCAGGTCGTAGGTCTTCGGCAGCTTCTCGAAGCCGACGGCGGTGGTGACGAGGACTCCGTCCGCGCTCGCGGTGATGTGGCCGGTGTACCGGCCCGTCGCCTCCTTCGCCGGGTCGACCGTGACCGCGACGGTGGCGGTGCCCTTCGCCGGAACGGTGACCTTGTCCGCGCTCGCCGAGGCGCCGGCGAGTGACGACGACACCTTCAACTCCACGGCCGTGTCCGTGGTGTTGGTGTACGTGATGTCCTTGCTGTCGGCCGCGGTGTCGGCCTCCTCGTACTTGCCGAAGCTCAGCGTCGGCGTCGCGAAGACGCCCTGCTGCACCGCCCGTACGGCGTCGACGCGGCCGTCACCCTGCTCGAAGACATCGGCGTCCGGCATGGTCTTCGCCGTGGTCGCCAGCGCCTGCTTGATCTGCTGCCCCGTCCAGTCCGGATGGGCCTGGGCGACCAGCGCGGCGGCGCCCGAGACATGCGGGGTCGCCATCGACGTACCGTTCGCCGTCGTGTAGTAGTCGTCGACGGGCGTGCTGCCGGGCATGTGGGTGCCGGCGGCGCGGGCCGCCGTGATGGCCGCTCCCGGCGCCGTGATCTCCGGCTTGACCGCGGAGTCGCCCAGGCGCGGGCCGCGGCTGGAGAACGAGGCCAGCCTGTCGGACTTGTCGACCGCGCCGACCGTCAGCGCCGAGTCGGCGATGCCCGGGGTGCCGACCGTCTGCTCGGACGGGCCGGAGTTGCCCGCCGCGATCACGAAGAGGGCGCCGGTGGACGCGGACAGCTCGTCGACGGTCTCGCTCATGAGGTCGGAGGGGCCGGACGCGTCACCGCCCAGCGACATCGACACGATCTTTGCCCCGGAGCGGGCCGCCCACTCCATGCCAGCGATGATCCAGGAGTCCTGGCCGTGGCCGGTCTTGTCCAGCACCTTGCCGACCAGCAGCTTCGCACCGGGCGCCACGCCCTTGCGCTTACCGTCCGATGCCGCGCCCGAGCCGACGATCGTGGACGCCACATGGGTGCCGTGCCCGTGGCCGTCCTGCACTGTCTCGCCCGGCACGAAACTCTGCGTCTCGGCGAGCTTTCCGGCCAGATCCGGATGCCCGGTGTCCACGCCGGTGTCCAGGACCGCGACCTCGACGCCCTTGCCGTCGTAGCCCGACTTCCACACCTCGGGTGCGCCGATCTGGGGCACGCTGACGTCGAGGGACGCCTGCACCTTGCCGTCGAGCCAGATCTTGTCGATGCCCTCGCCGAGCTGCTTCGCGGCCTTCGTGGTGGGTTCCGTGCCGAGGGCGGGGGCGATGTCGGCCCAGAAGGCGGTGGACTTCTTCGCGCTCAGCGCGGCCCCGTCGATCCCGGGCAGCTCGAGCGTCCGACGTGCGCCGTCCGGGGTCGCGCTGCCGCTCCGGTACGTCGCGATCACCGGGGTGGTGCCGGTTTTCGCGTCGGCGTACCCCTGCTTCACCAGTTGGGTGATGTTGAACAGGGCCGGGTCGAGACGGCCCGCCTTCACCAGCGGGATGGCGTCCACCGGCAGGACACTGACCTCGCCGTCGCGCTCGGTGGACAAGAACGTGGCGGTCGCGCGGCCCTTGCCGCGCTCGATCTCGACGGCGGACCTGCCGTCGGGTCCGGCGGTGACCGAAACCGTGTCGCCGGTGATGAGGGTGACGGTCTGGGTCTCGGCCTGTGGTGCCCGCGTGGTGCCGGCCCGGGTGAGCGGGGACGCGGGCCCGGCCGCCGCGGGCGTGACCGCCCCGGCGAGCAACCCGGCCGTTCCTGCCACGGCCCAAAGGGCGTGGAGTCTTCGCATGTGTGGAGATCCTCCCCTGAACGCTGAAACGCCCCCGCCCTCGTGGAGCGGAAGCCAGTGCTCAGCGTGGGTCCTGCGCACACAGCGACTCAAGGGATTGCTGTGGCCGGTGGGTGCCAACGCCTCTCTCGGCCACGGAAGTTGACGGGCCGACCCGCCCCTACACCCAGCCCCGTTGCGCGGCCCGTACCCCCAGCTGGAACCGGCTCGACGCGCCCACCTGGTCCTGCAGCTCGCTCAGCCGTCGCCGCAGGGTCCGGAGACTCACGCCCGCATGGCGGGCCACCGCCTCGTCCTTCATCCCGGCGGTCAGCAGCCGGATCAACGTCCGCTCGCCCTCGGACAGTTCACCTTCACCGGTGCCCTGGCCGAGCGGCGTCGCCTGCTGCCAGGCCAGCTCGAAGAGCTTCTGCAGGGCTTCGGTCACCGCCGAGTGGCGCACGACCGCCGCGCAGTAGCCGCCCGCGTCGGACGAGGTCAGGGGAAGCATCGCGCGACGGCCGTCGACCACCAGCAACTTGACCGGCACCGAGGGCAACACCCGGGCCTGCTCGCCGAGTTCGACCATCTTCCAGGCGTGGAAGAGAACGTCCGGATCCTCCAGGGCGGTCGCCGCGTACACCGTGCGGTACACGATCCCGCGGCTGAGCAGATCGGCCTGGAGGTCCAACTGCGGGGTACGCGGGGCCAGATACGGGGGAGTGTCGAACACGCAGACCTCGTGCTCGGCGCGCGCGTACAGCTCCTCCAGCCGGGCCGCGTTGGCGCCCTCCCCGGACACCACCTCGACCAGCCGGGACGGCTGCTCCCGCAGCAGCCCCGCCTCGTACGCCGTCGCCATCTCCTCGGCGGTGGCGGACAGCAGTTCGGAATCCGTGTCGCGCCGCCGGATCAGCGCGCGGATCGCCACCCGCGGGTCGACCGCCCGTAACCCGCCCATGGAGTCCGGTGGTTGCAGCAGCCCGAGCCCCAGCAGCCGGTTGCAGGCCTCTCGGACCCGGGCCGGAGTGGCGCCGGTCAGCAGCGCCCAGCCGGCCGCGCCCGCGTCGGGCTGGTGGAGGACCGACTGGTACACCAGCTCGTCGAAGGCGGAGACCCCCACCGCGGACCAAGGGCTCGCGGCGGGGGCCTGTCCTACCGTGTCGTGCGCGCTCTCGTGTGCCGTGTTCATGGCTGGGCACGCTAGATGATGCTTGTTAAGGCCGGCGCACAGGTTACGGGTGGCCCGCCTCGGAGTCGTCTACTTCAGAGACGTCCTCTACTTCAGAGACGTCCTCTACTTCAGACCGAACGCCCGCAGCACGGTCTGGTCGATCCCGTTGCCGTCACTGTCGGCGGCCCGTACGCGCAGTGCCACCGACTCGGCGCCCTTCGCGGCCTTGAACCGCGCCTTGCCGCCCCGCACCTTCACCTCCTTCCAGGACGTGCCGTCGTCGTAGGAGACCCAGGCCTTGAGACTGCTCGCCTTCACGTTCCCCAGCTGGTTGGCGACCGGCAGCCCGATCTCCAACTCCTGCTTGCGGTCGACCCTGTTGAGGAGGTCCAGCCCCCGCGGGGCGATGCCGACGGTCAGCAGCGGCAGCGCGGTCGTGGCGCCGGTGCGGGCCGAGGCGAAGGTCCACTCGGTGTGCGTACTCGTGGAGTACCTGGCCCAGGCCGCCCGGCGCTGCACGTCCAGTACGAAGCGGTAGGCGGCCTTGTCCGCCGGCACGTCGAAGACGCCGTACCCGCCGAGCAGCGAGTCACCGACCAGTTGCCCGTCCGCGTAGAGCTTGCCCTTCGCGGTGTTGTCGGTGCCGTCGATGTACCCGTAGTGACCGGGCGTGGGGTCGTTCAGCTCCGTCACCGACATGGTGAGTTTGTCGCCGGTGCGCTCGGAGAGGCCGTACTCCTCGCTGGTCCCGGGCCGGACGACCTGGCGCAGCCAGTTCTCCGTCGACTTCTCGGTGCCCGCCTTGTCGAAGGTCCGCATCGGGCTCCACTGGCCCCTCAGCGTGTCCCAGTTCGGGTAGACGACGTGCCGGGTGCGGGTGCCGGGGTCGGCGTAGTAGTACTCGTCGCGTTCCGTGCCGAGCTGCATGTACTTGGGGTTCTCGATGCTGAAGAGCTGCCAGGGGCGGAAGGTGTACACGGTGTCCGCGCCGATCTCGCCGGCCGTCGCCCCGTAGTAACGGGCCTTCTTCTTCACGGTGTTGGACTTGTCCAGGGTGTACGTCTGGTTCGCCGAGATGGCACCGCTGTTCGCCGAGAGCAGGTTGTAGACGTACGGGCTGACCGGCGTGCCGCCCAGCTTCAGGGTGACCTTCTTACCGGTCTTGAACAGTCCGGCCAGCTTGGCGCCCTCCTCGCCGGTGGCGATCATCAGCGGAACGGTGGTCGCGCGGTCCACGGCCTCGAGCCAGAAACCCGGGGTCTTGCGGTAGGCGATGAGGTAACCGGCGCCGGCCTTGGTCGCGTTGTCCAGAGCGCCCTGCGCCCGCTCCGTGGCGCCGAGCCCGACCACCGCGACCTTGCCCTTGACGTCCAGCCCGGCGAAGTCGGCCGCGGTACCGCCGCCCGCGTCCACCGCCTGCACCTTGCGGTCACCGCTGATCTTCAACGGGAAGTCGTTGTACGTCTGGCAGTAGTAGAGCGAGGACAGCTCATACTTCTCCGGGCCGGTGACACTCGCCGTCAACTCCTTGGCGTACAGGCGGAACTTGGCGGAGAACTCCAGGGTTCCCTCGGTGACCTGCGCCGTCGGCGCGACATAGATGTGGTCCGTCCACCAGCCCTGACTGTACGTCAAGCCCCACTTGCTGCCTGGTCCCTCGCGGTGCCAGCTGGTGGTGAAGCCCTGGAACTCGGAGTCCTGCTTGGTCCTCGGCTTGATCTCCACCGCCTTGCGGGCGTCGAGGACGACCTCGGTGTCCCCGTTCACCTTGATCTCGGGGTTGCCGACGACCGAGGTGCCGACGGTCACCCCGCCTCCGTCCTTGTCCGGGATCCAGGTCGCGATGGAGTAGGTGCCGGCCGGAACCTGCCAGGTCCAGCCGGTGCCGAGGGTGCCGTACTCGTTGGGATACGCGCCGTTCAGCTCCTGGAGTGTGTAGGTCGACCCTGCGGTGGACGGGTTGCCCTTGCGGTCCAGCAGGGAGACCTTGAGGTCGTACGTCTTCGGGGCCTTCTCGAACCCGATGCCCGTGGTGACCTGGACGCCGTCGGCGGTGGCCGTGACATGGCCCGTGTACCGGCCCTCGGTCTCCTGCGCCGGGTCCACGCCGACCGGAACCGAGGCGGTGCCATGCGCGGGCACGGTCAGCGTAGCGACCCCCAAGGTGACGTCGGCGAGCGACGACGAGAGCTTCAACTCCACCGCTTTGTCAGTGATGTTGGTGTACGTGATGTCCTTGGAGGTGACGCCGCTGTCCCCGTCTTCGAACCTGCCGAAGCTCAGCGTCGGGGTGGCGAAGACGTTCTGACGCACCGCCCGTACGACGTCGACCCGGCCGTCGCCCTGCTCGAAGACGGAGTTGTCGGCGTTCGTCTTCGCCGTGCTCGCCAGCGCTTCCCTGAGCTGCGCTCCCGTCCAGTCCGGATGGGCCTGCGCTACCAGCGCCGCCGCGCCCGCGACATGCGGGGTCGCCATCGACGTACCGTTCGCCGACGTGTAGTTGTCGTCCACCGGCTTGCCCATGCTGGTGCCCGCCGCACGGGCCGCCACGATGCCGACGCCCGGCGCGGTGATCTCCGGCTTGACCGCCGAGTCGCCGGGGCGCGGACCCCGGCTGGAGAAATCGGCCAGCTTGTCGGACTTGTCGACCGCGCCCACTGTCAGCGCCGAGTCGGCGATGCCCGGGGTGCCCACGGTCTGCTCGCCCGGGCCCGCGTTGCCCGACGCGATCACGAAGAGGGCACCGGTGGACGCGGACAACTCGTCGACGGTCTCACTGAGCACATCGGAGGAGCTGGTCGCCGTACCGCCCAGCGACATGGAGACGACCTTCGCACCGGAGTGCGCCGCCCACTCCATGCCCGCGATGATCCAGGAGGACTGGCCCTTGCCGAGGTTGTTCAGCACCTTGCCGACCAGCAGCTCCGCACCCGGCGCCACACCCTTGAGGCGGCCCCCCGAGGCCGCGCCCGAACCGACGATCGTGGATGCCACATGCGTGCCGTGGCCGTGACCGTCCTGTACCGACTCTCCCGGCACGAAGGTCGTGGACTCCGCGATCTTTCCCGCGAGGTCCGGGTGCCCGGCGTCCACGCCCGTGTCGAGTACCGCGACCCTGACGCCCTTGCCGTCGTAACCGGACTTCCACACCTCGGGTGCGCCGATCTGCGGCACGCTCACGTCGAGGGACGCCTGCACCTGGGCGTCCAGCCAGAGCTTGTCGATGCCGTCGCCGAGCTGCTTGGCGGCCTTCGCGGTGGGCTCGGTGCCCAGCTCCGGGGCGATGTCGGCCCAGAACGCGGTGGACTTCCTCGCGCTCAGCGCGGCGCCGTCGATCCCGGGCAGCGCGAGCGTCCGGCGCGCGCCGTCGGGGGTCGCGTCGCCCCTGCTGTACGTCGCGATCACGGGGGTGGCGCCGGTCTTCGCGTCGGTGTAGCCCTGCTTCGCCAACTGGGTGACGTTGAACAGGGTCGGGTCGAGTCGGCCGGCCTGGATCAGCGGGATGGCGTCCGTCGGCAGGACGCTGACCTCGCCGTTCTTCTCGCTGGACAGAAAGGTGGCAGCCTCGCGCCCCTTGCCGCGTCGGACGTCGACGGCGTTCTTGCCGTCCGCTCCCGTGGTGAGCGACACGGTGTCGCCGGTGATGAGGGTGATGGTCTGTGTCGTGGAAGCGGTCTTGCCGGGGCTCTCGAGGGTGGTGGTGGCCGTGGACCCGGAACCGGCCGTCGCGGGCGCGACCAGGCCCGCGACCAGTCCGGCCGCTCCCGCCACGGTTCCGAGCGCGTGGAGTCTTCGCATGTGTGGACGTCCTCCCCTGAACGCTGAAAGAGCTTCCGGCCTGTTGAGCGGAAGCCAGTGATCAGCGTGGGCGCCGCACCAAATGATGCTCAAGGGATTCCTGTGGCCGGGGAGTGCCAATGCAGCCTTCGGCCAAGCCCCTGCTCCGTGACCATGTGTCAGGCGTTTACATCTTCACCCCGCGGCGCTAGCTTCGAGAGGGAGTGAGGTGGGAGCGCTCCCACACCGAGCGGACCGGAACCCGTAAGCGGGGGCCGCTCCCACCCCACCGCCCCCCACGTATCACCCCCGCGCACATGGCACTTCACGCGCACCCCTCGCCGGGTGCGCCCCTTCACCCGCACGTTCCGTACGCATCCCACGGCGTACGGCGCACCGCGTACGACTGAAGGAGTTCATGACATGGCCCTGACATCATCACCCCCACCTTCCCCCCGCACCCCACGCCGATTACTGCTCCCCACCCGGGGCAGATCCCTCCTCCTCGTCCTCCTGGCCCTGCTCACCGCGATCCCGGCCCTCGGCCTGGTCGTCACGGCGGGCGGTGACGCGGAGGCCCACGGCACCCCGATGAAACCCGGCAGCCGCACCTTCCTGTGCTGGCAGGACGCCCTCACCGACACCGGCGAGATCAAGGCGATCAACCCGGCCTGCAAGACGGCACAACAGGTCAGCGGGACCACGCCGTTCTACAACTGGTTCTCGGTGCTGCGCTCGGACGGCGCCGGCCGCACCCGGGGCTTCGTCCCGGACGGGCAGCTGTGCAGCGGCGGCAACACCAACTTCACCGGGTTCAACACCCCCAGCGCCGACTGGCCGTTGACCCACCTCACCTCGGGCGCCAACGTCGACTTCTCGTACAACGCGTGGGCGGCGCATCCGGGTTGGTTCTACGTCTACATCACCAAGGACGGCTTCGACCCGACCAAGACGCTCACCTGGGACGCGATCGAGTCCCAGCCGTTCCTGAGCGTCGACCACCCGCCGCTCAACGGCACCCCGGGCAACGTCGAGGCCAACTACTCCTGGAACGGCAAGCTTCCGGCGAACAAGTCCGGGCGCCACATCATCTACATGGTGTGGCAGCGTTCCGACAGCCAGGAGACGTTCTACTCCTGCTCCGACGTCGTCTTCGACGGCGGCAACGGCGAGGTGACGGGTATCAAGGACCCCGGCAACCCGCCCACCGAGCCCCCGCCCGGCGCGTGCACGGCCACCCGCCGTACGACGGGCAGCTGGAACGGCGGCTACCAGTCCGAGGTGACCGTCACCAACTCCGGGAACGTGCCCATGCTCGGCTGGATGGTCGACTGGTCGCTCCCGGCGGGCCAGGCGATCGACAGCCTCTGGAACGGCAACGCGACCTACAACGGCCAGGCGGTGATGGTCCACAACGCCAACTGGAACGGCTCCCTCGATCCGGGCAAGTCGGCGACGTTCGGATACGTCGTCCGGGGCTCGGGCGGTGACACGGCGACTACCCTGCCCTGCCGGGTCGGTTAGACCCGCGGGGCTGCACATCGCAAGCTGAGTCCGCTCAGGGCGGACCCGGTGGCTGCCGGCCACCGGGTCCGCGAGCCGGGCCGGTACGGGGGAAGGGGCCCGGGGAAGTACGTCTTCGGGTGCGACAACTGGGTGAGACGGCAACGTGAGACAACGTTGTCCAGTGGTCTGGACAACACTCTATCGCCCCAACGGACAACATCGTCAAGCCCGTTGATCACCCACGCGAGTGCACCCCGTACCCCGCACGCGTGACACCAGGGCGCGTCCTCTCCGGGGCGGACATTCTCCCGTGGTACCGCTGGCGCACGTCACTGTCCCCGCGGTCTGTGCGACCTGTGCTGCGCGACCCGTCCGAAGGAGGAGGGGCCGCGTCATGCGTGTCCGCCCTACGTCCCTGCTGCTGGCCGCCGCCCTGGCGCTGGGCCTGCCCGTCCCGGCGCACGCGGCGACAGCACCCGCGAACCCCCTGGTCGAGGACCCGACGCCGTACGTCGATCCGCTGATCGGCACCAGCAATGGCGGCGATGTCTTCCCGGGCGCCGTCGTCCCGTTCGGCATGCTCTCCTGGAGTCCGGAGAACACCCGGGGTGACGCCACCAGAACGGCGGCCCCCGGCGGCTACCACTACGACGCCACCCGGATCCGTGGCTTCAGCCTCACCCACATGTCCGGCACGGGCTGCGCGGGCGGCAGCGGCGACATCCCCTTCTTCCCGTACGCCGGCCAGGTCACGTCCTCCCCGGCGAGCGACACCAAGGATGCGGTGTACGCGGCCGACTTCAGCCACGCCGACGAGACGGCCGAGCCCGGCCACTACAGGGTGACCATGGCCTCCGGGGTCACCGCCGACCTCACGGCGACCGCCCGCACGGGTTCCGCCCGCTTCACCTATCCGTCCGGCCGACCGGCCTCGATGCTGATCCGTACCGCCAACTCCGAGGTGGGCTCGACCGGTTCGACGGTCACGATCGACCCCGCCGCCCGCACGGTCTCCGGCTCGGTCACCTCCGGCAACTTCTGCGGCCACATCGACCCGGAAGCCCGGCGCCCCTACTACACCCTCCACTTCACGGCCCGCTTCGACCGCGCCTTCAAGACGTCCGGCACCTGGCAGGACGACCGGCTGACCCCGGGTGCCACCACCGCGTCCGGCGGAACGGGCGGCTTCACCGCCGCAGGCGGACGTCCCGTGCCGGGCAAAGGGGCGGGCGGATACGTGGAGTTCGAGCCCGGAGCAGGCCCAGTGGGCATCAAGGTCGGTATCTCGTACGTCAGTCGGGAGGGCGCCGAGGCCAACCTCGACGCCGAGAACCCGCCGACCCGGTCCTTCGCGTCGGTCGAGTCCGCAGCCCGAAAGGCCTGGCGGGAAAGGCTGGCCGCCATCAGCGTCGGCGGCGGCACGGAAGCCGAACGCACCACCTTCTACACGGCCCTCTATCACTCCCTCCTCCACCCGAACGTCATCAGCGACACCGACCGCCGCTACCGGGGGGCCGACGGCGGAGTCCATCCGGTCCGGGCGGGCCACGCCGACCAGTACGGCACCTTCTCCGGCTGGGACGTCTACCGCTCCCAGGTCCAGCTGCTCACTCTCCTCGACCCCGACACCGGCTCGGACATCGCCCAGTCCCTCTATGAACTCGCCCGCCAGAACGGCGGGTTGTGGGACCGCTGGCTGCACGGCGCGAGCGGCACCCACGTCATGAACGGCGACCCGTCGCCCGCCGCCCTCGCCGGGATCCGCGCCTTCGGCGGCACCCGTTTCGACCTGCGCGGCGCGCTGGACTCCCTGCTGCGGGCGGCGACGACACCGACGCGGCAGGACCTGTCACCGGCCGGCAGGCCGGTCCTCTCCGTCGGTCAACGCCCCTCCCTGGACAAGTACTTGGCCCATCACTACATGCCGTCCGTGTCCAACGCGTGGGGTGGCGCGGCGGAGACACTGGAGATGTCGGGCGCGGACTTCGCCCTCGCCGAACTGGCCCGCGCGGCAGGCAGGGCACACACGGCGGACACCTTCATGAAGCGCGCCCAGTGGTGGCAGAACAACTTCAACATCGCGGCCCGTCCGGGCGGCGCCGGCTACGTCACCAACCGCAAGGCGGACGGCAGTTGGGTCCCCGGCTTCACCCCGTCCACCGGCAACGGCTTCGTCGAGGGCACGGCGGCCCAGTACACTTGGATGGTCCCGCACAACCCGGCAGGCCTGTTCGCGGCAATGGGCGGCCCAGCCAGGGCAGTTGACCGCCTGGACACCTTCTTCCACCATCCGGACGGCAGCTGGGCCCTCACGGGCAGCGGCGGCGAGAAGTCCGAACTGGACAACGAACCCTCGGTCAACGTCCCCTACCTGTACGCCTACGCGGGCGCACCCCACAAGACCCAGGAAACCGTGCGCGCGGCGATGACAAGGCTCTGGTCGACGCGCTCCGGCGGCATCCCCGGCAACGACGACCTCGGCGCGATGTCCTCCTGGTACGTCTTCGCCGCGCTCGGCATGTACCCCCAGGTGCCGTCCCGAGCCGAACTGGTCTTGGCCTCACCCCTGTTCCCGAGGATCGAGATCAACCGCCCCCACGGCAACGACATCTCGATCCACGCACAGGGAGCGGCGGCGAACACCCCGTACGTCCACTCCCTCGCCGTCAACGGCCGTACGAGCGACCGCCCGTGGCTCCCGGCGTCCTTCGTCCGGCACGGTGGCACCCTGGACTACACCCTGGCCGCCACCCCGGACCCCACCTGGGGCAGCGCCCCGTCCGACGCGCCACCGTCCTTCCGGGCGGGCGAACAGCCGTACCAGATCGGGATCGGTCCCGACATCGCGACGATCGCACCGGGCGGCAGCGCGGCGGTGGACATCCGCGCACTGTCCATGACGGAAGCCGACACCGCCGGTCCGGAGGTGCGCTTCGAGGTGGAGACCCCGCCGGGAATCACGGCAACACCCGTTTCCGGAACGCTGGTTGACGGCTCCCGCCGGGTCACGCTCACCGCGCGGACCGGAGTCGAGCAGGGCTTCCACGAAGCGAGGATCAAGGTGACGTCGACGGACACGGCGTACGAGCAGCCGATCACCCTCACGGTGGCGGCCCCGGGATCCCTCCTCGCCGCCTACAACAGCACCGGCACCTCCGACGACACGGGCGACCACACCGAGGCCGACTACGACGGCGGCGGCTGGAGCTACTCCCGTCAGGCCCTGGCAGCGGCGGGCCTGACCCCGGGCACCCGGGGCAGGCTGGCGACCGGCCTGGCCTTCACCTGGCCGGCCTCACCGCCGGGCCGCCCGGACAACGCGTCGGCAACGGCCCAGACACTCGAACTCGCCGCCCCGGCAACCCGGTTGTCGTTCCTCGGCAGCGGAGTCTTCGGCAACCAACAGACGAAGGCGACCGTCACCTACACCGACGGCACCACCGACTCGATCGACCTGGCCCTCACCGACTGGACGCTCGGCGGGGGGACGGGCACCGTCCAGTACGGCAACGAGGTCGTCGCGAGGACGCCGTACCGCAACGTGTCGGGATCGGGCCGCGACCCGGTCCCGTCGTACATCTTCGCCACCCGCCCGTTCCAGGCACCGCCGGGCCGGAGCATCGCGAGCGTACGTCTTCCGGCCAATGCCAACGTGCACGTGTTCACCCTCGCTGTTGGCTGACACCATCGAAAGATGGGGCGACGGCCGAACCTTCCCGAAGAGTTCAAGTCGGAGGCGCGCAACGCCTTCGCGTTCCTCGTCGAGACCGAGGAGTTTTCGGAGCCGGAGGAGCACGACCTCCGGTGGGGGTTCTACGGCGCTGAGCTGACGTACCGCCGGGCGGGCCTGGAAGTATGCATCAGTGTCTATCTCGGACACGAGTCCTATGTGTGCACGAGTCTGAGCCTGATCGGGCCGGATAGCACGGCAGGTCGGAGCGTGTCACTGTACAAGGCCTACGTCGCCGCCGGCTGTGGCCCGCCCCAGGACGTCCCCGGCACGGTCCACAACCGCCGCTCCATGCTCATGCGGGTCCACCAGCAGGCCGCAGCCCTACGCCGCTTGCTGCCCCACCTCCCCGCCCGCTTCCCCGATCCCTGACCGGCGAAGCAGGCGGGGACCGGTCAGCCCAGCAACTCCACCTCCGCCAGCGTCGACTCACCGTCGAGGTTCAGCCGGTACCGCGAGTACGAGCCCCCGGACGCCACCGAGAACGCCCGCGTCTGCCGGTCCCACCTGAACGACTCACCCGAACGCCGGTCCAGCGTCCGCCAGTTGGCGCCGTCCGAGGAACCCTGCAGCTTCCAGCCCGTCGGGGCCTCGGCCTGGGTGGCGGACGTCAGCGTGTACTGGACGGCCTTCACGGAACCGGCGACCGGCAGGCCCACGGACGTCACCGTCGCGCTCGTCGCCGACGTGTTGTCGAACAACGCGCCCTCACCCTCCACCAGATCCGCGCGCGGCGTCGGCACCTCGTCGTCCTGGGTGATCGAGACCGGCGCCGCGTTCTTCGCCGTCCCCCAGGTCGAGGGCTCGGGGCCCATGTCGAACTCAAGGGTTCCGCCCTGGGAGACGATCGAGTGGGGGAGTGAAGTCGACGTCCAGGGAAGGCCGTTGACCTTCAGGCCCTGCACGTACACGTTCCGTGCGCTGTTGTCCGGCGCCTCGACCACCAAATCCTTGCCGTTCTCCAGATGCACTGTCGCCTTGGTGAAGAGCGGGGAGCCGATGGCGTATTCGCCGCTGCCCATGACCAGCGGATAGAAGCCCAGCGCCGAGAACAGGAACCAGGCCGACTGCTCGCCGTTGTCCTCGTCACCGTGGTAACCCTGGCCGATCTCACTGCCCGCGTAGAGGCGGGAGAGGACCTCGCGGACGTTCTTCTGGGTCTTCCAGGGCTGCCCGGCCGCGTCGTACATGTAGTTCACATGGTGGGCCACCTGGTTGGAGTGGCCGTACATGCCCATCCGGACGTCCCGCGCCTCCGTCATCTCGTGGATGACCCCGCCGTACGAGCCCACGAACTCCGGTGAGGCCGTCTCCGGTGTCCCGAAGTAGTCGTCGAGCTTGTCCGCGAGGCCCGTCCGGCCGCCGTACAGGTTGGCCAGGCCCCGGCTGTCCTGCGGGGCCGTGAAGGCGTATCCCCAGCCGTTGGTCTCCGTGTAGTCGTGGCCCCAGACGCGCGGGTCGTACGCCGACGACGCCACCCGCCAGTCGCCGCGCGCGTTGCGGCCCTGGAAGAAGCCGGCCTCCTTGTCGAACAACCGCACATAGTCCTGGGCCCGGTTGAGGAAGTACTCGGACTCCTCCCGGTACCGCTGCACGCCCGTCTGCCGGAACAGCTCCTGGCCCATCCGGGCGATGCCGTAGTCGTTGAGGTAGCCCTCCAGCGCCCACGACAGGCCCTCACGGGTCTCGGTGCTCGTGTAGCCGAGGAAGGGCGAGGTCGCCATGCCCTTGCGGCCCACGCCCGACATCGGGGGCACGACGGTCGCGTTCTTCACGGCCGCGTCGTACGCCGACTTAGCGTCGAACCCGACGCCCTTCACATAGGCGTCGGCGAACGCCACGTCCGACGAGGTGCCCGTCATCAGGTCGGCGTAGCCGGGGGAGGACCAGCGCGAGGTCCAGCCGCCGTCCTTGTACTGCTGCACGAACCCGTCGACCATCTCGCCCGCCTGACGTGGTGTCAGGAAGGAGTAGGCGGGCCACGTCGTCCGATACGTGTCCCAGAAGCCGTTGTTGACGTACACCTTCCCGTCCACGATCTTCGCCCCGGTGCGCGTCGGGGTGTCGGGACCCGGCATCGGGGAGAACGGAGACGCGTACTGGGACTTCGAACCGACTTTCTCGAAGCCGGAGTTGGGGTACAGGTACAGCCGGTACAGACTGGAGTACAGCGTCGTCAGCTGGTCCGGCGTCGCCCCCTCCACCTCGACCTTGCCGAGCAGCCCGTCCCACTGCCGCTGCGCACCGGCCCGTACCGTCTCGAAGGACGTGCCCTCCGGGATCTCCTGACGCAGATTGGCCTTCGCCTGTTCGACGCCGATGAGCGAGGTGGCCAGCCGCAGGGTCACCACCCCGCTCGGCGCGCTGAACCGGAGATAGCCCTTGACCCCGCTCGACGCCCCGCCCGTCACCACCGCGTCCTCGTCGAACTCCCCGTACACGAACAGCCGGGTCGCCCCCGTCGACAGCCCCGACTTCACGTCCGAGTAGCCGGTGAACGTGCCGTTGTCCTGGTCGAGGGTCAGGGCCGCCTGGTCGGTGACGTTGTCGAAGAGGACGTTCGCGTCGTCGCCGGGGTAGGTGAAGCGCAGCACCGCCGCGTGGTCGGTCGGCGTCATCTCGGCCTTGACGCCGTTCTCGAAGCGCACCCCGTAGTAGTACGGCCGCGCGGTCTCGTTCTCGTGCCGGAAGGCCAGCGCCCGTGCCGTCCGGGCGGTGTCCGGGGTCCCGGGGGCGGCCGACGGCATCACCTGGAAGGTCTGCCGGTCGCCCATCCAGGGGCTCGGCTCATGACTCGCGCTGAACGCCTGGATCGTCGGCAGGTTGTCGGCGTTGTTGCCCCGCGCGTAGTCGTACAGCCAGCTCAGCGAACCCGCGTTGGTCACCGGCGTCCAGAAGTTGAAGCCGTGCGGCACGGCCGTCGCCGGGAAGTTGTTGCCCCGCGAGAAGGCCCCGCTGGAGTTGGTGCCACGAGTGGTCACCGCATAGTCGGACAGGTGTTCCCGAGGCGCCTCGGGGGCGACGGGTCGCAGCGACACGTCGTCGATCCAGCCCCGGAACTTCGCGGGACCGGCCGGCGAGTCGTACGCCAGCAGCACCCGGTCCACGGTCTTCCCCCGCGCCACCGCCCCGATCCGCGAGGCGACATGGTTCCACTGGTTGACGTACAGCACCTTGGCCGCGCCCTGCCCCCGCGGCGTGAGCGCGAAGCCGTGCTGGTCGACCGCGGACAGTTCGCTCAGCAGGGTTCCGTCCGTGAAGGCGAGGTCCACCGACACGTTGGTGGCGTCGTAGTCGCGGTCTCCGTCCGCCATCGACGGGAAGACCCGGTACGACAGCTCGGTGTCGGGGTCCACGGCCACGTTCACGTCGAACACCTTGTTGGACGAGTACGCCCGCCCGGTCGCCCGGTGGGTGCCGGTGTACCGCAGCGCCCGTTTGCCCGTGAAACCGGCGCGGGCCTTCGCGGTCGGCGAGCCGCTCGGGCCGCGGTCGACCAGCGAGAGCATGTCCGGGGGAACGGGAGCGTCGACGCCGCCCGTCGAGAACTGGACGTCGGCGAGCTGGGTGATGGCACCCCCGTTGTTCCGTCCGATGTCGAGCCGGAAGTACCGGTACTCGGCAGGTGGCGACAGGTCGTACAACCTGGTCTTGAAGCGCTCGGTGAACGACTCGCCGCTGCGGCTGTCGATGGTCGTCCAGCCCGTCGTGCCGTCCGGCGAGCCCTGGAGCGTCCAGTCGGCGGGGTCCCGCTCGGCGTGGTCGTTGGCCGAGGTCAGCGCGTAGCTGACGACGCCGATCGGCTCGTCCAGGTCGAACTCGACCCAGCCGGTCGACGCGAACGTGAGCCATTTGGTCCCCGGCACGCCGTCGACGAGGTTCTCCTTCACCTCGCCCCCGCCGGTGTTCTCGCCGCTCGCCCGGACGTCCGTCACATGGTCGGTCGCATTGCCCGGGATGCCGCTGCTGTAGCCGCCGTCGACACCGGACGCCCGCTTCGTGCCGTCCGGCCCGGTGTCGACGGTGTTCAGCCAGTCGGGCGCCGGCTCGTTCACCTCGAACGAGGAGGCGAACGACCTCTCGACGGCCGGTGCGGCCGGTGCGGAGGCGGGCAGTGCGGTCGCCGCACCCTGTCCGCCGATCACCAGTGCGAACACTGCCGCGATGGCTGGAATTGATCCGAACTCCAGTCCGGACCGACGTTTGCGCCGAACTCCCTGCCGCATGCGAGAGCATCCTCCTGCCGCCTGGACAACGTTGTCACCTTGGTTGCGCAAGAACCAGTAGGGAGTCAAGTGACCAGTGATGTCAAGGGTGTTGGGTGCGGCATTCGGGCCCAATATCGCGAATTTCCCGCGCAAAGGGATGCGGGCGGTCCGCATATTTCCGCGAGGTCTCAACTCGGAAAAGACCGATGGTCAACCCTGCATTCGATCTTGCCCCTTTGACGGGAAGTGGACTATACCTGTCGGCGTCTGCCACTGTTCGACCGGTCGACGCCAGGTGTGAGGGGAGCCGGAAGGGTGGTTTGACGTGCCGAACGCGCGGCCCGCCGGGTATTCCCTCTGACCAGGGCGCATCACGCACTAAGTACTTCCTGCACGACCCAGTTCGACCCGATCGCGGTGCCGGGAGGATCCGGTTCACCGCCTGAGTCCTGGAGAAGGCGAGGACTTGAGCATGGGATCCACTTCCGACGACAGCCGCACCCCCGACCGCACCACCACTGCCGCCACCGGCACCACCCGCGCCACGACCGACGGCCTCGGCCGCCGCGACCTGATCAAGAGGTCCGCGGCGCTCGGCCTGATCTCCGTCCCCACGATGGGCTTCCTGTCCGCGTGTGCGAGCAGCGGCGGAGGCGACGAGGAGAAGGCGAAGGCGGGCAAGAAGACCGCGAAGAACCCCCTGGCGGTCAACGACACCGCCCAGCTGGAGTTCGTGCTGTTCGACGGCGGTTTCGGCAAGGAGTACGCCGAGGACGCGGTCAAGATCTACGAGACGAACTTCCCGAAGGCGAAGGTCAAGTTCTCCGCCACCCAGAAGATCCAGTCCACACTCCAGCCCCGCTTCAACCAGGGCACCCCGCCGGACCTGATCGACAACTCCGGCGCCGAACAGATGGACATGGGCGTCCTGGTCGGCAAGAACCAGCTCGCCGACCTGACCCCGCTCCTGGACGCCCCGTCCTACGACGACCCGAACAAGAAGGTCCGCGACACCCTGCGGCCTGGCATCGTCGAGATGGGCCAGTTCGACGGCGACCCGGTGTGGATCATGTACTACGCCTACACGGTGTACGGCGTCTGGTACTCGCAGAAGGCCCTGGACTCGCTCGACGCCACGTACCCGGAGACGTGGGACGAGATGCTCGCCGTGTGCGAGAAGGCCAAGAAAAAGGGCATCGCCGGCTGGACCTACGCCGGCAAGTACCCGTACTACCTGCCCTTCTCGCTCTACGCGATGATCGGCAAGGTCGGCGGTGTCGAGGTTCTGGACGCGATCGACAACCTGGAGCCCGACGCCTGGAAGAACCCGGCTGTCAAGGCCTGTTTCGAGGCGTACTACGAGCTCTACAAGAAGGGGTACGTCCTCAAGGGCACCCCCGGTCTCGACCACATCCAGTCGCAGACCGCGTGGGCCAAGGGCAAGGCGCTGTTCATCCCGAACGGCTCCTGGGTGGAGAACGAGTCGGCCAACGTCATCCCCGCCGACTTCGACCTCGCCGTCTCCGGGCCGACCGGCATCGACAGCTCCGACAAGCTGCCGTTCGGCACGATCTGGGCCTCCGGCGGCGAGCCGTTCATCGTCCCCGCGAAGGCGAAGAACACGGCGGGCGGCATGGAGCAGTTGCGCATCATGCTGAGCGAGGCGTCCTCGAAGAACTTCACCAGCAAGGTCAAGTCGCTGACCGCGTTCAACGGCGGCACCGACGGAATCACCCTCACCCCCGGCCTCAAGTCCGGTGTGGCGGCGCTGGAGAAGGCCGGGAACAACGTCGTCAACCCGCGTCTGCAGGACTGGTACGTGAAGCTCCAGAAGGAGCAGATCGGGGTCTCGGTACTCGGCGAGATGATGGCGGGGCGGCTCACACCGGCCGAGGCCGTCAAGAAGGCCCAGGGTTACGCCGACGAGACCGCGAAGGACTCGTCGATCAAGCACTACAAGCACCAGTGACCGGAAGCCGATGATCTGTCACCAGCGGCGGCACCCGCGTACGGAACGGGGTCTGTGGTAATGCAGCACGGCAAGTACCGCTTCATCGTGGGATTCCTCGCGGTCCCTCTGGGGCTGTACGCACTTTTCGTCATCTGGCCGTTCATCCAGTCCATCTATTACTCGTTCACGGACTGGACCGGGCTGAGCCCGGAATTCAAGATGGTCGGCCTGGACAACTACAAGAGGATGTTCGACGACGAAATCTTCTGGAAGTCGTTGCAGCACAGCCTCGTGTTCGCGTTGGTGCTGCCGCTGGTGACGATCAGTCTGGCGCTGTTCTTCGCCTTCATGATCAATGTGGGCGGGAAGCGCCGCCGCGGCGGACCGCTGATTTCCGGGGTCCGCGGTTCCTCGTTCTACAAAATCGTCTACTTCTTCCCGCAGGTGCTGTCGATCGCGATCGTCGCGCTGCTGTTCGCCTTCGCGTACAACCCGGAGAGCGGAGCGATCAACTCGCTGCTGCGCGGCATCGGCCTCGACAGCGTCCAGCCGCTCTGGCTGGGCGACCCGGATCTCGCGCTGTGGTGCGTGATGGCCGTGTTGGTCTGGTCGACGGTCGGCTTCTTCGTGGTGCTGTTCTCCGCGGGCATGGCGTCCATCCCGGCGGACCTCTACGAGGCCGCGCTGCTCGACGGCGCGGGCCGGGCGACCACGTTCTTCCGGATCACCCTGCCGCTGCTGTGGGACACCGTGCAGTCCGGCTGGGTCTACATGGGCATTCTCGCGCTGGGCGCCGAGTCGTTCGCGGTCGTCCAGATCATGACGACCGGGCCCGGCGGCCCGGACTACTCGACGACCGTCATGGTCCTGTACGTGTACCAGAAGGCCTTCCGCGACGGTCAGGCCGCCTACGCAACCACCATCGGGGTCGCCCTGCTCGTCGTCACGCTGGCCTTCGCGGCCCTCGTGATGCGGCTGGGCCGGCGCGAGCGGCTGGAGTACTGACACATATGAAGACGACCGACAGCACACCGTCGGAGACGGTTGTCCAGCAGTCCGGTGGGCCCGTGCGCAAGGAGAACGGCCCCGGCACACGGACGCGGGAGAAGAAGGAGGGCAGGGTACTCAACGTCTTCTCGCACGGCATGCTCGTCCTGTGGGCGTTCATGGTCGTGATGCCGCTCCTGTGGGCGGTGATGACCTCCTTCAAGGACGACAACGCGATCTTCAGCTCGCCCTGGGCCCTGCCGGACGAGCTGCACTTCGACAACTGGGCGCGGGCCTGGACCGACGCCAACATGAGCGACTACTTCCTCAACACCATCCTGGTGGTGGGCGGTTCGCTCATCGGCACCCTGGTGCTCGGCTCGATGGCGGCATACGTCCTCGCCCGCTTCGACTTCCCGGGCAACCGGTTCATCTACTTCCTGTTCATCGGCGGCATGAGCTTCCCGATCATGCTGGCGCTGGTCCCGCTGTTCTACGTCGTGAACAACATGGGGCTGCTGAACTCGATCCACGGGCTGATCCTGGTCTACATCGCCTACTCGCTGCCGTTCACGGTCTTCTTCCTGACCGCGTTCTTCCGGACCCTGCCGACGTCGGTGGCGGAGGCGGCCTTCGTCGACGGCGCCTCGCACTCCCGGACCTTCTTCCAGATCATGCTGCCGATGGCCAAGCCCGGCCTGATCAGCGTGGGCATCTTCAACTTCCTCGGCCAGTGGAACCAGTACATGCTCCCGACGGTGCTCAACACCGACCCCGACAAACGGGTCCTCACCCAGGGCCTCGTTCAGCTGGCCGCCAGCCAGGGTTACAAGGGAGACTGGTCAGGGCTCTTCGCCGGACTGGTGATGGCGATGCTGCCGGTGCTGGCCGCGTACATCATCTTCCAGCGGCAGGTGGTGGCCGGACTCACGGCGGGCGCGCTGAAATAACCGGAACCTTCCGTTCAGCCGCCGTACGCGCGTGTGCGGGCCACAAACGGCGCACGCGCGCCCCAATGTGTACAAGACCTCGGATGCGGTTCAACCTCTTGACGGGAGGCGACCCTAACGGCTCAGCTTAGAGTTCACTAGTTGGACATGGACGGGGCCTCATCGCAGCGGTCCCGGCGCGCAGGAGGTCGTCGTGGAGACTCCGGGGTCGCAGTCGTCACTGCACCGAGCCAACCTGGAACGGGTCGTACGGGCCGTGCGCCTCGCCGGGTCGCTCACGCAGGCCGAGATCGCCCGGACCACGGGTCTGTCCGCGGCCACGGTGTCCAACATCGTGCGCGAACTGAAGGACGGCGGAACGGTCGAGGTCACCCCCACCTCGGCGGGTGGCCGCAGGGCCCGCGCGGTCTCGCTGAGCGGCGACGCCGGCATCGTCATCGGCATCGACTTCGGCCATACGCACCTGCGGGTCGCCATAGGCAACCTCGCCCACCAGGTGCTGGCCGAGGAGTCCGAGCCGCTGGACGTCGACGCCTCCGCCGCGCAGGGCTTCGACCGGGCGGAAGAGCTGGTCAGTCGCCTGATCGTAGCAACGGAGGTCGACCGGTCCAAGATCGCCGGGGTGGGCCTGGGCGTACCCGGTCCGATCGACGGGGAGTCGGGCACCCTGGGCTCCAGCGCGATCCTGCCGGGCTGGATCGGCACCAGGCCGGGCGAGGAGATGCGCGGGCGCCTCGGCGTGCCGGTGCACGTGGACAACGACGCCAACCTGGGCGCCCTCGGTGAGCTGGTCTGGGGCAGCGGCAGGGGGGTGCGCGACCTGGCGTACATCAAGGTCGCGAGCGGTGTCGGCGCCGGACTGGTGATCAGCGGCAAGATCTATCGGGGCCCGGGTGGCACAGCGGGAGAAATCGGGCATATTACTCTTGATGAATCCGGCCCCGTCTGCCGTTGCGGAAACCGGGGCTGCCTGGAGACATTCGCGGCGGCGCGCTATGTGCTGCCGCTCCTCCAGTCCAGCCACGGGACCGACCTGACCATGGAAGGTGTCGTACGGCTGGCGCGGGACGGCGACCCGGGCTGTCGTCGCGTGATCGCCGACGTCGGCCGTCACATCGGCAGTGGAGTCGCCAATCTCTGCAATCTGCTGAACCCGAGCAGGGTGGTCCTCGGCGGTGATCTCGCCGAGGCCGGTGAGCTGGTGCTCGGTCCGATAAGAGAGTCTGTCGGCCGCTACGCGATCCCCAGTGCGGCACGTCAACTGTCCGTTCTTCCAGGGGCACTTGGAGGCCGTGCGGAGGTGCTCGGAGCACTCGCTCTCGCGCTGAGCGAGATGGGTGATTCGACCCTTTTGGACGGCACGCTGACCACAGCGACTCCTGCGTTCACCTAGAGAACGAACAAAGCCGTTGCCAACCCGTTAAGGATTTACTTCTTGACGTCGCACGTGTGGCCGAGTTGACTTCCAGCCACCTCGGCCGCAGCGTTGCGGCCCTGTCAGGGAGGCACCACCGAATGAACGCCATGATGCGTAGAGTCGTTATCGGAACCACGGCGATTTCCATGGCCCTTGCCGTGGCCGCCTGTGGCAAGGCCGGCGACGACAAGGACTCCGACAGCGGCAGCAAGACCAGCTCGGGCGGCGACAAGTCGATCGGTCTGCTCCTGCCCGACAGCGTCACCACCCGGTACGCGAAGTTCGACAAGCCGTACTTCGACGCCAAGGTCAAGGAACTCTGTTCCGACTGCAAGCTGGAGTACGCCAACGCGGCGGGCAGCGCTGCCACGCAGGCCCAGCAGGTCAGCAGCATGATCACCAAGGGCGTCAAGGTCATCGCGATCAGCGCCGTCGACTCCGCCGCGATCAAGTCCTCGATCCAGGCCGCCGTCGACAAGGGCATCAAGGTCGTCGCGTACGACCGTCTGGCCCAGGGTCCGGTCTCCGCGTACATCTCCTTCGACAACGAGAAGGTCGGCCAGCTCCAGGGCCAGTCCCTCCTCGACGCGCTGGGCGCCAAGGCCACCCCGAAGGCCAAGGTCGTGATGATCAACGGTCTGGCCTCGGACCCGAACGCCGCGCTGTTCAAGAAGGGCGCCCACAGCGTCCTCGACGGCAAGGTCGACATCGCCTACGAGCAGGCCGGCGACTGGGACGACAAGGTCGCCGCCCAGAAGATGTCCGCCGCCATCACTCAGCTGGGCGCCAAGAACATCGCGGGCGTCTACTCGGCCAACGACGGCATGGCCGGCGGCATCGCCACCGTCCTCAAGGGCGCGGGCATCAGCAAGATCCCGCTGACCGGTCAGGACGCCGAGCTCAGCAGCATCCAGCGGATCCTCGCCGGCACCCAGGCCAGCACGATCTACAAGGCGTACAAGCCCGAGGCCGACGGCGCCGCCGAGCTTGCCGTCGCCCTGCTGGAGGGCAAGAGCATCGACTCGCTCGCCACCACGAAGCAGACCAGCGGTTCCGGCGACAGCGTGCCCTCGAACCTGCTGGTCCCGGTCGCGCTGACCAAGGCCAACATCAAGGACACCGTGGTCAAGGACAAGCTGTACACGGTCGCCGAGATCTGCACCGGCGAGTTCGCCGCCGCCTGCAAGTCCGCCGGTCTTCAGTAGGCGCGCAGCGCGCAAAGGAGTCCGCCGGCACCGGGCGGGCGCTCTCACGGGCGCCCGCCCGGACATGACCGCCCGGCGGTCCGCGAGACCTGTCCGACGCCCGCCCCGGCCTTCAGACCCCGCTGCCGGGACGGGCGTCGGACGGAACCCGTTGCCATCGGCAGCGAAATCGCGCATGTTCACCTTGTAAACCAGTGCCTTGTGCACAACCCTCCGCGCCTTTTGACAGCGCGGCATCCCCGCCGGTCAGGCGGCGAAGGAGATGGTTCACGTGTCCGCTACGCCCGTGTTGGCGTTGCGCGGAGTCTCCAAGCGATTCGGTGCGGTTCAGGCCCTCACCGATGTCGAACTGGAGGTCCACGCCGGAGAAGTGGTCGCGCTCGTCGGCGACAACGGCGCAGGAAAGTCCACCCTGGTCAAGACGATCGCCGGTGTGCACCCCATCGATGACGGCGTCATCGAGTGGGAGGGCAACCCGGTCAGCATCAACAAGCCGCACGACGCCCAGGGACTCGGCGTCGCGACGGTCTACCAGGACCTCGCGCTGTGCGACAACCTCGATGTCGTCGGCAACCTCTACCTCGGACGCGAGCTGCTGCGGCGCGGCGTCATCGACGAGGTCACGATGGAGAAGAACTCGCGTGAACTGCTGAGCACGCTCTCCATCCGCATCCCCAGCGTGCGCATCCCGATCGCGAGCCTCTCCGGCGGTCAGCGCCAGGTCGTGGCCATCGCCCGCGCCCTCATCGGAGACCCCAAGGTCGTCATCCTCGACGAGCCCACCGCCGCCCTCGGTGTCGAGCAGACCGCACAGGTCCTCGACCTGGTCGAGCGGCTGCGCGAGCGCAACCTCGGCGTCATCCTCATCAGCCACAACATGGCCGATGTCAAGGCGGTCGCCGACACCGTCGCCGTGCTGCGCCTGGGCAGGAACAACGGTTCCTTCTCCGTGAAGGACACCAGTCAGGAAGAGATCATCTCCGCCATCACCGGGGCCACGGAGAACGCCGTGACCCGTCGTGCGGGCCGTCGCAGCACGGAGGCCGCGAAGTGAGCGACACGTCGAAGACAACGAAGAAGGACGGCGTGGTCGAGACCCAGGCCACCGTGGCCCCCGCCGACGACCCGACGGCCGCGGCCGTCCAGGTCGTCGACCCGCGGCTGCTGGTCCGCGAAGAGGGCCTGAAGGGCTACTGGACCGAGTTCAAGCGCAAGGTGAAGGGCGGCGAGATCGGCTCCCTGCCGGTCGTCGTCGGCCTGATCGTCATCTGGACCATCTTCCAGTTGAAGAACGACCGGTTCCTCAGCGCCGAGAACATGTCCAACATCAGCTTCTACCTGTCGGCCACCGGCATGATCGCCATCGGCCTGGTGTTCGTGCTGCTGCTCGGCGAGATCGACCTGTCCGTCGCCTCCGTCAGCGGCCTGGCGTCCACACTGTTCGCCGTGTTCGTGGTCAACCACGGGGTGAACGTATGGCTCGCCCTGCTGATGACCATCGCGATCGGCATCGGTATCGGCTGTCTGCACGGCTGGTTCTTCGCCAGGCTCGGCGTACCGGCCTTCGTGGTCACCCTGGCCGGCTTCCTCGGCTGGAACGGCCTGATGCTGTGGCTGCTCGGCTCGACCGGCACCATCAACATCCCCGACACCGGCCCGGTGCACCTGCTCGGGCAGCGGTCCTTCTTCATGGACCAGGCCATCATCGGCGCCTACCTGCTGGCCGGCCTCGGAGTCGCCTCCCTGCTCGCCGGATCGCTCATCGAGCAGCGCCGCCGCAAGGCCGCGGGAGTGCCCTACCGGACCAACGCCGAGATCGCGCTGCGCGTCGGTGCGCTCGCGGTGGCCGCGTTCGTCGCGGCGTACGTGCTGAACTCCGCCTCCGGCGTGTCCAACGCGCTGGTGATCTTCCTCGCGTGCCTGGTGATCGTGGACTTCGTGCTGCGGCGTACGACGTTCGGCCGCAAGGTCTTCGCGGTCGGCGGCGGCATCGAGGCGGCCCGGCGTGCGGGTATCAACGTCCCGCTGATCCGGATCGCGGTCTTCGCGATCGCCGGCATGTTCGCGGCGATCGGCGGCATGTTCTTCGCCGGACAGACGCAGAGCGCTTCGCTGACGTCCGGTGGCGGCAACACGCTGATGCTGGCCATCGCGGCGGCGGTCATCGGTGGGACGTCGCTGTTCGGTGGGCGGGGCACGGTGTGGTCGGCGCTGCTGGGTATGTTGGTGATCCAGTCGATCCAGACGGGTCTGGATCTGCTCAACATGAACACGTCGATCCAGTACATGATCACTGGGGCGGTGCTGTTGGGTGCGGTTGTCATCGACTCGGTGTCGCGTAAGAGTCAGAAGGCGGCTGGTCGAGCGTGATGGCGCCGTAGGGGTGAGGGTGGTCTTTTTGCTGCCGGCCCGCTGTGGCTTGTCGCGCAGTTCCCCGCGCCCCTGAAAGGCGCCTTCGGCGGCCTTTCAGACAAATGTGCCCGGTATCGCATGGCGATACCGGGCACATTCGTTGGGTACGGCCGATTGCGTGACCTATCGCGCGGAGGCCGGGCGTCGGTTGCTGAGGCGGAACACTAGACTCGACACACCCGGCGAAAGCTCGATCAGCTCTACTGCAAGGAGGCACGGGTGCCGCTGCTGACCCGCATCACGGGACCGCGCGATCTTGACCGGCTCAGCCCGGAGCAGCTCGATCAGCTGGCCGAGGAGATCCGGACCTTCCTCGTCGACGCGGTCTCCAAGACCGGCGGCCACCTCGGCCCCAACCTCGGTGTCGTCGAGCTCACCATCGCCCTGCACCGGGTCTTCGACTCGCCCAAGGACAAGGTGCTGTGGGACACGGGCCACCAGTCCTACGTCCACAAGCTGCTCACCGGCCGTCAGGACTTCTCCAGGCTCAAGATGAAGGGCGGCCTCTCCGGCTACCCCTCGCAGGCCGAGTCCGAGCACGACATCATCGAGAACTCGCACGCCTCGACGGTCCTGGGCTGGGCCGACGGCCTCGCCAAGTCCAACCAGGTGCTGGGGCGCGACGACCACCACGTGGTCGCCGTCATCGGCGACGGCGCGCTCACCGGCGGAATGGCCTGGGAGGCGCTGAACAACATCGCCGACGCCAAGGACCGCCCGCTGGTCATCGTCGTCAACGACAACGAACGTTCGTACGCGCCCACCATCGGCGGCCTCGCCAACCACCTGGCCACCCTGCGCACGACGGACGGCTACGAGCGGTTCCTCGCCAAGGGCAAGGACCTGCTGGAGCGGACCCCGGTCGTCGGCAGACCGCTGTACGAGACCCTGCACGGCGCCAAGAAGGGCCTCAAGGACTTCATCGCCCCGCAGGGCATGTTCGAGGACCTCGGCCTCAAGTACGTCGGCCCCATCGACGGCCACGACATCGAGGCGCTGGAGTCGGCGCTCGCCCGCGCCAAGCGCTTCGGCGGACCCGTCATCGTGCACTGTCTCACCGAGAAGGGCCGCGGCTACCAGCCCGCCCTCCAGGACGAGGCCGACCGCTTCCACGGCATCGGCCCCATCCACCCCGACACCGGCCTGCCGGTCAAGGCCTCGGGCGCCGACTGGACCTCCGTGTTCGGCGACGAGATGGTCGAACTGGGCCGGGAGCGCGAGGACATCGTCGCCATCACGGCCGCGATGCTCCAGCCCGTCGGCCTGAAGAAGTTCGCGGACGCCTTCCCCGACCGCATCTACGACGTCGGCATCGCCGAGCAGCACGGCGCCGTCTCTGCGGCCGGGCTCGCCACCGGGGGAGTGCACCCCGTCTTCGCGGTGTACGCCACCTTCCTGAACCGGGCCTTCGACCAGGTCCTCATGGACGTGGCGCTGCACAAGTGCGGCGTGACCTTCGTGCTCGACCGGGCCGGCGTCACCGGCACCGACGGCGCCTCCCACAACGGGATGTGGGACATGTCGATCCTCCAAGTCGTCCCGGGTCTGAGGCTCGCCGCCCCGCGCGACGCCGACCAGGTCCGCGCCCAGCTCCGCGAGGCCGTCCAGGTCGAGGACGCGCCGACCGTGGTCCGCTTCTCGAAGGGCGCCGTCGGCCCCGCCGTACCCGCCGTGGGACGCGTCGGCGGCATGGACGTACTGCGCGAGCCCGGCACCGACACCCCCGACGTGCTCCTCGTCTCCGTGGGCGCGCTGGCGCCGATGTGCCTCGAGATCGCCGGACTGCTCGACCAGCAGGGCATCTCGACCACCGTCGTCGACCCCCGCTGGGTGAAGCCGGTCGACGAGGCCATGGCCCCGCTCGCCGAGCGGCACCGCGTGGTCGTCACGGTCGAGGACAACTCCCGCGTGGGCGGCGTCGGTTCGGCCGTCGCACAGGCACTGCGGGACGCCGGGGTCGACGTACCGCTGCGCGACTTCGGTATCCCGCCGCGCTTCCTCGACCACGCCTCCCGGGCCGAGGTCATGGCGGAGATCGGGCTGACCGCACCGGACATCGCCCGCCAGGTCACCGGGCTCGTCTCCAAGATCGACGGACGGTTCGAGCAGGCCGAGGTCGACTCGGTGGAGCCCGCCCGCGACTGACCGCAGAGCAACCCCGATGGGCCGGTTTCCCCACCCTTTACGGTGGTGGGACCGGCCCATTGGCGTGAAATCCCTCGCGTCGGGGCAGGCGCTCCACGCCCCCTCCCGATCATTGCCGGGACGACACAGCGTGGGAGGTACACCCGTGAGCAGCACCGTCTTCAGAACGAAGAAGGTCGAACAATCCATCCGTGACACCGAGGAACCGGAGCACGCGCTCAAGAAATCCCTGTCCGCGCTGGACCTGACGGTCTTCGGCGTCGGCGTCATCATCGGTACCGGGATCTTCGTCTACACGGGCTCGGTCGCCAAGCTGAGTTCCGGCCCGGCGATCTCCCTGTCGTTCGTCGTGGCGGGCGTCGTCTGCGCCCTCGCCGCCCTCTGCTACGCGGAGTTCGCCTCCACGGTCCCGGTGGCGGGATCCGCGTACACCTTCTCGTACGCCTCCATCGGTGAGCTGCCCGCCTGGATCATCGGCTGGGACCTGGTCCTGGAGTTCGCGCTGGGCACGGCTGTGGTCGCGGTGGGCTGGTCCGGCTACTTCCGGTCGTTCCTGGACAACAACCTCGGCTGGCAGGTTCCCGAGGTGCTCGGTGGCCGGGACGGTGCGTCGGGCTTCGGCTTCGACCTCTTCGCCGCGCTACTGGTCCTGGCCCTCACCTGTGTGCTCGTCCTCGGTATGAAGCTGTCCGCGCGGGTCACCACGGTGGTCGTGGCGATCAAGGTGACCGTCGTGCTCATCGTGATCATCGCCGGGGCGTTCATCGTCAAGTCCGCCAACTACGACCCGTTCATCCCTCCCGCCGAATCCGTGCCGGCCGGGAGCAGTCTCAAGGCCCCGCTGATTCAGCTGATCTTCGGCTGGGCACCGTCCAACTTCGGTGTGATGGGCATCTTCACCGGTGCCTCGATCGTGTTCTTCGCGTTCATCGGTTTCGACGTGGTGGCCACGGCCGCCGAGGAGACCCGCAACCCGCAGCGCGACATGCCCCGGGGCATCCTCGGTTCACTCCTGATCTGCACCACCCTCTACGTCGCTGTCTCGATCGTCGTCACCGGCATGCTGAAGTACACGAAGCTGTCCGTGACCGCCCCGCTCGCGGAGGCATTCAAGTCCACGGGACACCCCTGGTTCGCGGGTGTGATCAGCTTCGGCGCCACGATCGGACTCATCACCGTCTGCATGATCCTGCTTCTCGGCCAGACCCGCGTGTTCTTCGCGATGAGCCGCGACGGGCTGCTGCCGCGGTTCTTCTCGCACACCCACCCGCGCTTCAGGACGCCGTACCGGCCGACCATCCTGCTCGGCGTGATCATCGCGATCGTCTCGGGCTTCACCAGTCTCGAGACGCTCGGTGAACTGGTGAACATCGGCACGCTGTTCGCCTTCATCATCGTCGCGATCAGCGTGATCATCCTCCGCAGGACCCGCCCCGACCTGCACCGGTCCTTCCGTACCCCCTGGGTGCCGGTCCTGCCGATCCTGTCGGTACTGGCCTCGCTGTGGCTGATGCTCAACCTGCCCACCGAGACCTGGCTGCGGTTCGGCGTCTGGATGGCCATCGGGTTCGGCGTGTACTTCCTCTATGGCCGTTCCCACAGCCGCCTCGGCCGCGAGGAGGAGCCGGCGGCGAAGACAGGCACCAACTGACCAGGCCCTTCAGCTGAGTTGACCATCGGCCCCGTACGGCAGGTCGGCGTCCCATCCGCCCCCTAACCGCCCCTGACCGTACGGGGACCGGTGCACTCGGCGCCCAACTCACCGACCCTCCGCCGCAGTTCACGATCGGCGGTGACGACGAGAACGTCCCGGTCCCCGGCCTCGGCGACCAGCTCGACCATCCGGTCGTCCCCGCTGCCGGGCGCCGGCACGACCCGTACGCCCGCGACCGACGTCACTCCACGGGCGGCGCCCTCGACCACCAGGACGATCTCCAACGGCCCTGTGCGGCCCGGCAGTCCGCCCTCCGCGTACGCCACCAGCCGGTCCCGCAGGCGTTCGGCGGCCCCGTGCCGGTCCCGCCACCAGCCGTCGGGAACCGAGCCGACGACATTCGCGCCGTCGACGATCACAAGCAGCGGGGCATCCATGGGTTCAGGGTCGCACGCGGCACCGGAATCCCAGGTACCGGATAAGGGGGCCTGGGGGCGCGACGAAGGTAAGAGCACACTAAAGTGGTCCAGTGCCCATTGTTCCTCCTTCCGCCAACGCGGCCGCGGGGCGCCCCGAATCGGTCAACGGTGACTGGCTCATACGGGGTCGCGACGGCCGGCTGAGTACGTACGACGCCGTGGGAGACGAGATCGTCTGCCGCGCGGAGTCCCGGCCCGGCGGGCCCTGGCTCCCACCCAGACGCATCGGCGGAGACCTGCGTGTGCATCCCATGCTCGGCGTCGGCCAAGGCGCCGACCAGTACGCCCACTTGGCGACATGGCGGCCCACGGTGCGCGGCGAGGCGGGCCTCGTCCACACCACGCACTTCCGGCCCGCCCTCGCGGCCCTCGACTGGACGCGCCTGGGCCACCCGAACGAGAAGGGCGACTGGACCGGCGTACCTGCGGTCGCCGTCGACGCGGAGGGGCGCGCCCATGTGTTCGTACGGAACGCCGTGGGCGGTGTCAGCATGCGCGGCCAGAAGGAGAAGGGCGGCTGGGGCCCCTGGCGGGACCTCAAGGGCGAGGACGTGGAAGAGCAGTTGACGGCTGTCACGCGTGCCTCCGGACGCGTCGAGCTGTACGGCAACTCGCCGCACGGCATCCTGCGCTGGACGCAGCGCGGGCCCGGCCACATCCCGGAGCTCGACGAGGCCCCGCTGAAGGCGTCGGCCCGTCCTGGCAGCCTGCGGGCGGTCGCCACGTCCGAGGAGCACGTGAGCCTGTTCTACCTGGACGAGGCGGACACGGTCTGTGTGTGGCGTGCGGGCAGCGAGCCGATCGAACTGCTGCCGGGGGCCGGCCCCGGCCCGGTCTCGGTGATCCGCTGCACCCTGGACGGGGTCGACTGCACGTTGCTGGCCCAGCGGTCGGCGAGTGGGCGGGTGGCCTTTGCCGCGTATCCCACCGAGCAGGAGTCGGCGGGGGCGTGGTGGACGGAGTCGGGGCCCCAACTGCCGCTGGACGCACGGGTGTCCCTCTCGGAGGACGCGGACGGCAAGGTGGTCGCGGCGACGACGTCACCGGGCGCCGGAAACCTGAGGGTGTCCCGCCGAAAGAACGAGCCTGGGCTGGCCCTGGAGGCGTGGGAAACGGTGTAGAGGGCAGCTCTCTCGCCCCCGCCGCCCCTACCCGTCCCATCCCTGGGGGCTGCCGCCCCCAGACCCCCGCTTCGGCCTGAACGGCCTCGTCCTCAAACGCCGGACG